>JAGWRB010000289.1 GCA_028876725.1 Gemmatimonadota bacterium
CTCATGCAGGGCGTGGGCGGCGGCGCGCTGATCGCGACCGCGCAGGCCATTCTGTTCGACGCCTTCCCACCGCATCAGAAAACCGTGGCCGCCGCGATCTTCGGCCTCGGGATGATCGTCGGACCGGCCATCGGCCCCACGCTGGGCGGTATCATCGTGACCCACTACTCGTGGCCGTGGATCTTCTTCATCAACGTGCCGGTGGGGATCCTGTCGTTCGTCGTGGTGTCGGCGTTCGTGCACGATCACGTGGAGATTCGAAAGCCCGGCCGCATCGACCTCGTGGGGATCGCCCTGCTGGCCGTCGGCATCGGATCGCTGCAGTTCGTGCTCGAGCGCGGCGAGCACTACGACTGGTGGGATTCGCGGCTCATCATCGCGCTCGCCGTGACGGCGGCGGTGTGCCTCGTGGGGATGGTGGCGTGGGAACTGCGCGTGGACGAGCCGATTCTGGATCTGCACGTGCTGAAGGACCGGTCGCTGGCGGCGGGGTCGCTGTTCGCGTTCGCGCTGGGCGCCGGACTCTACGGCAGCATATTCGCCGAGCCGTTGTTCATGCAGCAGATCCTGCACTACGACGCCGAGACGGCGGGGCTGCTGCTGCTCTCGGGTGCGGTGGCGTCGGCGGCCATGATGGTGCCGATGGCGCGGTTCGGCGACCGGGTCGACGTGCGGTGGTCCATTGCCGGCGGCGCGGTGCTGCTGGCGTACTCGATGTGGATGCACTCGCATCTCACGGCGGGCGTGTCGGAGGACAGCTGGCACTGGCTGATCATCACGCGAGGGGCGGCGCTGGGGATGATCTTCGTGCCGCTCACGGCGTCGGCGGTGGCGGGGCTGCGCGGCCGCGCCCTGGGGCACGGATCGGCCATTTTCAACCTCACGCGGCAGCTGGGCGGCAGTCTCGGCCTGTCGCTGCTCGGCACGTATCTGGTGCGCAATGTGGCCGAGAACCGCGCCGTGCTCGTGACGCACGCGTCGAGCACCGGCATGGGCACGTACCTGCGGCTGCAAGCCATGACGCGGGCGTTCGTGGCCCGCGGGTCGGATCTGTTTACGGCCAAGCGGCAGGCGCTGGCGGCGCTCGACGGGATCATCAACGGACAGGCATACGTGATCGCGTTCGAGCACGTCTTTCTGTGGGTCGGCGTGGCGATTCTGGCGGCGCTGCCGCTGGTGCCGCTCCTGCGGCGTCCGGGCTCCACGAGCGTGGGTGGGCATTGAGCGCCCGGGCAAAAAGTCCGTTTACGAGGCTCCGCGCGCATTGACATTCCGCGACGGCGCGGTCCAGTGTTGGGGGCGGTGGCTCCGGTGCGCGGCGAGCGTTGGCCGGAGTCCGCAACTGCTTCCCCCGAGAGGCGCGTGCCGAACGTGAATTCCGAGTCCGACGCCGGTCATCGCCACACGCCCACGGCGCGCTTCGACGCGCTGTTCGAGGCGATCGCGCACGCGATCGCCGTGTTCGACGCGGGCCTCGAGCTGGTGAGCGCCAACGCGCGCTACTACGAGCTGACGGAGACCTCGCCCGAAGCGGCGCGCGGGCGCTCGGTGTACGACGCGTTCCCCAACGCGCAGGCCGATCTCACCGAGCAGATCGACGCGGCGGTGGACGGCACGCCGGTGGTGGCCCACCCGGTGACGTTCCAGCGGCGGAGCGGCACGCGCACCGTCGAGGTGACGTTCGTGCCCGTCTCGGCCGACGGGGGCGGCGCGGGGCTGATCTTCGCGGGGAACGACATCACCGAGCGCGAGGAGCTGCGCCACGACGTGGCCCGCAGCGTGGCCCAGCTCGAGTCGATCTTCGACGTCATCCCGGATTCGGTGCGCGTGGTGGACGCCGACGGCAACACGCTGCGCACCAACACGCAGGCGCAGCTCGATCATGCGCCGAACACGCCGAACACGCTGCGCGAGCTGTGGCAGCTCGACCGGCCGCGCACGCTCGACGGCACGAGCCTGTTCGTGCACGAGCACCCCACGGCGCGCGCGCTCCGCGGCGAGCGAGTGCGTGGGGAGCGATTGGAAGTGCGGCGCGGTCCCGACGGGGCGATGATCATCGACGTGAACGCCAACCCGCTGTACGATGAGCACGGGCGGATTCGCGGGGCGGTGACGGTGGAGCGCGACGTGACGTTCCGCACGCAGCTCCAGCAGCAGCTCGAGGAGGAGGCGCGGCGCACGGCGGAGCTGTACGAGCGGGTGTCGACGGAAGCCGAGCGTCTGGAGCGCATGGTGCAGGAGCGCACGCGCGAACTGCTGGCGCTGCAGGAGGCGCGGTCGCGCGAGCGCCGGCTGACCGCGGTGGGCCAGCTCGCGGCGGGCGTGATGCACGACGTGAACAACGCGCTGAATCCGATCATGGCGGCCGCGTATCTGCTGGAGGCGCACGCCGAGAATCCGGATGCGGTGCGCGACTACGCGGTGCGCATCGCGAAGGCGGCCGAGACGGGCGCGGCGACGGCGGCGCGCGTGGGGCGGTTCATCCGGCAGGAGCCGATGAAGGGTGAGCGCGACGAAGTGATCGACCTCGCGGCGGTGTGCGACGAAGTCGTGGCGATGACGCGTCCGCTGTGGGCCGAGCGGGCGCGGGGCGGGCAGGTGCAGCTCGAGCGGTCGCTCGCGCCGGGCGCCACGATCCGCGGCATTCCGGGCGAGATCCGCGAAGCGTTGCTGAACCTGGTGCAGAACGCGCTCGACGCGATGCACGGCGGCGGCACGCTGGGCATCGCCGCGCGCGTGAACGGCGACGCGGTGGCGCTCGAGGTCAGTGATACTGGAACTGGTATGTCCGAGGAAACGCGGGAACGGGCGTTCGAGCCGTTCTTCACCACGAAGGGCCAGGCCGGCACGGGCCTCGGACTCGCGGAGGTGTACGGCATCGTCAAACGCCACCGCGGCAGCGCCGAGATCGAGTCGGCGCTGGGCAAGGGCACGACCATCCGGCTGGTGTTTCCGAAGGCGGTCGACACGCCCACCGCGACGCTGGAGGAAATGCTCGCGCGCCGCGCCCCGCGCCGCGTCCTGCTCGTGGAGGACCACGCCGACAGCCGCGAGTTCATGCAGGCGCTGCTGGAGAGCGACGGCCACACGGTGGAAGCGGTGACCACGATCGAGGACGCGATGGCACGCCTCGGGGATAACCCTGAGGTCCCGTTCGACGTGCTGGTCAGCGACATCGGCCTCCCCGACGGCAGCGGGTGGGATCTGGTGACGCACGCCCGCAACCGGTGGCCGCGTCTGCGCATCGGCGTGGTGACCGGATGGGAACCGCGGGGTAATACGGCGGCAACGGACTTCCTGCTCCGGAAGCCGGTCAGAACGTCCGACCTCCTGGCCCAGGTGGCCGGGAGTGGAAACGCCGTGCTGGCGCAGTAACGTCCCGAACCCCTAACTTAGTCGCAATGACTGAAGTCACCCCGCAGATCCGCATCCTTGTCGCGGAAGACGACGATAATGCCCGTTCATTGCTCGTCGAGCTCCTGTCGGCCCTGGGCCACATCGTGGTCGCCGAGGTCGGCACGGGACGCGAGGCGCAGGAACGCGCCATCGAGCTGGTCCCGGACATCGTGCTGCTCGACGTGCACATGCCCGACGGGTCCGGCATCGAGGCGGCGGAAACGATCACCCAGGCCACGCCCGGCGTCGCGGTCGTGCTGTTCAGCGGCGATCAGGCGCTGACGCTGTCCGATCATGACGTGGCCGCCACGGCGGCGATCGCGTTTCTGCCCAAGCCGGCGCCGCCGCGCGTGCTCGATTCGACGATTCGGCTGGCGGCCACGCGGGCCAAGGAGCTCGCGTCGGCGCGCAAGGACGCGGAAGGCGCGCGGCAAGCGCTGGAGAACCGCAAGATGATCGAGCGGGCCAAGGGCATCCTCATGCGGCGCACCGGATCGTCGGAGCAGGAGGCGTATCGCATCCTGCAGCGGACGAGTCAGGACCGCTCGGTCCCGATGGTGGAAATCGCCAAGGCGGTGCTGGCCAGCGAGCCGGGCGCCGAAGGGAACGCCTAGCCGCCGCTCACGACGGCGGGCGCCTCGCGGGGCTTCACGTAGCTCTCCATCCCGAGCCCCAAAAAGATCGTCGCGATCGCGAGGCCGGCGGACACGAGGAACGGCAGCGCGATCACGCGGTCGAACATCCAGCCGGCGAGGATGGGAAATACCACGCGCGCCATCCCGCCAAAGGTCTGCTGCACGCCGAGGTACAGCCCCCGCTCATGACTCGGCGTGACGCGCGAGAGCAGCGCGGTAACGCACGGGAAGGTGAATGCGGTGCCGAGCGGCACGAGCGCGACGGCAATGGCCAGGGGAATGTAGGGGACGACGGCGACGAGACCGGCGGGGAGCCGCCCGCCGAAGAACGCGGCGACCGCGTGCGGGTCAGCCATGCGGTGCGTGAACGGCATCATGGCGAGCCCCATCGCGAGCAGGGTGGCGCCGATCCGCGACAGCCGCGGTTCGCCGAACCGGTCCACGGCGTGTCCCAGAATGCCCGCGCGCGCGACCACGGAAATCACCCCGATATACAGAAAGAAGTAACCGATGGTCTTGGCGGTGACGCCGAAGCGCGCGGCCAGGAAGAGCGCGAGAATCGCCGTCACGCCCTGGAAGGCGCCCATGCCCAGCGCGTAGATCCAGATGAGGCGCGAGGCGGGTTCGCTGGAATGCGTGACCACGCGCAGGATCGCTTCGCGCGAGCGTCCCTTGGCCTGCGGACGCGCGCGCGCCTCGGCCATGTCGCGCGACTCGTGCAGATAGCGCATGGCGAAGAGAATGTTCGCGAGGCAGAGCGCGCTGGCGGCGAGTCCGGGCGCGTGCGTGCCAATGGAAAGGCTGACCGACCCGATCACGGGGCCGATGGCGACGCCGGCGTTGGTGGCGGCGGAGAGCAGGCCCAGACTGCGCGCGCGGTCTTCGGGGCGCGTGGCGTCGGCGACGTACGCCTGCACGACGCTCACCGTGCCGCCCCCCGCGCCCTGCACGAGGCGTGAGAGAAAGAGGATCCAGAGCGAATTCGCGTACGCGAAAATCACGTACGCAATGGCCGACGCGGTGAGGCCGACCAGCAGCGCGGGCCGCCGGCCGTGGCGGTCGGAAAGGCGCCCCCAGTACGGCGCGCTGATGAGCTGCGCCACCGCGTACGACGACACGAGCAGGCCGACGACGAGTCCGTTGCCCCCGAGCCGTTCGGCATAGAACGGCAGCAGCGGGATGATCATCAACAGGCCGACCATGTCGATGAACGCCGTCACCATCAGCACGGCGAGCTTGCCGACGGGATTGGCGGCCTGCGGATTGGTGGGCGTCGTGGATGCGGACACGGTGCTCAGGCGGGCGAAATTGTGAACCCGTAATCAAGCGCCATCGGGGCGCCGGGACAAATCGCGAAGTGTTCGGATTATGCCAGCGCGGTGCTACTCGTCCGTTTTTCCCAGCGCGGCCGGCGGTACGGCGCGACCCACGACGCCGGCCAGGGCCACGATGGTGAGCACGTACGGAATCATCTCCACGAACTGCGCCGGCACGGCGGACGCGCCCTGCAGGCGGATCTGGAACGTCTCGGCGGCGGCGAACAGCAAGCAGGCGAGCCCGACGCGCGGCGGATCCCAGCGGCCGAAGATGATCGCCGCCAGCGCGATGAATCCGCGACCGGCGGTCATCTGATCGGTGAACTGGTGCTGATCGAGGGCGAGGTACGCGCCGCCCATGCCGGCGATGGCGCCCGAAAGCAGGACGGCAAGCCAGCGCACGCGCGCCACGGGAATGCCCACGGAGAGCGCCGCGCCGGGATGCTCGCCCACCGCGCGCACGCGAAGACCGAACGGCGTGCGGTACAGCACCCAGCCCACCACGGGCATGGCCAGGGCTCCCATCCAGATCATGGGATCGTGCGCCAGCGCGAGCAGCCCGCTGCCGGTTTCGGCCACGGAAAATCCGGGAACCCGCGGCGAATTGGACGAACTGCCGAACGCGAAGCGCAGGAAGAATCGCGTGATCCCCACGGCCAGCAGGTTGATGGCCACGCCGACCACGACCTGATCGCCCTTGTAGCGTACGGAGCAGAGGCCATAGAGCGCGGCGAACACGGTGCCGCCCGCGAGGCCGGCGGCGAGTCCGATCCACGGACTGTGCGAGTAGTAGCTGCCGAGCGCGGCGCAGAACGCGCCCGAGAGCATGTAGCCCTCGAGGCCGAGGCCGATGAGTCCCGATCGCTCGGAAAGCACGCCGCCGGCCGACGCGAACAGGTACGGCATCGCGATGCGGATGGTCTGCGACAGGAAGGCCAGGAACATCATGCCTCAGGCCCTCCGCGGCGGCGCGCGCTGCGCAGCACGCGCCGCACTTCGGGCACCGACGTGACGACGGCGATGATCACCACCGCCTGCAGCACGTCGACCATCTGCTTGGGCACGAGCGCGTTCACGGCCAGGCCGCCCTGCGACAGGGTGCCGAACAGCAGCGCGGCGAGCACGACGCCGACGGGGTTGTTCCGCCCGACGAGCGCGACGGCGATGCCGAGGAATCCCGCGCCGGTGCTGAACCCGTCCTCGTAGTAATGCTTGTAGCCGAGGACGAAGTTGAGGCCGCCGATGCCGGCCACGGCGCCCGAGATGAGCATGGCGCGCCACCAGACGCCGGGCACGTTCACGCCGCCGTATTCGGCCGCGCCGGGCTGCAGCCCCACCGCGCGCAGTTCATAGCCGGCGCGGGAGCGAAACAAGTACCACCACGCGACCGCGACCACGGCGAGCGCCAGGAAGAGCACCATGTTGGCGGCCGACCCGTGGAACGGCGGAATGAGCGCCGACAGGCGCGGGAGCGCGCCGCTGCGCACGTCGGCGGTGTGGAGGGTGTCGAACACCTTGAAGTGCGCGACGGTGAGGTAGTTGAGCAGGGCGAGCACGATGAAGTTCAGCATGATCGTCGTGATCACTTCGTGCGCGCCCCACTTCGACTTGAGCACGCCCGCCGCGCCGCCCACGGCGCCGCCGCCGATGGCCGCGGCAACGATGAACAGCGGCAGGACGAGCAGCGCCGGGAGTCCCGGCGGAAGCAGCGTGCCGAGGACGCCGGCCGCGAATCCGCCCGCGGCGAGCTGGCTTTCGGCGCCGATGTTGAACAGGCCGGCTCGGAGCCCGATGGCCACCGAGAGGCCGGTGAACGTGAGCGTGGTCGTCTTGTACAGCACCTGTCCCAGGCCGTACGCGTTGCCCCACGTCCCCTCGAGCAGGGCGCGGTACACCTCGCCCGGCGACTGGCCGTAGACGATGATGAGGACGTCGCCGACGAGCGCGGCGATGAGCAGCGCGACCACCGCGGGAAGCACGGCTTCTTCGAGCTGCGCGCGCCATCGACGGGCGCCGGCGGAGGCGCTCACGCGGCCCTCCCCGAGGCGCCGGTCATGTAGGCGCCGAGCACTTCCTTGGTGGCCTCGGCGCGCGGGAGCACGGCGGCGAAGCGCCCTCCGTACATCACCGCCACGCGGTCGGAGAGCGCGAGCACTTCGGTGAGGTCGGCCGACACGAGCAGAATGGCCTTGCCCTCGGCACGCGCGTTGCGCAGCTGCGCGTGAATGAACTCGATGGCGCCCACGTCGACGCCGCGGGTGGGCTGCGCGGCGAGCAGGACGGTGAAATCGCGTCCCATCTCGCGGGCGATCACGATTTTCTGCTGATTGCCGCCGGAGAGCGCCCGCGCGGGCGCGGCCGGATCGGCTGGGCGGATGTCGAAGCGCTCGATCTGGCGGCGCGCGTTCTCGAGGACGTGCGCGGCGTCCACGGCGCCGCGGCGCGAGAACCGGTGCTGCTGGCCGAGGATCAGGTTGTCGGCGATGGAGTAGTCGAGCACGAGTCCGCGCAGCTGGCGGTCTTCGGGGATGTGCGAGAGGCCGGCGTCTCCGCGCGCGCGCACCGACTGCCGGGTGACGTCGCGGCCGTGGAGGAGCACGGCGCCGGCGCTGACCTCGCGCAGGCCGGCGAGGGCCTCGACGAGCTCGGTCTGGCCGTTTCCCTCGACGCCGGCGATGCCGAGGATCTCGCCCGGTTCGACGGCGAAACTCACGCCGTCCACCGCGTGCGTCTTGCGCGCGTCGGCCACCGTGAGCTCCCGCACGTCCAGCGCCGCGCGCCGCTCGGCGCGAATGGAATGCTGCGGCGCCGCGGCTGCGTCGCCCGCGAGGACCACGTCGCGCCCCACCATCAGGCGGGCGAGCTCGGCGGGCGAGGTGTCGCGCGTGGCCACGCGGCCCACCGTCGCGCCGCGGCGCATCACCGTGACCGTGTTCGAGACGGCCATCACCTCGTCGAGCTTGTGGGTGATGAGAATTATCGTATCGCCGGTGTCGCGCATGTGGGTCAGCACGCGCCACAGCTCGTCGACCTCGGGCGGCGACAGCACCGCCGTCGGCTCGTCGAGAATGAGGATCCGGGCGCCACGGTAGAGCGTCTTCAGGATCTCCACGCGCTGCGCCTCGCCCACCGACAGCTCGCTCACCAGGCGTCCCGGCGCGACGACGAGTCCCGTGCGCTCGCCCAACTCGGCCACGGCGCGCTCGGCGCCGCGGCGGTCGAGGCGGCCGGCGGCCGTGATCTCCCGGCCGAGCACGACGTTCTCGGCCACCGTGAGCGTGGGCACGAGCATGAAGTGCTGGTGCACCATGCCCACGCCGGCGTCGATGGCCTGGGCCGTGGACCAGCCGGTGACGTCGCGGCCATTCACCGTCATCGTGCCGGCGTCGGGCGCGTACATGCCGCTCAGCACGCGCATCAGCGTGGACTTGCCGGCGCCGTTCTCGCCCACCAGCGCGTGGATCTCGCCGCGCGCGACGTCGAGGGACGCGCCGCGATTGGCGCGCACCGGCCCGAACGACATGTCGATGCCGCGCAGAGATACCGCGAGCGGAGGAGCGCCGTCCGGCGTCGGAGGGGTCGTGCCGTCGGGGGCGGTCATGGCGTGGTGGGCACCTTGATCTTGCCGGCGATAATGTCGGCGCGGAGCTGCTGCAGCCGCGCCTGCACGCTGTCGGGGATGAGCGCCTTGTTGTGCTCGTCGTACACGTAGCGCACGCCGTTCTGCGCGAGGCCGTACGAGTAGATCCCGCCCTTGAAGGTGCCGTCCTTCACGCGCTTGATGGCGTCGAACACCGCCGCGTCGACGCCCTTGACCATCGAGGTCAGCACGTGGCCCGGCGCTTCGGAGTACTGATCGGCATCGACGCCGATGGCGAGCTTGTTGGTCTGCCGCGCGGCTTCGAAGACGCCGAGGCCGGTGGAACCCGAGGCGTGGAAGATGACGTTCACGCCGTCCTGGTACTGCGAGAGCGCGAGCTCCTTCCCCTTGCCCGGATTGCGGAACGCGTCGGGGGTGACGCCGGCGTACTGCGCGATGACCTGGCAGTCGGGGCACACGTAATGCACGCCGGCCGTGTAGCCGGCCTGGAATTTCTGGATGAGCGGCGAGTTCATGCCGCCCACGAACCCCACCTTCTTCGAGTGTCCCACCATCGCCGCGAGCGCGCCGACGAGAAACGACCCCTCTTCCTCGCGGAACTTGAGCGCGGCCAGGTTCGGCGGCGGGGGGATCGGATTGCCGGCGCTGTCGGTGGCCACCGAAAAGTCCACGCCCGCGAAGTCGGTGTTGGGATACTCCTTGGCGAGCTGCACCAGGTCGTCGGTAAAGATGAAGCCGACGCCGATCACCAGCTTCATCCCCTCGGCGGCGAAGATGCGCAGCGCGGCCTCGCGGTCGGAGCCGTCGCCGGGCTCGATGAACCGGACGTGGACCCCCAGCTCCTTTTCCGCGCGTTCGCCGCCCACGTACGCGGCGTCGTTGAACGACTTGTCGCCGCGTCCGCCCACGTCGAACACGATGCCGACGTTGACGGCGTGCGGATCGATGGCCGGGGAAGCCGCTCCCGCAGGGTGCACGAACAGGAGCACCACGTGGGCGGCGAGCAGCACGCCCACGAGGATGAGCAGCTTTCGCATGGGGTGAACAATCGTCCCCGTGTCCGGGGTACCGCAAGCCTGCGGCGGTCAGTTGATTTCGAGCCATGGTGGAGCGGATCCGGACGCGGTACCTGGTGGTGGGCAGCGGCGTGGCGGGGCTGCACACGGCCTGGCGCGCGTCGGCGCACGGCGAGGTCGTGATCCTCACCAAGCGGTCGCTGTTCGACAGCGCCACCGCGTACGCGCAGGGCGGCATTGCCGCCGCGCTGGGCGCGGGCGATTCGCCGCAACTGCACCGCCGCGACACGCTGGCGGCCGGCGCGGCGCTCTGCGATGCCGCGGCCGTGCGGGTGCTCGTGGAGGAGGGGCCGGAGCGGGTGCGCCAGCTCCAGACGGCGGGCGCGGAATTCGACCTCGGCCCGCACGGCGAGCTCGTCCTGGGGCGCGAGGCCGCGCATTCCGCGTCGCGCATCGTGCATGCGCACGGCGACCAGACGGGCGCCGAAGTCGCGCGCACGCTCATCGAGCGGGTGCGCGAGAGCCGCAACATCCGCGTGCTCGAAAAGGCGCGCGTGCTCGATCTCATCGTGTCGCGTGGGGCGGTGCTGGGGGTGCGCGCGAGCGTGAAGGGGCGCGCCACCGAGATCGTCGCCGACGCGACCGTGCTGGCCACCGGAGGCTGCGGCCAGGTCTATCGCTACACGACCAACCCCGTGGTCGCCACCGGCGACGGGTTCGCCATCGCGCATCGCGCGGGGGCGACGCTGGCCGACATGGAGTTCGTGCAGTTTCATCCCACGGCGCTCGACACGCCGGAGAATCCGCTGCAGCTCATCTCCGAAGCGGTGCGCGGTGAGGGGGCGCTGCTGGTGAACGACCGCGGCGAGCGGTTCATGAAGAAACGCCACCCCGACGCCGAGCTCGCGCCGCGCGACGTGGTCGCGCGCGCGATCTTCCGCGAGCAGGGCGCCGGGCACCGCGTGTTCCTCGACGCGCGGAAGCTCGGCCGCGCGTTCGCGAAGCGATTTCCGGGCATCGACGCCATCTGCAAGGCGCGGGGCATCGATCCCGCGCGCGCGCTGATTCCCGTGACGCCGGCGGCGCATTACATGATGGGCGGCGTCGTCACCGATCTCTACGGGCGTTCGAGTCGGCGGCGCCTGTACGCATGCGGCGAGGTGTCGCGCACGGGCGTGCACGGCGCCAACCGCCTGGCGTCGAATTCGCTGCTCGAAGGGCTGGTGTTCGCGGAGCGGATCGCGGGCCGGCTGCGCGAGGAGCCGCCGCTGGCGCGCGAGCCACGGCGCGCGCGCTGGCAGGTGCCCGTGCTCCGCGACCGCGGTGCGGCGCAGGTCGCGGCGGATCTCGTGCGCATGATCATGTGGCAGTACGTGGGGATCGTGCGCCGGGAGGCCGGGCTGCGGAGCGCGCTCGCCACGCTGGGCGACCTCGAGCGGCGGCTGCCCGAGGGCGCCACGGAAGAGGCGAATCTCATCCAGACGGCGACGCTCATCGCCGAGGCCGCGCTGCGGCGACGGGAGTCGCGCGGCGGGCACTACCGCAGCGACTTCCCCCGAGCCCGCGGCGTGTGGCGCGGGCGCCACATCGAGCTCTGACCGGGCGCCGCCCGGAACTTCGGCCGGCGACTCCGCTATTATCCAAGACATGCCCCCGACACCCGACATTGCGCCGCATTCCGCGTTCGCGGAGCTGCATCACGAGATTCGCGCGCTGGCCGCCAAGCGCCGGGCCGTGATTCTCGCCCACAACTACGAACGGCCCGAAGTGCAGGACGTGGCCGACTACGTGGGCGACTCGCTGGGCCTATCCCGCGAAGCCGCGAAGACCGAGGCGGACGTGATCGTGTTCTGCGGCGTGCACTTCATGGCCGAGACGGCGGCGATCCTGTCGCCGACCAAGCGGGTGCTGCTTCCCGACATGGCGGCGGGGTGCTCGCTGGCCGCCACCATCGACGCCGACCAGCTCCGCGCGTGGAAGGCCGAGCACCCCGGCGCGGTCGTGGTGTCGTACGTGAACACGACGGCCGAGGTGAAGGCGGAGAGCGATTACTGCTGTACGTCGGGGAACGCGGTGGACGTGGTGAACGCGATTCCCGCCGAGCGGGAGATTCTCTTCCTCCCCGATATGTTCCTCGGCGCGCACGTCCGGCGCATGACGGGCCGCGAGAACATTCACGTATGGATGGGCGAGTGTCACGTGCACGCGGGGATCGATCCGGAGCACCTGAACGCCCAGCGGGCGGCGCACCCGAAGGCGGAATTTCTGGTGCATCCGGAGTGCGGCTGCTCGACGTCGGTGCTCGAGGCGCTGTCGGCGGGCGACGTGAACGCCGACGGCGTGGAGATCCTGTCCACCGAAGGGATGATCCGCCGGCCCGCGCAGTCGCCCAATGACGAATTCATCGTGGCCACCGAGGTCGGCATCCTGCATCGCCTGCGGCGTGAGAATCCCGGGAAGACCTTCTATGCCGCGAACGATCGCGCGACATGCGCGTACATGAAAGTCACGACGCTGCCCAAGGTGCTCAACGCGCTCCAGCGAAACGAGTATCACATCACCGTCCCACCCGACATCGCGCGCCGCGCGCGCCGCGCGATCGAGCGCATGGTCTCGATCGGCGGCACCCGCGCCCTTGCCCCGGTGGGTGACCCCGGGGAGTAGTCCCATGCCGCAGCCGCAGCCCGAGCGTTCCCGTCCGGCACGGACGGTTACGCCACTCTCCACGCCGTCGGTGCGCGTGATGGCGCGCGACGACCTGCACTTTCCGCTCGCCGACTCGGCGCTGGAATCGCTGGTGCGCGCGGCGCTCGAGGAGGACGGCGCCTTCAACGACGTCACGAGCGTGGCGACGGTGATGAGCGAACGGCGCGCGCGCGCGTCGCTGGTCGCGCGCCAGGCGGGAGTCGTGGCGGGCGTGCCGCTGGCGGTCGAAGCCTTCCGGCTCGTCGATCCCAAGGTGGCGATCCGCATCGATGCGCCCGACGGCACCGCCGTGCGTCCCGGCGACGTCGTGTTGTTCGTCACGGGGCATGCGCGTCCGATGCTCGCCGCGGAGCGCGTGGCGCTCAATTTCCTGCAGCGGCTGTCGGGGGTGGCGTCGCTCACCGCGCGCTATGTCGAGGCGGCGCGCGGCACGAAGGCGCGCATCCTCGACACCCGCAAGACGACGCCCGGCTGGCGGCTGCTCGAGAAGTACGCGGTGCGTGCGGGCGGCGGGATGAATCACCGGATGGATCTCGCGAGCGGCGTCCTGATCAAGGACAACCATCTGGCGGCGCTCGACGGCGACGTGGCCAAGGCCGTACGGCGCGCGCGCGAGATCGCCCCGGCGGGCATGCGCGTAGAAGTGGAGTGCGAGCGCCGCGATCAGGTGGCGGCCGCGGTCGCCGCCGGGGCCGACATCATCCTGCTCGACAACATGGCGCCGGCCGAACTGAAGGCGTGCGTGGAACTCGTGGCCGGACGCGCGACGGTGGAGGCGAGCGGCGGCGTGTCGCTCGGGACGGTGCGCGCGATCGCCGAGACGGGAGTGGACTGGATTTCGGTGGGCGCGCTCACGCATTCAGCGCCGGCGATGGATCTGGCGCTGGATTTCGAATGAAAAGGGAAGTGGACAGTGAGCAGTGAATGGTGAGCAGTAGGCAGTAGCCCGCGGACTGCCCACTGCCCACCGCCCACTGCCCACCGATGTGGCTCTGGCGCAGTCGGAAGTGCAGACGCAGCCAAGCCCTGTTGGCGATACCACTGCCAACATTAATACCGGCACTCCGCTCGTGACTGGCACTACTTTTACGGGTGGAACCGGTTCAACTGCTTATACGGTTGGCGACATCGTCGCTGCCCTGAAGTCTCTCGGTCTCATCAAAACGTAAGAGGGAATATGGACAACGGTGATTTGATTGGCGTAGCAACACCAGTTTTCATAAACGGTGATAACCAAATCACTTCCAGTGGTGGAGGGGGAGGAGGTGTTGAGAGTGTTAATGGAACAG
>JAGWRB010000290.1 GCA_028876725.1 Gemmatimonadota bacterium
CGCAGTTCGAACTCGAGTCGTTCAACGGCGGCGAGGCGTTCATGGGCACCTGCCCGGACTGCGGCTCGCAGCTCGAGTACGCCGAAGGCTGTGTGAAGTGCCACGTGTGCGGATTCAGCGAGTGCGGATAAACGTGAGGCGGTGAGGCCGCGAGCCGGTGAACCGGCGGGGCCTTACCCGCTCAGATCGCGCAAAGATCGCCGAAACGGCGCCTCAGCAATGGGGCGCCGTTCTCGTTCGTCACGCGAACGCCCGCGAAATCGTGCTATGATTCTGGTGTCCGTTGCGTTGGTGTTGCCGGATCTTTCATCACGAGGGTGACCGCCCATGGACTGGCCATATCTCCACACGCTGATCAACCATTTTCCGATCATCCTGACCGTGGTCGGGTGCGCCGTGCTCGTGCTCGCGTTCATCACCAAGCGCCGCGGCATCTGGCTCTACAGCGTCGCCACGCTCACCCTGGCCGGCCTCAGCGTGTATCCTGCCGACTTCTCCGGCGACGAAGCGTCTCACGCCCTGCGCGGCACCTGGTACGTGGTGCGCTCCATGGTCGCCGCCCACGACGAGTCCGCCAGCTACGCACTCGTCGTGCTGCTCATCCTCGGCGCCGTCAGCGCGTACGCCTGGTGGTACATGCTCCGCCGCGATCCCCAGGGGCTCCCGCCGCAGTGGCTGCGCATCACGCTGGCAGTGCTCGCCGTGCTCGGCATCAGCGTCGTGACGCGCACGGCGTATCTGGGCGGCAAGATCATCCACGAATCGCCCCTGCTGAAGAATCCGCCGGCCGGCGTGGTGCCCACCGCGCCCGGCAGTCAGTAAACGACCGGGCGCGTAGCGGCGCGCGGCGAAACCGGCGAGCTTTGACGGGACTCTTCGCTCGCTCCTTCGCCCGATTCGCCATGCACCGCTCGTACGTCATCGCCGCCGCTTGCCTGCTCGTTGCGCCCACGGCCGTCTGCGCGCAGACGGCCGCGGAGCCGCCCAACGCCCCCGCCGTCGTCGCCGTGGACCACGGGCGCGTCCAGCTCAGCTACGGCGGGCGAGTGGTATTCTCCGGAGCGCTGGCGGCCCCCGACCGCGCGCCTGAGATGCGCACCCTGGTCGACACGGCCAACGGCGCCATCACGCAGGTGGTGAAGTGGACGGCGCGCGGTGACGGGCAGCTCGCGCTCACCGGCACCGTGCGCGGCGACGCCGACGCATTCGCCGCTTCCACGGAGCGCCGCACCGACGGACCGGTCATCGTGCGGAACGCCATGGGGCCCAGCGAGAGCCGGCTCAACCGCGCCGTGTACGACCGCCACTCCGATTGGGTGCTCTCGTTCGACGAGCCCACGGCCGTGCGGGTCGAGGCCGATGAACCCGCGGGCGACTCGGCCATGTTCGCACTGCGCGCGACCGGCAGCGAGATCATTCTTCGCTTTCGCCCGCGCTTCTACCAGAAGCACCGCGGGCTCGCCGAGTACCGGCCCTGGACGTATCAGGTGTGGCGTTCGTCGGTGGCGGGGTGGACCTCCTGGTACGCGTACTTCGATAAGGTCACCGAGCAGGATGTGAAGGACGCCGCCGACGTGCTGCACAACGTGCTGCTTCCGTTCGGGTATGACTATTTGCAGATCGACGACGGCTACGAGCGGGAGCCGATCGGCACGCCGGCCAATTGGCTGCACCCGAACCCCAAGTTCCCGTCCGGGCTCCGGGCGCTGGAGCAGTACGTCGCGCGCCGCGGCCTGCAGCCCGGCATCTGGACCAACGTCAGCTTTGCCGACAGCGCGTACGCGTTCGCGCACCGCGACGAATTCGTGCGGGATTCGGGCGGTGCGCCGGCGTCCGGGAACTGGATCGGCTATGTGATGGACGGGTCGAACCCGGCCACGATGCGCGACCTGGTGCGCCCGGTGTACGATACGCTGGCCCGCATGGGGTGGCGCTACTACAAGCTCGACGCCCTGCGGCACCTGCGCTACGAGGGGTACAACAGCCACGCCGGCTACTTCCGCGCGCGCGGCCTCGATCGCGAGCAGGTGTATCGCGGGTTCGTGCGCACGGTGCGCGACGCCATCGGCCCCGACGCGTTCCTGCTGGCGTGCTGGGGCATCCGCCCCGAGCTCATCGGGCTCGTGGACGCCGTGCGCGTGGGCACCGACGGGTTCGGATACGGCGGGTTCGCCGAGTACAATTCGTTTAACAATGTGGTATGGCGCAATGATCCCGACCACATCCAGCTCTCGGCCCCCGACGGCTATCGCGCGGCCACGCTCGCGTCGCTCACCGGGTCGCTGCTCATGCTCACCGACAAGCCGGAGGTGTACCGCACGCCGCGCGCCGAGATCGCGAAGCGCACCGCGCCCGTGCTGTTCACGCGTCCCGAGCAGGTGTACGACGTGGATCCGTCGCGGTCGGGGCTGATCGGGCGGGCGAACACGGCGGTGAGCGGGTCGGGGCCGCGGGCGTTCGACGCCGACAAGCGGCTCGACGTGCCGCTGTATCTGCTGGACGTGAATCGCGGCTTTGAGCGCTGGTCCGTGCTGGCGCGGACCGGGGGCGCCGACTCGGCGCGCATCCGGTTCGCCGATCTCGGGCTCGATCCGGCGAAACTGTACTTCGTGTTCGAGTTCTGGTCCCGGCGGCTGCTGGGCGAATTCCATGACGCCTTCGTGCCGGGCCCCATCGATTCGACGTTCAAGGTGCAGGTATTCTGCATCCGGGAGCGCGTGGACCATCCGCAGCTACTCGCCACGAATCGACACGTGAGCTGCGGCGGCCCCGATCTCGAGCAGGTGGCGTGGTCAGGCGATTCGCTCGCCGGCGAGAGCCGTCTCGTGGCCGGCGATCCGTACGAGATCTATCTCAGCGAGCCGGCGGGGTACCGGTTTGCCGGGGTGCGCGTGACCGGCGCGGAGTTCGTGGGAAGCGTGCTCCGCGACGGCATGCGGACGGTGCGGTTGCGGTCCAGCGCCGTGGGCACGGCGCGGTGGACCGTGCGGTACACGAAGTAGCGCGCGGCGCGCGCGGAACGGCGCGGCGCCACGGGTGATTGATAACCAGTGTCCCCCCGACGCACGCGCAGAATCACTGCTGAGGACTGCATGGAATACACACGACTTGGAAACACCGGTCTCGAAGTCTCGCGCATCTGTCTCGGGTGCATGAGCTACGGCGACCCCGCCGCCAGCCTGCCCGGTGAGTCGGGACGCTGGGCCTGGGTGCTGCCGGAAGCCGAATCACGCCCCTTCTTCAAGCGCGCGCTCGAGCTGGGGATCAACTTCTTCGACACCGCGAACGTCTACTCGTACGGGGCGAGCGAGGAGGTGACGGGGCGCGCGCTGTGGGCGAACGCGCGTCGCGACGAGGTGGTGCTGGCCACCAAGGTGTGGGGCCGGATGCGCGCCGGCACCAACGCGAACGGCCTCTCACGCAAGGCCATCCTCCACGAAATCGACGCCAGCCTTACTCGCCTCGGCACCGACTACGTGGATCTGTACCAGATTCATCGCTGGGACCCGAACACGCCGATCGAAGAGACGATGGAGGCGCTGCACGACGTGGTGCGCGCGGGCAAGGCGCGCTACATCGGCGCGTCATCCATGTACGCCTGGCAGTTCGCCAAGGCGCAGCGCGTGGCCGCCGAGCACGGGTGGACCCGGTTCGTCTCGATGCAGAACCACTACAACCTCCTCTACCGTGAGGAGGAGCGCGAGATGGTGCCGCAGTGCCTGGACCAGGGCGTGGGATTGATTCCCTGGAGTCCGTTGGGCCGAGGCCGGTTGGCCCGCGCGCCCGAAGCCGGCGCAACGAAGCGCTCGGAAACCGATCGCTTCGGCAAGACGCTGTACGCCGCGCTGGAAGAGGCCAACGACCGCGTGCTCGGGGCGCTCGACGCGCTGTCGAAGAAGCGGAAGCTGCCGCATGCGCAGCTCGCGCTCGCCTGGCTGCTGCAGAAGCCGGGGGTGACGTCGCCGATCATCGGGGCCACCAAGATGCCGCATCTCGAAGCGGCAGTTGCGGCGCTCGACGTCAAGCTCTCGACCGACGAAGTCGCGGCGCTCGAAGAGCACTACGTACCGCATCCGATCGCCGGCCACTGAGCGGCGATCGAAGATGCACGCAAACGCCCGCGCCGATCCGGCGCGGGCGTTCGCGTTCAGGCCTCGTGGCTGCGCGCGGTGAGCAGTTCTTCGAGCGCGGCCAGCCGGAGCTGGATCTCGGCCAGGTTCGTGGTGCGCATCCGCACGAAACTGCCGATGGTGGCCAGCACGGCGATGAGCAGGGCGAGCAGCCCGACGACCACGACGATGGGCGTAATCGCCGCGCCGACGGCAATGCCGCGCGCGCCGCCGACCGCCATCAGCTTGATCATCGCCGATACCTGAAACCCAACGATGATTGCGTAGCCGAGCACGGCGATGAGGGTGGCGCTCCACGCTGCGATGCCGACCCGGCGGATGAAGCGGTCGGTGCGCTTGTTCTGTTCGATGGTGCTCCAGACGGCGTCGGAGCGGGAAGTGGTGTCGGTCATGACTGGCCTCGGGTGAAGGACGTGGGAGTGGCGGCGCCGGTGGTGCGGCGCGAATCGGACGGCCCGGCGATGGCATCGCGCAGGTGCTGCCGGGCGTAGTGAATGCGGGAGCGGACGGTGCCGAGGGAGCAGCCGACGACGACGGCGATCTCGGCGTAGCTCAGTCCGTCGCGGTAGCGGAGGAGCAGCGCCTCGCGGTGCAGCGGTCCGAGCGCGGCGATGGCGTCGGCGAGCAGTTCCGTGTCGAGGGCCGCGCCGGCCGTGTCGTCGGTGCCGGGATCGGGCACGTCGGCGTCGGTGTCGTCGACGAACAACTCGCGCTCTCGCCGCTCCCCGCGCAGGTAGTCGAGCGCGCGATGCCGCGTCGTGCGGTACAGCCAGGTGCGAAAGGCGCGCGGATCGGTGAGCTGGGCGAGTTTCTGGTAGACGGTGAGCCAGACCTCCTGCTGCACGTCGTCGGCCGCGTCTCCGACCAGCCCCTGCAGATACCCGCGCGTCGCGTCCCCAAACCGGTCGAGCAGCGCCGCGAACGCCCGCTCGTCACCCGCCTGGCAGCGGAGCACCAGCAGGTGGAGCTGGAGGGTGTCGTGGCGGGAGATCGCGGTGGGGGACAAGGGGGTTCAGGGTTTAGAGTTGAGGGTCGAGGGTCGAGGCTCGAGGGTGCCGCGGCCTTCCGTGGTAGGGACGGGCGGGGGCCCCAAAAAGTTCACCGCCTTCCGTCCCGAAGGACGAAAGGCGGTGAAGTAGGGCTGCTGCGGCGCGAACACGCGCCGGTTCCTAGTACTTCCAGGCCTTCGTATTCGTCCCCGGCGGCGCATGCTTCGTGATCGCCGCCGCCATCTCCTTGAGCAATTCCGAATTCGGCACGTGCTGCCAGCCGTGCCCCTTCTCGGGGCGGCCATAGCGGAACACGCCGGGGACGTGCGGGTTGGTGGTGCCTTCCAGGAACTGCTGCAAGTCCATCACCGCGAGGTTGAGATAGAAGTTGTCCATGTCGCCCACGTCGACGTGGATCTTGTCGACGAGTTCGGGACCGACGGTCTTCCAGTTCTTGGCCAGGTACGCGGTGAGATCGTACCCGTGGTCGCGCATGTAGGCGATCACGTCCTTGTTGATATGGCCGGTGCGCTTGTCCCATAATGGAACCGGATACCCATCGGGCCCCACCGGACCGTACACCGCGTCCCACGCCTCGAACTGCTCGCCCGAGCGGCCGTGGCTGCCGAGCACGGCCTCGAGCTGGCTCATCTGTCGAATGCTGAGCCAGGGCTGGCCGTCGTTGTCGCGCATCACGAACCGCTCGGGGTGGAACCAGGAGCTCGTGGGGTCGAAGGGCGCGATGCCGTGCCGTGAGACGACGAACGCGTTGGTGTCGGCGTAGGCGTCGAACGACCCGTAGTGGTGGAAGTCGACGGGATCGGGGTACAGCGTCCACGTGCCGCCGAAGAAATCCGGGTGGTAGATCTGCAGCGCAATCGACTCCCATCCGCCGGTCGAGCCGCCGGTGAGCACGCGCGCATACGGCTTGTCGATCATGCGGAAGTGCGATTCCAGGTACGGAATCAGCTCCTGCATGATCGCGTCGCCGTACGGGCCGTTGTTCGCCGAATTGACGGCGTACGAGTCGTCGAAGTAGGGCGTGGGGTGCTGGAAGGTCACGGCGATGACCCTCGGCTCGCCGGGCCCCATCCATTTGCGCGCGAACACCCACGGCATCTCCAGATTGTAGCTCGCGTAGAACGCCTTGATCCAATCGGGCATCGGCGTGCTGTCGGGGCGAAAGCCGAGCGGCGCTTGCAGCCCGAAGTGGCCTTGCTGGTAGACCACCGGGTAGTGCACGCTGGGGTGCGTGTCGTAGCCCGCCGGCAGCAGCACGGTGGCGCCGATGTAGAAGGGATGCCCCCAGAACTTGCTGAGCAGCTCGCTCTTGATCTTGACGTGCTTCACCCACTTGGTGTCGGGCGGCACCTGCACCGGCGGATTCACCTGCGTCAGCGAGATCTTCACGTCGCTCGCCGCATGCGGGTCGAAGTGGATGCGCATCGGCGCGCTCACCAGGTTGCCGGGCGAGGTGACGAAGTTCTGGCCCTCCCACTGGTCCATGTGCGCCCAGATGGTGTGCCCGTCGGCGCGGTGGAATTCCGTGTACACGTTCATCACCGCCTGCACCCAGTAGTCGCCGGCTGGGAGGTCGGTGAGCGAGGTGAGCGGGTAGCCCAGGGTCGACGCATCGATGACGGCGGGCTGGCCGGGCGCGAGTTGGCTCACGTCCACGCCGAACAGCGGCGAGCTGTTGGTGAACGAGCCCGCGTTGGCCAGCGGCTCGGGCGTGGAGTCGTGTCCGATGGCGATGAACACGCGCCCGGTGATCGGGGCGGCATGCACGGACGCAGGGAAGGTGATCTCGAATCGGGGCGACTCGGCGGCCGCGGCCGCGGCAGGACGCGCGCTGGGCGCCGGATGCGGATGCGTGGGCGCCGCAGCGGCCGGCAGCGCGCCGGCCGCCGTCAGTGTCGCGATGAGAAGAAGACTGCGCATGAAGGAACGCTCGCGGTGGTGAAGACGTCCCTACGTTAGCGCGGCCGGCGCGCGATGGCGAATCGCCCGATTCGGCGCGCCCCGCGCGGCTACCGCTCCCAGAAGTGCGGCGGCTCGATGTTCAACGCGCGCAGGTAGACGTACCCCTGGCCGCGGTGGTGCACTTCGTTGTCGATCACGTAGAGCACCAGGCGGTACGCGAGATCCTCGTACA
>JAGWRB010000291.1 GCA_028876725.1 Gemmatimonadota bacterium
GCATCGCCAGGTAGCGCGGCTGGCGGCCCGCGAACGCGAACTGCCCGATGCGCGCGAACTCCTGCGCGTGCCCGGTGCGGAGGTCCACGAGCGCCAGCTTCGTTTCCGCCGGCTTGTGCGCCGCACGCGCCCGCTCGGCCTCCGCCTTCGTGGGCTCCACGCGGAACACCGCCCAACGCGAGTCGCCGGAGATCGTCACCAGCGCCGGTCCGCCCCCGCGCCCGCCCCCTGCGCCGCCGGCCGACGCGTCGCCCACCGCGAACTTCCATTCGGTGTCACCGGTGGTGGACCGCACGACCACCTCGGCGTCGCCGTCGTTGGGCGCGAGCTGATACGCGAGCCACTTGCCGTCGGGCGACACCGTCGCGCCGCGGATGTTCTTCCACGCGCGCATGTCGGCGATCGTGATCTGGCGCGTGGGGCCCGCGGACTGTTGCGCGGTTCCGGACGCCGGCGTGAACGCCAGCGCGGCCACGCCGGCAAGGACGAGCAGAGAGCAGGAGGGAGAGCGGCGGGTCATAATCGGTCCCCTGAAGAGATCGGGAGGAGGTGGGTCCGCGCGAATGTAGCACCCGGACCCGCCCCTTTCCATTCACCGCTTCACGGCCTCACCGCCTCACCCTCTTACATCCGGAACAAGTACGTGAGCTTCACGAAGAACGCGTCGTTCACGCGGTAGCGCGTCTCGGTGAGCTGATCGACGCGCAGCTGGTCAGGCGCCGAGGAATTCCCGTAGCCGGCGTAGAACACCGTGCCCGGCGTGGGCTGATACGCCAGCAGCCAATCCATGCGGAACGCGTTGCTCCGATAGCCGCCCATCTGCGCGTACTGGCCGCCGCCGGTGGACTGCAGCAGCGCGCCGCCCGTGCGCCCTTCGTCGATCAGCGGCAGCACGTTCTCGGTGGAATACTGCGCCACCACGCGGAAGAACAGCGGCCGCGCGATCTGATATTCCGCCTTGACCCGCGAGATCCGTCCCGAGCGCACCCAGTGATGGTCTGACGCGCGCCCGTATGCCTGGAACACGTACGACGGGCTGAGGCGCAGCTGCGCCGTGGGTCGGATGAGCGCGTCGGCCTGCACGAGGTAGATGCGCGACGAGGCCCATTCGTCGAAATCCTCGTCCTGCCCCCACACGTACATGAGGTTGCTGCTGAACCATTGCCAGCCGGGCGTCGTCAGCGTGATCACCCAGTCGCGGTTGGGGAGCCGCGGAATTCCCGTGAACGGCACCGTGTCGCCCCCGAACTTCGCCGGCCGCGCGACGTACACGCCCTGGAAGAGCTGCGGATCGTAGCCGAACGTCTCGAGGAGCAGCGCGCCGCCCAGCGACCACCCGTCGCGCAGTCCGAAATTCAAATTGAAGTGCAGCTTCTTCTCGATCGCGTCGCGCCCGCTCATCAGGTACGCGTACTTCCACGTCAGATCATACACCGGGTTGAAGGTGACGCTCTCGAGCACGTGCCCACGGTTGGCGAACCAGGTGAACCGCTGCGACATGTTCATGTGCGCGATCCCCTTGCGCCCGATGAATCCGGCACCGGCCACGAAGTTGCTGTCCATCCCGCCGAACGAGTACGACGCGCCGTACCGCTTGCCGCTGCGGCGCAGCAGCGCGCTCCAGAGCGGCGCCACATCGATGCCCGCAGAATCGGCGGTGCGGCTCGCCGCGCCCTGGAAATCGAGCGAGTAGATCGACCCCAGCACCACGCGCCCGTCCAGATCGGCCACGCGGTTCGAGTAGCCCGCGTCCTCCTTGTCGGTGACCGTCACCCCCACGCGCGACATCGTGCCCAGATCGCGCTGCACGCGCAGGATGTCGTACAGCGGATTGCGCCCGCCGCGCCCGGTGAGCGCGTCGTACCCGAGCGACGTCGTGCGATCGTCGAGCGCCGACAGGAACGCCACGCTCGTGCCCGACACCTTGCCGGTGAGCTTGGTCGCGAACGCCGGCTGCTGGATCCGCCGCGTGTACACCAGGTTGTTCGGCGTCGCGAACCCTTCCATGCCGTCCAGGAAGAACGGCCGCTTCTCGGGGAAGTACAGCGCCTGCCGCGGATCGTACACCACCTGCCCCGCGTCCGACTCCACCTGCGAGAAGTCGGGCTTCACGGTGGCGTTCAGCGTGAGATTGTTGCTGATCCCCCACCGCACGTTCCCACCCACCTGCGGCCCGCGCGCGTCGTACCGCCAGCGCGCCGCCGGCCCGATGCCCGATTCGGCGCCGAGCGTCTGCTGCGTGAGTTCGGGATTCACGTCCACCACCAGCCCGCGGTGCAGGTCGTGCAGCCCGTCGAGCGTTCCCTCCTGCGACAGGAACCCGGCCGCCGCGAGGCGCACCGGCGTCCACGTATCCTCGAACCCCGAATGCTGCACGTCGCGAATGACGTTGATCCCCCAGCTCTGCGTGGAGTCCGACTGGTAGCGCAGCGATTTGAAGGGAATGCGGATCTCCACCTCGTAGCCCCACGGGGTCACGTGCCCCTTGGACTGGAACACGAAATCCTGGCTGAGATCCGCTTGGGGCCGCGCCGTCACGCCCTTGCCGAAGCCGCCGGTCGACGTCGTCAGCTCCGCCATCGTGCCGTCCATCTGCACGCCCAACGGGTTCACGCCGAACACCAGCGCCTGCCGGCCGTCGTCGAATGTGCTCAGCAGGATCTGCACGTTGTCGTCGGCCGAGATGTTGTCGCGGTCCGACAGCGTGGCGTGCGCGGCCCCGTGCGCCTCGAACGCGCGAATTCCGAAGTAAATGGCCGTGGGCGAATACCACACCAGCACCTGCGTGGAATCGTCGGCCGGCACCCCGTCCACCGGCGTGAGTTGCGAGAAGCCGGTCAACACCGCCGCCTGTTTCCACGCCGGCTCGGTCAGCGCGCCGTCGATGGTCGCGTCAGCCTCGATGCGCGGCGGACGGGCGTGGATGTGCCCCTGTCGGGCGTTGTAGACGGCGCCGGAATCACCGGGCGCCATCGCGGCCACGAACGGAAACACGAGGGCGAGCAGCATGGATGCGGGCGGGGACGGAGGGTGGCAATGAAAGGTCGCAGAGGATCGCCAAACCAGCCACCGCATTCAAGGGGGGCGCACGTCTGCTTTCTGTTAAAGCCCCCGCGCCCTATGTTCCCACGGATGACGCGCGCGCTCCTCGCAGTGCGATCGGTGGCCGGAATCGTGGCCGGCCTGGTCGTCGTCGCGATGCTCGGCGCGATGGCCCGAGCGGTCGTGTTCCACGGACCCGTGCCGGGCGCGATCCCGCTGCCGCTCGCGCTGCTGCTCCTCCTGATGTACGGGCTTGCCGCCATCGCCGGCGGCTACGTGGGCGCGGCCGCCGCCGGCCGGCGCCCCGTCGCGCACGGGTTCGCCGTGGGCGTGGGCTATCTGGTCGCCGTGCAGCTCGCGCCCAGCCTGGCCGCGCGGCTGAACCCCGGCGTGGGCATTCAGCCGCTCTGGCTCACGGGCGCCGCCATGGGCATGGCCCTGCTCGGCGCGATCCTTGGCGGATCCGCCCGCGCCCAGCGCACGCGCGCACCCGCCGGCTGACGGCACCGGCGGTTCGCGGCGCGCCGCCGGCGCTCAGCGCTCCAGTTGCGCGAGATCGGCGGGCGTGTCCACGTCGGGCGGCATCGGAAAATCGAAATCGACGTACGCCACGCGCGCCGGATCGCGCGCCACCACGCCGCGCGCGCCGTGGTCTCCCGTGAGCGCGTCGAGCTCCGCGAACGTGGAGCGGCGAAAGATGACCGGAAGCCCCTGCGTGCCCCGATAGCGCGGCGCCACGATGGGCGCCGACTCGCCGCCGAAGCGCGCCACGAGCGCGGGGATCACCTCATCGCGCGTGATCGGCTGGTCGCCCAGCGCGACGAGCACCGCCTCGGCGTCCTCCGGCACGAGCGCGAGCCCCGCGCGCAGCGAGCTGCTCATCCCCTGCGCCGGATCGGGATTCACCGCGAACGTCACCGGCAGCCCGGCCAGCGCGTGGCGGACCGCGTCGGCGTCGTGCCCCACGACGACGATCGTCCGCTCGGGGCCGGCCGCCGTGATGCGGTCCACGCTCGCGCGCACGAGCGGCTCGCCGTTCACCGGCGCCAGCAGCTTCTGCGCCCCGAACCGACGCGACGCCCCGGCCGCCAGCACGAGCGCCACGAGCACGCCGTCAGCCCTGAGCGGCGCGGCGCGCCACGAGCTCGGCGGCGATGCTCACCGCCACTTCGGCGGGCGTGCGCGCGCCGATCGCCACGCCGACCGGCGTCTGAATGCGCGCCAGCTCCTCGGAGGTGAATCCCTCGGCGGCCAGAAATTCGCGGAGCTTCTCCCCGCGCCGCCGGCTCGACATCAGCCCAATGTACCCCACCGGCGCCCGCAGCACCTCGCGCAGCACCGGCAACTCGTACTTGTAGTCGTGCGACACGATCACCACGAACGTGTGCGCCGTGCGCGGAAGCTCGGCGGCCGCGGCGCCCGGATCGCCCACGCGCAGCTCGTCGGCGTCGGGAAAGCGCGCCCGCGTCGCGTACCGCGCCCGCGCGTCGACGATCACCACGCGCATCCCGAGCTCGCGCACGATCCGCGCGAGCACCACCCCGACCTCGCCCGCGCCGAACACGGCCACGGTCACCGGCGGGGCGAAGGCTTCCACGAAATACTGCGCGCCGTCGAATTCGTCGCGCACTACGCGCGTCGCGATTCCGTCGCGGGCCCGCGCGAGCGCCGACACGCGCGCGTCGCGATCCGCGTCGCCCAGCGTGCCCACGCGCGTGCCATCGGCGTCGATCGCCAGACGGGCGCCGGTTCCGGCGAGCGCGCTCACCACCAGCATCCGCCGGCCGGCCGCCACGGCGTCACGGGCGACGGCGTACGCGCGGGCCGCCGCCCCCAATGCCGCGTCGCCCCCCACGGGCTCGACGAACAGGCGCAGTGTGCCGCCGCAGGCGAGCCCCATGTCCCACGCGTCCTCGTCGCCGAGCGCCACATCGAGCAGTTCGGGCGTTCCCGAGGCGAGAACGCGGTCGGCCGCTTCCACGGCCCGCGCGTCCACGCAGCCGCCGATCGTCACCGCCCCCACGATGTGTCCCTCGCCGTCCACGAACGTGCGCGCGCCGACGATGCTCGACGACGTGCCCTCCGCCGCGATGAGCGTGGCCATCGCCATCGGACGCGCGCTGCCGTCCAGCGCGGCCACGCGGGACAGCGGATCGGCGGTCATGCGCCGGGCAGTTCCAGCGCGTCGAGCCACACGCGGCGCACCTCGCTCGCGCCCATGGCGTTCGGTTCCAGCGGCGAGCGCCGCCAGTACCAGCGGTCCTTCTCGGCGGCGCTCACGCCGTGGCCCGTGAAGTGCGCGTGCAGATCGGCCAGCAATGTGTTCGGCGTGCCCGACGCGAGCGTGCGGATGCGCTCGTTCACCGTGGTGAGCGCCTCCAGCGGCACCGGCTTCTTCGCGTCGTCCACGCCCGGGAGCAGTGCCGTGCCGTCCGACGGGTCGCACACCGTGGCCAGCACCAGCGTGGCGTTGGGGCGCAGGCGACGGAGGGCGTCTACCAGAAACTCGTATGCCTCGGCGATGTCGTGCGCCGCCTGGCGGACCACGGCGCTCGGCGGCCGGCGCACCAGCAGGCTCATCAGCTCCGTGGCGC
>JAGWRB010000292.1 GCA_028876725.1 Gemmatimonadota bacterium
AATTCCAGTCACGCGTCGCGACGACGCCTCGCGGCCCGCACCGCCGGCGCCCTCGCGCTGGCCGCGCTCACGGGGGCGCGATCCGCCCCGCCCCGCGCTGGCGAACCGTTCTGGCTCGGCGCCGACATCTCCGCCCTCGACGCGCCCACGTGGAACGGCCGGCCGCACCGGACCTATCAGGACGCCGGTAAACCCGGCGACGAGCTCACCGTCCTCGAGCGCCACGGCTGGAAGGCGTTCCGCCTGCGCGTGTTCGTGTCGCCGGTGCGCGACGCCCCCGACAACTCGCTCGCCAACACCATTCCCCTCGCCCGCCGCATCAAGGCGTCGGGCGCGCTGTTACTTCTCGACATCCACTATTCCGACACGTGGGCCGACCCGCAGCACCAGGAGATCCCCATCGCCTGGCGCGGCCTGGGCGAGGCAGCCCTCGAGCGCCAGGTGGAGCGCTACAGCCGCGAAACGGTCGCCGGCTTGAAGAAGGCCGGCGCGATGCCCGACTGGGTGCAGGTCGGCAATGAGATCACGCGCGGCATGCTCTGGCCGATCGGCCAGGTCGCGATCCCGGGCGACACGTCGTACCTCCCGCCCGCGCCGTACGATTCCGTCGCGCAGTGGCGGCATCTCACCGATCTGCTCAAGGCCGGTATTCGCGGGGTGCGCGAGGGCGCGGGCGACACCCCGCCCCGCATCGCCATTCACATCGATCGGGGCGGCGATTGGACGACCACCAAGTGGTTCTTCGACCATCTCGACGCGGCGCACGTGCCCTACGACATCATCGCCGAGAGTTTCTACCCGCCGTGGCGTCACGGCACCCTGGACGATCTGTGGCACAACCTGCAGGAATCGGCGGCGCGCTTTCACAAGGATTTCCTGGTGGCGGAAACCGGGTACGAGCCCTCGCACCGCCCCGACAATCCGGACATGGCCTGGCCCGTGACGCCGCAGGGCCGACTCCAGTTCATGGTGGATCTCGTGAACACCGTCCGCCGCGCGCCGCGCGGGCTCGGCGTCATGTACTGGGCGCCGGAATATGACATCTGGAATAGCGACGGCACGCCGGGCCCCGCCGTCTTCACGCTCGACCACCTGGCCGACCTGGCGCACGGGCCCGACAGCCACGCGCCGGCGGCCATCTGGCGCTGATCTCCACCCATCGTTCGAGGCACGCCATGGCAGGACCGCAGCGCACCATCGCCATTCTCACCGGGGGCGGCGACGTCCCGGGACTCAACCCCGCCATTCGGGGGATCACCATTCGCGCCATGCGCGACGGCTATCGCGTGGTGGGCATCCGCCACGGGTGGGCCGGTCTGGTGGATTACGAGGCCCGCGATGGCGCCGACAACAGCGAGCACGTGCAGGTGCTCACCGAGGCCATCGTGAATCGGGCAGGCCGCACCGGCGGCACCTTCCTGCATACGTCGCGCGCGCGCCCCAGCCACCTGCCCCGGGAGCGCGTCCCCGCGCATCTCACCGGATACGACCAGCCGATCAACGACGTCACGAAGGACGTGCTGCGGAACCTGGAGCACATCGGCGTCGACGTGCTCATTCCCATCGGCGGCGACGACACCCTGAGCTACGGCAAGCGGCTGCACGACGAGGGCGTGAACGTGGTGGCCATCCCCAAGACGATGGACAACGACGTCCACGGGACCGACTACTGCATCGGATTCAGCACCTGCGTCACGCGCACCATCGAGCTCACGCACCGGCTGCGCACCTCCGCCGGGTCGCATGAGCGGTTTCTGGTCATCGAAGTGTTCGGCCGCTACGCCGGGTTCACCGCGCTCCTCCCCACCATGGCGGGCGCCGCCGACCGGTGCGTGATTCCGGAGCACCCGGTGGACGTGGAGCAGCTGGCGGAGCTGCTCACCAAGGACCGCAACCGCAACCCCAGCCGGTATGCGGTGGTGCTCGTCTCCGAGGGCGCGCGCCTCTCCACGCACGACGGGATGAGCTTCGAGGGGGAGGAGGCCGACATGTTCGGCCACCGCAAGCTGGGCGGCATCGGCGAGCGCGTGGGTGCGGCGCTCAAGGCCGCGTCGGCGAAATACAACAATGGGCGCCGCGTCGAGATCGTGAACCAGAAGCTCGGCTACCTCGTGCGCTCCGGCGAGCCCGACGCGCTCGACTCCATCGTGCCCATGGCCTTCGGCAACTTGGCCATCGACCTCATCAAGCGAAAGGAGTTCGGCCGGCTGGTGAGCATCCACCGCGGGTTCTACGACAGTGTGCCCATCGGCACGGTGACGTCGGAGAAGAAGGTGGTAGACGTGCCGAAGTACTACGATACGAACCGGCTCCGGCCGATATACGAGTTCGATGGAAAGCCGCTGTTCATCATGACCAGCGACTAGGCCGTACGGGGCCGCGCTGGCGCCCCTCGTCTCCGGCTGGTATGGTCGTGCTATCGCCCGATCCACGCCGTCCAGGAGGCTTCGTGGAAACCCTCATGCACGATCTGCGCGCCGCCCTGCGCGGCCTGGCCCGAACCCCAGGCGTGGCCGCCGCCGCCGTCGTCTGCCTTGCGCTCGGCATCGGCGTTAACGCCACGATGTTCGGGGTCGTGGATGCGCTCATGTTCAAGCCGCCGGCGCATGTGACGAAGCCGAGCGATGTCGTGCGGATCGAGTTTGCGTATCCGAACCCCAAAGGGGGCGCGGCGATGCAGACGCCCAGAACCGGATACGGCACGTATGAGGCGCTCCGCGACCACGTGCCCGACTTCGAGGATGTGGCGGCGTACTGGCCAACCAAGACCTCCCTGGGGCACGGCGAGGACGCCCGCCGGATCGACGTGGTGCTCGTGACCGCCGGTTTCTTCCGCACGCTGGGCGCGCAGCCGGCGGTCGGGCGCGCCTTCGCCCGCGACGAGGAACGCGCCGCCGGCAGCAAGACGATCGTCCTGAGTTACGAGTTGTGGCAATCCCGCTTCAACGGGGATCGTGGAGTCCTCGGGCGCGCGGTCGATGTCGGCGGCCAACCGTACACCGTGATCGGTGTCGCGCCACCGGAGTTCACCGGGATCGACCTGAAGCGGGTGGACGCCTGGCTGCCGATCGGGGCGGCCACCACCCTGCTGGGGCCGCATGCCCTGGAGCATGGGTCGAGCTTCTGGCTCTCCACCGTCGCTCGCCTGCGCGCGGGCGTTTCGCGAACGGCGGCTGCGGCCCAGGCGACGTCGGCCTTCCTTGCCGAAAACGGAACGTATCCCATGATCAAGGGGGCGCGCGTCGACTTCGCGCCGCTCGCCGTGGGGCGCGGCCCGGGCGTCGGCACCGACACCACAGTGTCGCTGTGGCTGGGGCTCGTGTCGTTGCTCGTGCTCATCGTCGCGTGCGCCAATGTCGCGAACCTGCTCCTCGCCCGCGCCGTGGCGCGCTCGCGCGAAATCGCCGTGCGCGTCTCGCTTGGCGCTGGCCGGTGGCGAATCGCCCGACAACTCCTGACGGAGAGCATGCTGCTGGCAGCCATCGGCGCCGCCGCGGCGCTGCTGCTCACGGCCTGGACGTCGACCTTCGTCCGGCGCGTGCTGATTCCCGACGTGCCGCTCCTCGGTCACGCGGTGTCGTTACGCATTCTGGTATTCGCGGGTGTGATCGCGATGGGAACCGGACTCGTGTGCGGCCTGGCGCCGGCGCTCGTGATGTGGCGCTCGGATCTCAACGCCGTGCTGAACGGCGGGGGGCGCACTCGCTCCAGCCGCTTCCTCGTTCAGCAGGTGCTCGTGGCCGGACAGGTGGCGCTGACGGTCCTGCTGTTGGCCGGCGCCGGACTCTTCGTCCAGAGCCTCAGAAACATCCGAGCCAAGGATCTGGGGATGGACTTCAGCCGCGTGTTGTACGCGAGCGTGGACTTTCGCAGCAGCGGACTCTCGACGGCCGACGCCAACGCGCGGTACGAGCAGATCGTGCAGCGCGTTCGGCAGGTGCCCGGCGTCCGCGCGGCCGCCCTCTCCGATGGAGAGGCGTTTCGCAGCGGCTGGGGGACGTGGATCATCGTGCCCGGCGTCCCGGCATCAGTGCCCACGCGGGGCGCGGTCGCGCCGATGGGGCGTGCGGTCTCGGCCGGTTACTTCTCCGCCACCGGCACCCGAGTGCTCGCCGGCCGGACCTTCACGGCAGCCGAGCACGAGTCCGGCGCGCATGTGGTGATGATCAGCCAGTCCCTGGCCAGGAAATACTGGCCGCATGGCAGTCCCATCGGTGCCTGCGTGCATCTCGATGATCCGAAGTCGGACCCGTGCGTGACCGTAGTCGGGGTGGTGGCGAACTCGCCGTTCTACTTCGTGACGTCCGATCCCGCGGACCAGGTGTTCGTCCCGCTCGAGTCGCACGACGCTTCGGGGCCCGCCTACGGCGGCATCGATGCCATGGAGATCGGGACGGTCGGGGACCCGACGGCCATGATCCCGGCCATCCGGCAAGCCATCTGGAGTGTCGACCCGACCGCGCCATTCCCCGACATTCAATCGCTCCGCGATATCATCGATCCGCAATACCACCCGTGGCAGCTGGGTGCCGACATGTTCACCGGATTCGGGGTGCTCGCACTGATGCTCGCCGCCGTGGGCCTGTACGGCACGCTGGTGTACGCCGTCGCGCAGCGAACGCGTGAACTGGGCATCCGGGCCGCGCTTGGGGCGCAGCGCGCAGTGCTCGTGCGCATGGTCGTGACCAACGGTCTATCCACTGCGCTCGTCGGTGCGCTGGTTGGCGTCGCAGCCGCTCTCGGCGCGGGGCGCCTTATGGCCTCGCTGCTTTACGATGTGTCGGCACGCGATCCGCTGTCACTGGCGCTGGCGACCGCATCATTGCTGGCGGTGGCCGGCGTGGCGAGCTATCTCCCGGCGCGGCGGGCGGCCGGCGCGGATCCGATGGACGCGTTGCGGGCCGAATGACGCGGGCCGCGTTGACTCAGCGCGAACGCGCGACGCCGGCCTTCCAATCCGAATCGACCGGCGCCGGGAGGCGGTCCATGTGCGAGAGGAACGCGGTCAGCTCGCGCATCTCACGGTCGGAGAGGACGTGCCCCCACGCCGGCATCCCGCTCATGCGGATGCCATGCTTGATGATGTAGAAATTTTCATGGGCGGGCATGTCCGGCGCCTCCCGCACGAACTGCGGCGGCCGTGGATACAGCGCCGTGGCCAGCGCGGCGTCGGGGCGCGCGCCGTCGCCGTGGCACGACGCGCAGTGTGCCTCGTACGTCTTCATGCCGGCCACGAGCGCGGTGTCGCTCGCATCGCGGTCGAAGGCGCCCCTGGGCGCGCGCCGCTCGACCGATGCGTCGAGCGACGGCATGGCGATGCGCTGCTCGATCGCGCTCACCGGGATGTCCGCCCGCGGATCGACGAACCCGAGGCGGACGTAGGTGACGGCCGCGGCCGGAATCAGAATCGTGGCGGCGACAAACCCCAGGACAAATGCGCGCATCGGCAGCAGCGCTCCGTTCAGCGGGTAAAGGATGCGGTGGCGGAGGTCGGCGCCGGCGCGTCGTGGCGGGTCGCCTGTTGTCTGGATGCCCGGGGCGGGACTCGAACCCGCACGCCGTTGCCGGTGGGGGATTTTGAGTCCCCTTTAGGGGGCTGTCAATGGCGGTGAATGGTGGTGGATTCAGAGGGAGGCGGGCGCAGATGACGGCGGATTACGGGGCATTTCGGGGGGGTCCGTTACCACTTTTTTTACCACCGTCGAATGGTACTTCGCTGGCCCTTGGCACGAGCGGGGAGCCCCCTGTGACCAGCGCAGCCTACCTTCCCTTCAGCCCCGACGTTGCTTCGCGACCCCAAGGGCCACGAGCAGAACGCCGAGGGCGGCGCAGACGCTGGTTACCAACACCCAGTTCTGCTTCTCGCTCAAAAGACCGAGGTTCTGGACCCGATCAAGCCCGAACGGCCCCGCAGGAACGCTGGTGTCAAGGTTCATGGCGAATATGAGACCCATCACGCCGATCACGGAAAGAACAACTCCAATGCCCGCGG
>JAGWRB010000293.1 GCA_028876725.1 Gemmatimonadota bacterium
ACTGCCCACTGCCCACTGCCCACTGCCGACTGCTAACGGCAGTTCTCTATAGATCCGCGCAGCTCTTATTGATCTGCCGGCAGTTGGTGCAAATCAATTTGCACTTCACCCACTGCAGCGCCGTGCTTCCGCAGTAGTCGCACGTCTCGGCTCCGGCGTCGGCGCGCGGCGGTGGCGCGGCATCGGATTCGCGGGTCAGACCAGTGTCGGCGGCGGACATGGCCGAATCATGCTCGGCGCTTCAGATTCCCACAACCGCGGTCTCCCTTTCACTGGAGCGGCGTATTTCCAATCACGGGCACGACTCTCAGGGTCACCCCCCACACCACGGGGTGCCGGGCAACTTCGATCTCGACGCCGCGGCGCGACGCGTGGCGGCGAAGTACGGGTTCGAGGCCGACCTGTCGGGCGACGCGAAGCGGCAACTCGACGGACTCACGGCGCCGGCCCCCGTTCCGTCGGGGGTGCGGGACCTTCGACGCCTGCTCTGGTCGTCGATCGACAACTCATCGTCGCTGGATCTCGATCAGGCCGAGGCCGCCGAGGCGCTGCCCAACGACTGCATCCGGCTCCTGGTGGCGATCGCCGACGTCGATGCGCTGGTGCCCAAAGGGTCCCCGCTCGACCTGCACGCGCACGCGAACTCGACATCGGTGTACACCGGCGTCGAAGTGTTCCCGATGCTTCCCGAGAAGCTGTCGACGGGGCTCACGTCGCTGAATCAGGATGAAGACCGAGTCGCGCTGATCATTGAAACCGTGGTCGACGCGAACGGCGAGGTGAAACAGCACGACGTGTACCGCGGCGTGATCCGGAACCAGGCCAAGCTCGCGTACGACGACGTGGGCGCCTGGCTCGACGGCGCGGCGACGCCGGCGCTGGTGAGCGGGAACGCGGCGCTGCAGGAACAGCTCCGTCTGCAATCCGAGGCCGCGCAGCGGCTCAAGGAGCAGCGGCTGCGGCATGGCGCGCTGGAGCTCGACACCATCGAAGCGACGCCGGTCGCGAAGAACGGCCAGGTGGTGGACCTCGAAGTGGCGCGCAAGAGCAAGGCCCGCGACTTGATCGAAGACTTCATGATCGCGTCAAACATTGCGATTGCCGTATTCTTGGAGTCGAAGGGGCGTTCAGGGATCCGGCGCGTGGTGCGCGAGCCCGAGCGGTGGAGCCGCATCGTGGATCTGGCCAAGCAGTACGGCACGACGCTCCCGGCGAAGCCCGATTCCCTGGCGCTGGCGAACTTCCTGAGCGCGCGCCGAGCGGCCGATCCGGTGCGCTTTCCCGATCTCTCGCTCTCGGTGGTCAAACTGATGGGCCCCGGGGAATACGCGCTCGACATGCCCGGGCGCGATCCCGGCGCGCACTTCGGGCTCGCGGTGCACGACTACTCGCACGCCACGGCGCCCAATCGCCGGTACGCGGATCTCGTCACGCAGCGGCTGGCCAAGGCGGCCCTGGCCGGCGCCGAGGCGCCGTACGGCAACGACGAGCTGTCGGCGATCGCCGCCCACTGCACCGAGCGGGAAGACGCGGCGAACAAGGTGGAGCGCACGATGCGCAAGGTGGCGGCGGCGCTCCTGCTGGCGCACCGGATCGGGGACGTCTTCGACGGCATCGTCACGGGGGTGTCGAACCACGGCACGTTCGCGCGGCTGTTTCATCCGCCGGCCGAAGGCATGGTGGTGCACGGGCAGCACGGGCTGGACGTGGGCGACAAGGTGAAGCTGCGGCTGGTCCACACGGATCCGGCGCAGGGGTACATCGACTTCGACGCGGTGCGCTGAGCGGCTTGCCAACGGAGCCCGGACGGCGCAACGTCAGGGCTTCCGACAACCCCTCAGGATCGCCCCATGTCCCGATTCGCCCGCCATGCGCTCCGTCGGAGCGCCATTCTCGCCGCATCCCTCGCCTGCCTCGCCCTCCCCGCCGCCGCCCAGCAGGGCAACGGCAAGGCCGACTCGAACCACGCCGCCAAGGGGCTGCCGCTGAAGGCGGCGCGCAGCGCCGACTTCACGACCAGCAAGGGTTCGTGGATGTCGCTCGACCTGAGCCCCGACGGCCGCACCATCGTGTTCGACCTGCTCGGCGACATCTATACGATGCCGGCGACGGGCGGCACCGCCACAGCGATCACGCACGGCCTGCCGTACGACGCGCAGCCGAGGTTCAGCCCCGACGGGTCGCGCATCGTGTTCATCTCAGACCGGTCAGGCGGCGACAACATCTGGACCATGCGCGCCGACGGCACGGATACCGTGCAGGTGACCGAGGGCAACGACAACCTGTACGTATCGCCGCGCTACACGCCTGACGGGCGGTACATCATCGCGTCGAAGAGCGGCGGTCCGCTGGGCGGCGCCGCCAAGCTCTGGATCTACGACGTGCGCGGGGGCAAGGGCACGCCGCTCATCAAGGAGCCGCTGCAGCGCAAGACGCTGGGCGCCGCGATCGATCCCACGGGCCGCTACGTCTGGTACGCCCAGGCCACCGGCGACTGGACGTACAACGCGATTTTCCCGCTCTACGAGCTGGCGCAGTACGACCGCGAGACCGGGCGCAGCGTGGTCACCACCTCGCGCGACGGCTCGGCGTTCCGCCCCGAGATCTCGCACAACGGCCAGTGGCTCGTGTACGGCACGCGCTACGAGGCCAAGACCGGGCTGCGTATACGAAATCTGGAAACCGGAATGGAGCACTGGTTGGCCTATCCGGTGCAGCGCGACGACCAGGAGTCGCGGGCGCCGCTCGACGTGCTGCCCGGCTACGCCTTCACCCCCGACGATCAGGCGCTCGTCGTCTCGTACGGGGGCGAATTCTGGCGCGTGCCGGTGGACGGCAGCCGCGCCACCCAGATCCCGTTCACGGCGCACGTGCAGGTGGCGATGGGCCCCGAGGTGCGGTTCGTCTACCGCGTGGACGACCAGCCGACCTTCGACGCGCATCAGGTGCGCGACCTCGCGGTGGCCCCCGACGGGCATCGTGTGGCCTTCACCGCGCTCGATCGCGTGTACGTGATCGACTCGATCGGCGCCGCTCCGCGGCGTCTGACCGATCTGGATACGGCGCAGTTCCAGCCGGTGTGGTCGCCCGACGGCCGGTCGATCGCGTTCGTGACGTGGGATGACGCGGCCGGCGGCGAGATCTATCGCGTGAGCGCGTCGGGCGGCACGCCGCGGCGCGTGACCGACGAGGCGGCGTACTATCGCGACCTCGCCTGGTCTCCCGACGGGAAGCGGCTGGTCGCCGTGCGGGCGTCGGCGCGCGATCTGCAGGAGAACGCGGGCACGTTCGACGGGGGGCTCGACCGCCACATCGTCTGGGTACCGGCGTCGGGCGGCGCGGCGACGGTGATCATGCCCGCGGGCACGTTCGCGCTGCCGCAGTTCAGCGCCCGCGACACGAGCCGGGTGTTCCTGTACAGTCCCGCCGAAGGGCTGGTCTCGGTGCGGTGGGACGGCACCGACATGAAGCACGTGCTCCGCGTGGACGTGCCGCCCACGCCGGGCGGCGCCGAGCTGGCGGCGCGCCAGATGGCCGGCACGGACATGCCCGATCCGACGGTGATCGAGGAGCTGGAGGCGAACCCGCGTCGCAACGGCGCGCAGGCGGTGCGGCTCAGCCCCGACGGCGGGCGCGCCGTGGCGCAGATCGGCATGCAGCTGTACGCGGTGGACGTGCCCACGGGCGTGGGCGCCGATCCGGAGGTCGTGGCCGATCCGAAGAGCGCCGCGTTTCCGGTGCGCAAGCTGACGACGATCGGGGGTGAGTTCCCCACCTGGAGCCCCGACGGCAACACCGTGTACTGGGGGATGGGCAACGCGATTGCGACCTACGATCTGACGCGTGCCAAGCAGGTGGACGACAGTCTGAGGGCGGCGCGCGAGGCGCGGGAGCGCGGCGGGCCGGGCGACGCGGGCGCCGGCGCGAAGCCGGCGGCCGACACCGCGCACGCCGGCTACGAACCGGTGGAGCGGCACATCGCGGTGGCGGAGCGGCGCGACGTGCCGCACGGCACGGCGGTGCTGCGCGGCGCGCGCGTGCTCACGATGAAGGGGCACGAAGTGATCGACGACGCCGACATCGTGATCCGCGACGATCGCATCGTGGCCGTGGGCAAGCAGGGGACCGTCACCGTGCCCAAGGACGCGACGGTGATCGACATGGCGGGCAAGACGATCGTGCCGGGCTTCGTGGACACGCACTACCACACGCAGTGGCTGGTGCCCGACATCCACGTGGGGCAGGTGTGGCAGTATCTGGCCATGCTCGCCTACGGCGTCACGACGACGCGCGATCCGCAGACTTCGGACACCGAGGTGCTGACGTACGAGGATCAGGTGGAGACCGGCGCCATGGTGGGCCCGCGGATCTACTCCACCGGGCCGGGCGTGTTCAGCTCGGAGCACATCCGCACGCTGGAGGACGCCCGCAACGTGCTCAAGCGGTACGCGGAGTACTACCATACTAATACGCTAAAAATGTACATGTCGGGCAACCGACTCACGCGGCAGTACATCATCATGGCGGCCAAGGAGCTGGGGCTGATGCCCACCACCGAGGGCGGCCTCGACTTCAAGCTCGAGATGACGCACGCGATGGACGGCTACCCCGGCGTGGAGCACACGCTGCCCATCACGCCGCTCTACGACGACGTCGTGAACTTCTGGGCCAGGAGCGGCACGACCAACAGCCCCACGCTGATCGTGTCGTACGGCGCGCCGTTCGGGGAGAACTACTGGTTCACCAACACCGACGTGCACGACGATCCCAAGGTCCGGCACTTCCACCCCGAGAAGGACATCGACGAGAAGACGCGGCGGCGCGGCTCGGGCGCGGGCGGCAGCCCCGGCCCCGGCGGCTGGTTCCGGCCCGAGGAATATGCGTTTCCGCTGCACGCCGCCTTCTCCAAGGGGGTCGTCGAGGCCGGCGGGCGCGTGGGCGTGGGCAGCCACGGCCAGTTCCAGGGGCTGGGATACCAGTGGGAGATGTGGATGCTCGCCATGGGCGGGATGAAGCCCTACGACGTGCTCCGCTGCGCCACGATCCTCGGCGCCGAGGGGATCGGGATGGAGAAGGACCTCGGAAGCATCGAGCCGGGTAAGATGGCGGATCTGGTCGTGCTCGACCGCAATCCGCTGGACAACATCCGCAATACCAACACCATCCACTCCGTGATGAAGAACGGCCGCCTGTACGACGGCAACACCCTCGACGAGGTCTATCCGCGGAAGCGTCCACTGCCGCACTACCTCTGGCAGGACAAGGTGCCGCACGTGGAGGCCGGGATCGGCAGCAATTGAGACACGCCATCGCACCGCTCGCCCTGTTCGCCGCGGCCACGCTGTCGCTCGCGGCCTGCTCGCACCGGTCGCCGCTCCTCGAGCCCACGCCCGAGGAGCTGCTCACCCCGGGGCCGGACAGCTTCCGCGTGGAGTTCCAGACCACGCGGGGGCCGTTCCTCGTCATGGCGCACCGCGACTGGTCGCCGTTCGGCGTGGACCGCTTCTACTTCCTGGTGTCGCACGGGTATTACGACGACACGTATTTCTTCCGCGTCATCAAGGGCTTCGTGGCGCAGTGGGGGATTTCCGGAAATCCGCTCGTCAACGACGCGTGGCGGCACCGGACGATCGGCGACGACCCGGTGGTGCGCAGCAATCAGCCGGGGATGATCGCCTTCGCGCGCAGCGGGCCCCATTCGCGGAGCGTGCAGCTCTACGTCAACTACCGGGACAACGCGCGGCTCGACACGCTGGGCGGGTTCGGCTTCCCGCCCATCGCGCAGGTGATCCAGGGGATGCACGTGGTGGACTCGCTCTACGCGGGGTACGGCGAGGGGCCGCCCAAGGGGACGGGACCGTCGCAGGATTCGATCGAGAAAGCAGGGAACGCGTATCTCACGCGAAAGTTCCCCCGGCTCGATCGCATCCTTTCCGCGCGCGTCACGGAGTCGTGGGGCGACACGCTCAGCGCGAGCATGACGCTCCGCCGCGGGTACCCCGACATGCGGCGGCGCGGGCGCGGCGGCTTCGATCGCGACGGGGACGGCGGGGGGCGCTGAGCGCGCCCCGCCGCGGGCCCGCGGTCACGCGGGCTCGGGTTCCCGCCAGGAAAATCCGTTCTGGGCGATGAGCTGGTTGGCCGACGCCGGCCCCCACGTGCCCGCCTCGTACGTGTCCATCCGCGCCGGCGGGTGCGCCGCCCAGTAATCCAGAATCGGGTCGACCACCTTCCACGCCGCTTCCACCTCGTCGCTGCGGGTGAACAGCGTGGCGTCGCCGAGCATCACGTCGAGCAGCAGCGTCTCGTACGCCGGCGGATTCACGTCGCCGAACGCGTCGCGGTAGGCGAAGTCCATGGCCACCGGCGCCACCTCCATCTGCTTGGCGAGCTGGTACGCCGCCCCCGGCGTCTTCACCTGGAACGAGAGCGAGATGCCTTCGTCGGGCTGAATCCGCATGACGAGCGTGTTCGGCGCCAGCAGCTTCCGCGTCTCATGCCCGAACATCAGGTGCGGCGGATCGCGGAACTGCACGGCGACCTCCGAGACGCGCTCGGCCATGCGCTTGCCCGAGCGGAGGAAGAACGGCACGCCCTTCCAACGCCAGTTGTCCAGGTACAGGCGCATGGCGGCGTACGTCGGCGTCACGGAATCGGGCGCGATCATCGGCTCCTGGCGGTAGCCGCGCACGTCCTCGGTGCCGATGCGTCCGGCGCGGTACTGCGCGCGCACGACGGCGCTGTCCACCTCCGACGGCCCCATCCAGCGCACCGACCGGAGCACCTTCACCTTCTCGTCGCGCACGGCGTCGGCGCTCATCGTGACCGGCGGTTCCATGCCGGTGAGCGCGAGGAGCTGCATGAGATGATTCTGAAACATGTCGCGCACCACGCCGGCTTCCTCGTAATAGCCGCCGCGCTGCTCCACGCCCACGGTCTCGGCCACGGTGATCTGCACGTGTGAGATCGACTGCCGGTTCCAGAGCGGCTCGAAGATCGCGTTGGCGAACCGGAACACGAGGATGCTCTGCACCGTCTCCTTGCCCAGGTAGTGATCGATGCGAAACAGCTGGCACTCGTTGAACAGCTCGAGCACGAGGCCGTTCAGCTCGCGCGCCGTGGCCAGGTCGTGGCCGAACGGCTTCTCGATCACCACGCGCCGCCAGGGCCGCTCCTCGGCGCCGGCCGCCTTGGGCGCGAGCCCGCTCTCCGAGAGGTGGCGTACGATGGCCTCGAACACGCTGGGAGGCACGGCCAGATAGAACAGCCGGTTGCGGGCGTCGGCCGGGCGGTCCTGCTCGATCGTCGCCAGCCGCTCGCCGATGGCCTTGTACGTGTCGGCCTGTGAAAAATCGCCGGACACGTAATGCACCTGGCGGCTCATGCGCTCCCACACGGCGTCGTCGACGCCGTCGAGTTCGTCGGACTTCTCCAGCTCGGCGCGCATGAGTTTGCGAAACGCGTCGTCGTCGTACGCGTCGCGCCCCACGCCCAGCAGCTGGAAGGGCTCGGGGAGCAGGCCGTCCTTGGCCATCTGGTACAGCGCGGGCATGAGCTTGCGGCGCGACAGGTCGCCGGAGGCGCCCAGCACGATCATCGTGCAGGGTTCCGCGATGCGACGCTCCGGTCCGATGGAGCGCAGCACCTGGCTGGGGCGCGCGGCGACGTGCGTGAGCGGAGCGGTCATTCGGCCTTCACCGCGTGGCCGCCGAACTCGTTGCGCAGCGCTGCGATCACCTTGGCCGAGAAGCTGTCTTCCTGGCGCGAGCGGAACCGCGTGAGCAGCGAGAGCGTGATGACGGGGGCGGGTACGTCGAGGTCGATGGCCTCGGCCACGGTCCACCGTCCCTCGCCGGAGTCGGCCACCCATCCCTTGATGGCGCCGAGCGACGCGTCCTTGGCGAAGGCGCGCATGGCGAGCTCGTTGAGCCACGACCGCACGACGCTGCCGTGCTGCCACACCGCGGCGATCTGCTCGAGGTCGAGTTCCGGGAACGTCTTCGACGCGTGCAGCACCTCGTAGCCCTCGGCGTACGCCTGGAGCATGCCGTACTCGATCCCGTTGTGGACCATCTTCACGTAGTGGCCGGCGCCGGCGGGGCCGACGTGGGCGAAGCCGTCGGCCGGGGCGAGCGTCTTGAAGATCGGTTCGCAGCGCGTGACGGCGCGGCGGGAGCCGCCGACCATCAGGCAGTACCCGTTCTCGAGGCCCCAGATGCCGCCGCTGGTGCCGGCGTCGATGAAGTCGATGCCGCGCGCCTCGAGCGCGGCGGCGCGGCGCATGGAATCCTTGAAGTTCGAGTTGCCGCCGTCGATGATCACGTCGCCCTCGCCGAGGTGCGGCGTGAGCTCGGCGATCGTGTCGTCCACGGGGGCGCCGGCGGGCACCATGATCCACACCACGCGCGGGGCCTTGAGCTGGCGGCACAGGTCGGCGAGGTCGGCGGCCGGCGACGCGCCGAGCGCGGCCGATTTCTTCACCGCGTCGGCGCTGCGGTCGTAAACCACCACCGAATGCCGGTCGCGCAGCAGTCGCTCCACCATGTTGCCGCCCATGCGGCCCAGCCCGATCATTGCCAGTTGCATCGTCATCGTATCCGGTGAAAGAAAGAAGGAAGACGGATCAGGAGGCGAGCAGCACGGCCCGCGCGGGCGCGCCGTCGAGCCCCGTGAGCCGGAGCGGCAGGCAGCGCAGTTCGTACACGCCCGGCGGCGGCTCGCGCAGATCGAGTCCTTCGATGATCACCACGCCGTGCTCGAGGAGGGTGCGATGCGTGCGGTGGTGTCCCGAGTGAAACTGTTCCACCGAAAGATAATCAACGCCCACGAGCTTGACGCCCTGATCCACCAGATACGCCGCGCCGTCGGGCGCGAGATAGGTGAAGTTCCGGCGAAATTCGCGTTCGCGAATGAACCCGGAGTTGCGGGTGCGGATGAGCACCCGCGTGGTGTGGGTGAGGTCGTGGGCCTTCAGCTGTTCCGCCGAGACGGCCATCAGGTCGGGCGCCATGGCGATGACGAGGGCGGGGCCCATGAGGACGTCGAGCGGCAGCGTATCGGCGCCGGCGCCGTCGTCGAAGAAGTGCCGGGGCGCGTCGACGTGCGTGCCGGTGTGCGAGCCGAAGCTGATGCGCGAGACGTTGGCACTCGCGCCCTTGGCGATGGCCTGCTGCAGTGCGATGTCGATCTCGGGGTTTCCGGGGTATACCAGCCCGCCGGATTCCACGGGTACCGAGATGTCGTAGAGGCGTCGCATGTCACTCCGTTCGTTGAGGCCAGTCGAGCAGCGCGTCGGGCACGGCGTAGCCGCCCCCGGATCGTATGGACCTCGCGACCTGTCGCCGCGTCTCATCCTGCAGCGACTGGAGGGCGTCGCGCGCGGTCCGGAACCGGTGGCCGGCGTCGACCACGAACAGCTCGCAGAGATCGACTTCATGCGTGCACGCGGCGATGCCGCGCTCGGCGATGAACCGCTGCGTGCGCGCCAGCACCGCCGCCGTGGCGAACAGCGCGATGGCCATGTCGGCGAGCCGCTCCATCTCCTGCTGGCGGTCCACGACGTGCTCGCGGTAGACCTCCAGGACGCGCCGCGCGCCGTCGGCGAGTTGGCGCACGTGGCGCTCGAAGTAGCGCTTGTGCCCCTCGATGCGCGGATGCAGCGCCACGTCGAGCGTGCCCGTGGCCCCGAGCCGGCTGCGCAGGCGGCTGGCCGCGAATCCGCTCACCAGGCCCAGATTTCGCAATGGGTGCTTGAGCGCCGCCGCGACGTCGCGCAGCGCGTCGGCCGGCCCCTGGATGCCGTTGAGCGCGACGAACAGGCGCAGGATCTCGTTGGTGCCCTCGAAGATCCGGTTGATGCGGGCGTCGCGGAGCATGCGCTCGTAGGGATACGGTTTCACGTATCCCCGGCCGCCGGCCACCTGCACCATCTCGTCGGCGGCGCGCCAGAGCAGCTCGCTGGCGAATACCTTGCAGCAGGCGGCCTCGAGCGCCGAATCGGTGCGCGGATCGGCGGCCATCGCCGTGAGCACGCCGAGCATCGCGTCGGCCGCGTACACGTCGGCGGCCAGCCCGGCCAACTTGCGCTGGGTGATCTCGAAGTCGGCGATCGGGCGCCCGAACTGCACGCGCTCTTCGGCGAACGCCGTCATGCGCGCGAGCGTCTGCTTGGCCGCGGCCGTGCACCCCGCGGCCAGCGACAGGCGCCCGCCGTTCAGCACGTGGACGGCCACGGCGAATCCGCGGCCCACCGCGCCCAGGACGTGATCGTCGGGCACACGCACGTTCTCGTACACCAGCTCGGCCTGCGTCGATCCGCGAATGCCGAGTTTGCGCACGGTACTCATGACCGTGAAGCCCGGCGTGTCGGAGCGGACGATGAACGCCGTGGGGCGGGGCACGCGCTCGCCGCGCCGCTCGACCTCGGTTTGCGCGAAGGTGACGATCACGCCCGCGCGGTGCCCGTTGCCAATCCACTGCTTGTGTCCGTTCAGCACCCATGACGCGCCGTCGGCGCCGCGGGCCGCCCGTGTGTGGATGTGCTGGGCGTCGGATCCGGTCTCGGGCTCCGTGAGCGCGTACGCCGCGAGCGTCTCTCCGCGGGCGAGCGCGGGGAGATAGCGCGCCTTCTGGGCATCGGTGCCGTACATGGCAATCGCGCGTGCGCCCAGGCCGCAATGCACGCCGACCAGCACCGCCACGCTGCCGTCGATGCGCGACAACTCGCCGAATACACGGGCGTAGCCGGCCGGCGAGAGGCCCTGGCCGCCGTACTCCACCGGAATCGTGAGGCCGAGCAGGCCCCCGTCGGCCAGCGCGCGGATCACGGCCTCGGGCACCGTCTCCTGCTCGTCGATGGCCTGCGAGTCGATGAGGTCGCGCTCGAGGCCGCGCAGCCGGTCGATCAGCGCGCCCACGCGCGCCGCCTCGTCGGGCGCGCGGCGTTCCAGCGCATCGGGGTAGGGAAACAGCAGGGCATCGTGCACGGCCCCGTTGAAGATGCCCCGAACGAAAGACGGCATCGCCGCGGTCATGCGTGGAGTTTGCCGCATTGGCCCCCACAGTCAAGCACGGCGGCCGATCCGGGACGCATCCGTGGCACCGCTGTAAGTGTTTCGTAAGACGCCGGGGCCGCTCTGGCTGGCGCTCCCCGCGGGCATTTCATTACGACGTACCATGACCCATCCCCGCCCCTCCCGCCTCATCGGCACCGTCGTGGTGCTCGGGCTCGCGCTCGTGATCACGGCGACGCTCGTGTATCAGGCCCAGGTGGCGGCCCGTGGGCACCGGCTCACCGCCGAACATACCCTCAAGGACTACGCTTCGTTCGCCGCCTGGCAGTTCAGCCAGCAGGCCAGGAACGAACTGCTCACGAACGAGATTCCCTCGCTGGCGCAGGCGGCGATGCGCGTGAATCCGGAGCGCCTGCCCGAATCGCTGCTCTCGCCCGACGCCGTGGGCGTGCTGGCCCGCAGCGCCGGCGGCTGGTGCAGGTGCCTGGACAGCGTACGGTACTACTTCCGGCTCGACTGGCCCGACGGCCCGCTGCTCACCACGGCCACCAACGCATCGTCGGGCGAGCTGCGGTGGGTGCGCGACACGATTCTCGCGTACGTGCGTCGCATGCCTCCGCTCAAAGACATGCGTCCGCGCGCCTACGGCTCATCGGACGCCACGGCCCGCGAGCGCCAGCAGATGCGCGTGATCGTCACCAACGACTCGTACGTGATGATCCTCGGCGGGCTGGACATTCGCCCGCGGCTGCTCGTGTTCCTCGTGTCGCGAAACATGGACGGCCGGCCGGTCGTGGTGTACGGCTACGAGACGCCGCCGCTCGCGTTTCTCACGCCCGCCTTCCAGGCCGTGTACCGTCGCGGCGCCCTGCTGCCGCCGTCGCTCGTCGGCAATCTTCCCCTCGATTCGGTGCTCTCGCTCGCCGCGGAGGACGGGCACGGCAATCCGCTGTTCGGCTCTCCGGGTCAGTACGACCTCACGTATAGCGCGGCCGACACGCTGGACGCCAACTTCGGCCAGCTCGTGCTGCGCGCCGCGCTGCGCCCGGACGTGGCCGGCCGGCTGCTCGTGGGCGGCCTACCCCCGTCGCGCGGGCCGATGCTCCTCGCGTTGGCGTTGCTCATGGCGATCCTGCTCGCCATCGCGCTCGTGCAGCTCCGGCGCGAACAGGAGCTGGCGCGGCTGCGCACGGAATTCGTATCCGGCGTCTCGCACGAGCTGCGCACGCCGCTCGCCCAGATCCGCTGGTTCTCCGAGCTCCTCCACATGGGCAAGCTGCGCAGCGAGGAAGAGCGCACGCGCTCGGCCGCCATCATCGATCAGGAGGCGCGGCGGCTCACGTATCTCGTGGAGAACGTGCTCACCTTCTCGCGCAGCGAGCGGCGGCTGAATCGCATCGCGCCGGCGCCCACGGATGTCGCCAAGGAGCTGCACGACGCGCTGGAGTTGTTCGCGCCGCTCGCCCGTTCGCGGCAGATGAAGCTCCGGGCCGAGGTCGAGCTCGGGCTCGTGGCGCTCGTGGATCGCAACGCGCTGCGCCAGATTCTCCTCAACCTGCTCGACAACGCGGCCAAGTACGGGCCCGAGGGCCAGACGATCACCGTGGGCAGCTCGCGCACGCGGGAATGGGTCCGGATCTGGATCGACGACGAAGGCCCGGGCGTGTCGGAGACCGACCGCGCGCGCGTCTGGGAGCCGTACGTGCGACTCGGGCGCGACTCCGATCGCGGCACCGGCGGAAGCGGCATCGGACTCTCCGTGGTGCGCGAGCTCGTGGCGATGCACGGCGGCCACTGCAGCATGGAAGCGTCGCCGGGAGGCGGCGTGCGCGTCGTGTTCACCCTGCCGGCCAGCCACGCCGACGTGCCAGAGGAATCCCCCGCATGAGCCGCATCCTGATCATCGAAGACAACCCCGACCTGGCCTACGGCCTCCGCACCGGCCTCGAGATCGAGGGGTACGATGCCGAGGTCGCGGGCGACGGGGAGAAAGGCCTCGCCCGCGCGCGCGACTGGCATCCGCATCTGATCATCCTCGATCTCATGCTCCCCGGGATGGACGGTTATCGCGTGCTGCGGACCCTGCGCGACGAGGGGCTGCAGATGCCGGTGCTCATCCTGACGGCGCGCGGCGAGGAGACCGACAAGGTGCTCGGCTTCCGGCTGGGCGCCGACGACTACGTCACCAAACCGTGCGGCGTGCTGGAACTGCTCGCCCGCGTGGCCGCCCTGCTCCGGCGCGCGCGTCAGGCCGAAACCGGCGACGCCGGCAACGCCGTGGAGCGGTTCGGCGCCGTGGAGATCAACCCGGCGGCGCGCACGGTGATGCGCGGCGACCAGCCGGTGTCGCTGAGCCCCAAGGAGTTCGACCTGCTGCTGATGCTCGTGCGCCGCCGCGGCGCGGTGGTGTCGCGCCTCGAGCTGCTCAAGGAGGTGTGGGGGTACAGCGCCGACGTCATGACGCGCACGGTGGACATCCACATCGCCGAGCTCCGCCGTAAACTTGAAGACGACCCGTCGAAACCGCGCCACATTCTCACCGTCTGGAAAGCCGGCTATCGCCTCGAGGCGTGAACCGGTCCGCCCTCCACGAGCCCTCCCATGCGACCCCTGCTCCCACTCTCCCTTCTCGCCGTGCCCGCGCTGCTGGCCGCGCAGCCCGCTGCGCCGGGAAACGGCACCCAGCTCCTCGCCGCGATGCACGCGCGCTACGCGGCGACCTGGTACCCCACGCTCACGTTCACCCAGAAGAGCATCTGGTACAAACCCGACGGCAGCGAAGCGCGTGTGCAAACGTGGCACGAAGCGCTGCAGGCCCCGGGGCTCCTGCGCATCGACATGGGCGACGCGCCGGCGCGTGACGGCGCCATCTTCCGCCACGACAGCACGTATCGCTTCACGGCGGGCAAGCTCGCCGGCGCCACGGCCGAGCGGAATCTGCTGCTCGTCCTCGGGTTCGACGTGTACAAGCAGCCGCCGTCGCACACCGCCGACGTGCTGCGCGCCGAAGGGATCGACCTCGGCACGCTGCACCGCCAGACCTTCCAGGGGCGCACGGTGTACGTCGTGGGAGCGGCCGCGGGCGACACGCTTTCCCCGCAGTTCTGGGTGGATGCTCGCCGCCTGCTCTTCGTGCGGCTCATTCAGCCGAACAAGGCCCGCACGAGCGTGCAGGATGTGCGGTTCAACAAGTACGTGCGTAAGCCCGGCGGCTGGCTCGCCGACCAGGTGCAAGTGCTGTCGGGCGGGAAGCTGGTGTACGAAGAGGACTACTCCGACGTGAAGGTGAACATGAAGCTCGACCCGGCGCTGTTCGACCCGGCGGCGTGGGCCACCGCGCCGCTCTGGTGGAAGTAGCCCGGCGCGCGGGTGCCGCGCTGGGCGTCGCGTGCGCCCTTGCCATGGCGCTGCCTATGCAGGCGCAGCGCACGGCGGCGCTCCCTCAGCCCGCATGCGCCGCGTCCGGCGTCGTGCCCCCGCTCGCGCCTGATACCGTGGCTGAGCAGGTGCTCGACTCACTCGGCACCGTGGCCGTGCCGTCGCGTCCGGGCGTGCGCTACATCCGCAACCTGCTCGCCGCCCAGTTCATCGCGTCGGCGTCGCCGGCGCAGCGGCAGGCGGCGGTGGCGCGCATCTGCGGGGTAGTCGTCGGCGGCGACCACAGTGACGGCGGCGAGGACGGCTTCTACCTGGTGCGCCTGCACGGCGCCGGCTCCGAGGCGGCGCTCGACGCCGCCGCGGACGCCATGCGGCACATGCCCGGAGTGGCGAGCGCGCAAGCGCTCGCCCTCCGCGAGGCCGACGCCGCAGGACCAACCGGAACCGGGGCCGCCGACTGCGCCGGCACCGCCAGCGGCGGGGAACTGCGTGTCGAAGCGCTCAAGGAAATGATCGCGTCGCGTGAGGCGGACGAGATGGCGATGGTGAACGGCATGGGGCTCGCGGGCGTCGATTCGGCCGCCGTTCGCGTCGTGACCGACGGCACCGTGTGCGGTCGCGTGGCGTCGGCCATCGAGGCGCGGACGCATTTCACGCCTGCCGGTTCCCCCTTCCTCGTGCTGCGCGCCGGCGCGCGCTACGTCGCGTTCGATCCCACCGGCGTCAACCGCTCGTTCTTCGTCGTCGACAGCGCGTTCCTGCTGCGACGCGTCGTGCGCTGATCGGCCCCGGTCAGTCTGACGCCGGCGGCGCGAGCCGCGCGGCCAGCTCGACGGGGTCGTGCGTCGGCGCCTCGCACGCATAGTTGCGGCAGAGATACGCGGCGGCGCCCTCGCCGGCCGGCCGTCGCCCGGCCAGGAGCGGCAGATCGTCATTGGGCGCCGCTCCGCCGGCGAGCACGAGCGCGGGCACGAAACGCCTGGCCGCGGCGCGCGCCATCGCCTGGAAGTCGGCGCGCGCCGGATCGCCGACGAGCGCCAACTCCGTCGCCCCGTGCACCGCCATGTCGGCGGCCGCGAGCAGATGGCCGAAGGCCAGCGGGAACTGCCCCATCGCGTCGGCGAGTCCGTGGAGCACGCGCTCGGCACGGCGGCGGTGCGCGTCGTCACCGAACAGTTCCGCGAGCCGCAGCGAAAGCTCCACGGCGAGCGAATTCCCGGACGGCGTCGCGTTGTCGCTTACGTCGCGCGGCCGCGTGATCAGCCGTTCATGGTCGGACGCGGTGTCGAAGAACATGCCGGTCTCGTCATCCCAGAAGTTGCGCACCATCGCGTCACCGAGTGTGCGCGCGCGGTCGAGCCATGCGCGGTCGAAGGTGAGGTCGTAGAGCGCGAACGCGCCCAGGGCGACCGCGGCTTGGTCTTCGAGAAATCCGGGGATGCGCGTCTCGCCGTCGCGGTGTGATCGCCACACGCGATCGCCGCGCACCATCTCGCGAAACAGAAATGCGCCGTTCGTCAGGGCAAGCTCCCCGTAGTGCGGCGCGTCGAACGCGCGCGCGGCCTCGGCGAATGCCCGCAGCATGAGGCCGTTCCACGAGGCGAGGATCTTCTCGTCGCGAGCGGGCCACACGCGCGCCGCGCGCGCCGCGTACAGGCGGGGCCGGGCGCGGTCGAGCGCCGCGCGCATGGTGTCGGCGCTCACGCCCGCCGCGGCGGCGGCGGCCTCGAGTTCGCGGGGTACGTAGAGAATGGAGCGTCCGTCGAAGTTGCCGCCCCGGTCCACGCCGTAGTACGCGCGCGCCAGGGGGCCGTCGTCACCGGCCGCGGCGTCGAACTCGTGCGGCGTCCAGAGGTAGAACCGCCCCTCCTCCCCCTCGCTGTCCGCGTCGAGCGACGAATAGAACCCGCCGGCGGGCGAAGTCATTTCGCGAGCCGCCCAGTCGAGCGTCTCCTCGGTCACGCGCCGCGCGATCGTGTCGCCGGTGGCCTGCCAGAGATGCACGCCGAGCCGCGCGAGCAGCGCGTTGTCGTAGAGCATCTTCTCGAAGTGCGGCACGAGCCACACCGCGTCGGTGGCGTAGCGCGCGAACCCGCCGCCGATCTGGTCGTAGATTCCGCCGCGCGCCATCGCGTGGAACGACGTGCGGGCCATCTCCAGCGCGAACGGCTGCCCGGTCCGCGCCCACGTGAGGAGCACGGCTTCGAGCGTCATCGCCTGCGGAAACTTCGGCGCGCCGCGAAACCCCCCATGGCGCACGTCGTACTCGGCCGCCGTGAGCCGGTAGGCGCGGTCGAGCACGTCGGGCGAGAGCGCGCCGGCCGACGCCGTCGCTTCCGCGGTGCCCTCGTAGATCTGGCGGAGCATGCCCGTGGTGCGGTCCACATCGTCGCGGCGGTTGGCGTACGCGTCGGCCACCGCGTGCAGCACACGGCGAAAGCCCGGCATCCCGTGCCGGTCGTCGGGCGGGTAGTAGGTGCCGCCGTAGAACGGCGCGCCGTCGGGCGTGAGGAACACCGTCATCGGCCACCCGCCGTGCCCCGTGAGCGCCTGCACCGCCTGCATGTAGATCGCGTCGAGGTCGGGGCGCTCCTCGCGGTCCACCTTGATGTTCACGAATCGCTCGTTCATCAGGCGCGCCGTCTCCGGGTCTTCGAATGACTCCCGTTCCATCACGTGGCACCAGTGGCATGCGGCGTATCCCACGCTCAGCAGAATCGGCCGGTCCTCGCGGCGCGCGCGCTCGAGAGCCTCGAGGCCCCACGGATACCAATCCACCGGATTGTGGGCGTGCTGCTGGAGGTACGGGCTGGTTTCGTGCGCCAATCGGTTGGCCATTCGTGCGCTCGCGAGAAATGGAGACTACCTTATCGTCTTGCCGCGCGGCCCGCGTGGCAACTCCCGGCTCTCACTCCGACCGTCCATGGCCGCCGCCTCCAGATCCCGTCGTTCCGGCAAACGTCGCGACGCCGATTCCGGCCCCGCGGCGCCGGTGTCTCATTCCGTCACCCTCCGGCGCCTCCCCTGGTGGGCGCTGGGCCTCAGCGTCGTCGTGCTGCTCTCGGCGGCGTTCGCGGCGGATCCCCTGCGCGATGCCGCCACGTTCCAGAGCGTGCCCGAGGTGCACCTCGTGCTCTCCGCCGGCTACGTGCTGCTCGCGCCGGTGTGCGACGTGTTCGATACGCTGTCACTGATGAGCGTGCCGCAGCACATCGCCATCGTCGTGTCGCTCCTGGTGCTGTTCGCGGGCTGGCGCGCCTGGCGTGCGCGCCGCCGCCCGACGACGCTGCTCCGCGAGACGGGGGCGGCGGCCCTTGCGCTGGTGGGCGTCGTGGCGCTGTACGCCGCCGCCGTGCTCGTGCCGCGTCCCATGGCGGCGCTGGCCGTGCAGACGCCGCTCAACGACGTCGTTCTGGTGGCGGATTTCCATTCGCACACCACGTACTCGCACGACGGCGCGCCCTGGTTCAGCCCCGAAGCCAACCGGCGGTGGCACGCCGACGCCGGGTACGACGTCGCGTACGTCACGGACCACCGCACCGTGCGGGGCGCGGCGGAAGGCATCGCCGCGAACCCCGCGGAGGCGGGGCAGGGCACGATGCTGCTGCAGGGGCTGGAAGTCGTATGGGACGGCGCCCACGTGAACATCCTCGGCGCCGAGCGCGGGTACCGCGGGCTCACCGACCCCAACCTGCGCGACGTCGACGACACCGCGCTGACGCTGGCCAGCATGCTGCGCGGTCACGAGCCGATCGTGATCTTCACCTTCCCCGGCCTCCTGCGGCACCTGCATGCGGCGCAGGCCCCGGGCACGCCAGGGGCGCGCGCCATCGAGATCGTCGACGGCTCGCCGCGCGGTCTCACCGACACCCGGCGCAAACGCACCGTGATCGCGACGATCGCCGACACGTTCAACCTCGCGCTCGTCTCGGGCACCGACAACCACGGCTGGGGGTACACGGCCCCCGCGTGGACGCTCGTCCAGCTTCCGGGCTGGCGCGGGATGGGCACCGACTCGCTCGCCGCGTCCATCGACGAGGTGATCCGCACGCGCGGCTTCACGGGCACCGAGGTGATCGAGCGGCGCCAGGCCAACACGGCGGTGTCCCCGCTGCGCCTCGCCGCCACGCTGCCGCTCGTGGCGGCGCGCATGTTCACCATGTTGTCGGACAACGAACGCGTGTCGTGGCTCATCTGGATCTGGGCGCTGGTGCTGATTCGCTTTGCGTGGCGCCGGCGACGCTCGCGGCCCGGAGCGGCCGCGGCATGACGCAACCGGTACCGGCCGCGGGCGGCGCCCGGCGCACGCGCGCGCCGTGGACGCTCGCTGTCGCGGTGCTGACCGGCGCGGCGCTGCTCCGGCTGGTGTTCGCGGCGCTGATTCCGCTGTTCCCCGACGAGACGTACTACTGGGAGTGGTCGCGCCACCTGGCGGCCGGGTACTTCGACCACCCGTGGGGCATCGCGGCGCTCATCGCCGGCGGCACCTGGCTCGGCGGCCACCTCGGCGCCGGGCTCTCGCCGTTGTCGGTGCGCCTGTTGGTCATCGTTGCTGGCTTCGTCGCGTCGCTGTTCGGTGCAGGCATCGCCCGGCGGCTGGGCGGCGACCGCGCGGGTCTCGTGGCCGCGGTGCTGTTCGCCGTCATGCCGCTCGCCGCGTCGGGGATGGTGCTGGCCACGCCCGACGTGCCCGTGCTGGCCGCGGCGGCGGCCGGCCTCTACTTCGTGATGCGGGCGCTGGAGCATCCGCCCCGCAGCGGCCCGTCGTTCGGGTGGTGGGTGGCGGCCGGTGTGGCGCTCGGCCTCGCGTTCTCGTCGAAGTACACGTCGATTCTGTTGCCCGTGGGCGTGACCATCGCCATCATCGTGCGCCCGAGTCTCCGTCCGCGGCTCCGCGAGTGGGGGCCGTACGCGGCCTGCGCAGCCGCCACGCTCGTGTTCGTGCCCGTGCTCGTGTGGAACGCGCACCATCAGTGGATCTCGTTCGGATTTCAACTCCATCACGGGCTGGGCGCGCCCAAGGGATCGCCGCTCAAGCGCGAGCTCGATCTGATCGGCGGGCAGGCAGGTCTCGCGACGCCGATTCTGCTCGTCCTGCTGGCCGTCGCCGTCTGGCGCGCGGCGCGGCGTCCGGCGTCGGACGCCCACTTCGTGCTGGCCGTGGTGGCGCTCACGCCGATCGCGCTGTTCGCGGTCAGCGCGCTGCGGCGCCCGGTGGAAGCGAACTGGCCGGCCCTGGCCTACGTGCCGGCGGTGCCGCTGCTTGCGGCCACGGCGTGGGGCGCGGGCGGCCGAAAGTGGCTGTGGTGGGGGGTGGGGCTCGCCGCGGTCGTGTCGGGCGTGGTATACGTGCAATCGGTGGCGCCGGTGCTGCCGCTGCCGGCGCGCCGGGATCCGGTGGCGCGGTCCGCGGGCTGGCACCAGCTCGCCGACAGGGTCGAGGCCGCGCAGCGCATGGTCGCCGTGGACAGCGTGCATGTCTGGGTGGGCGCCGACAAGTATCAGGACGCGTCGGAGCTGGCGTTCAATCTCCCGGGCCGGCCGGCGACCTTCTCGCTCAATCTTTCGGGGCGCCCCAACCAGTACGATCTGTGGCCGGCGTTTCGTGATGTGGCGCGTCCCGGCGACGATCTCGTGCTGGCGCTGGACGAGGTGCCCTGGCCGCACCACACGGCGCTCGTGCTCGTGCCGCACTTTCGTTCGGTCACCAAGGCCTGGCTCGTGCCGCTCGAGCGCCGCGACGGCGACACCGCGGCGGTGCGCCGCCTCTGGATCCTGCGCGGGTGGAAGGGCACCTGGCCGGCGGACGCTACGCCGGCGGCCGCGCGCCCCTGATCGCGTCCAGGAGGTGCAGCAGGTCGCGCTTCTCGGGAACGGACAGCATGGCCACGGCTTCGTCGTCGTACGCGAAGATCGGCGCGTCGAGCCGCGCCAGGAGGGCGAGCCCCGCCGGCGTGATGTGGCACATGACCTGCCGGCGGTCGGGCGCCGAGCGGCGCCGGCGGGCGTAGCCGGCGCGCTCCAGCCGGTCCACGAGACGCGTCACGCCGGGCGACGCGTCGATCATGCGGTCGCGGATGGCGAGCGTGGGAAGGCCGGCGTCGCCGGCGCCGCGCAGGATGCGCAGCACGTTGTACTGCGGCTGCGTGATGCCCTCGCGCTGCACGATGGCGTGGATCCGCCGCTGAATGAGCGACGCCGTGCGCATGAGGCTGACGATGGCTTCGGCGCCGATCGAGTGGAACGGGCGGGTCTGCTGCAGTTCGCGAACGATCGCGCTCTCGGCGCCCGGCTGCTTGGTAGTCATATTAGTTTCAGTATATTCCCAGATCGTGCGCGGACACGATCCGTCCCGTGAACCGCGTGGCTACCTGGCGCACGAGATCGGCGTCGGTGCCTCCCCAGTATAACTGATGCACCAACAGCAGCAGCCGGGGCCGGGCCCGCGCGGCCAGCGCCCCCAGCTCGTAGGTCGAGGTGTGGTACCGCGCGTGGTACGCCTGCCACGCCGCCGGCCGCCGCTTGAACGTCTCGGCGTCGTACACCTCGTGCACCAGCACGTCGCATCCCCGGCAGGCGTCGACCACCGCGTCGGTGGGGCGCGTGTCGCCGCTCACCACGATCGTGCGGTCCCGCGCCTCGAACCGGTAGCCGTACGCGTAGTCCCAGGCCCCGTGCCGCACCCGGAACGCGCGCACGGTCATATTGGAATCCTGGTACACGACGCCCGTGTCGATGATTTCGCGCACCGTCGTCCGCCACCCCGTCGCGTTCGTCGGCTCCCCGCCATGCAGGCGAAGATCGATGTCCTTGGCGTACGCGGAGTCGATGAATCGCACCATGTTCGCCGTGCCCGGCGGACCGTACACGCGCAGCGGCGCCGTGCGGTCGAGCACCCACGGCGACAGCATCAGGTCGGGAAGGCCCAGCGTGTGATCGGAATGCAGGTGGGTGAGAAAGACGAGGTCGAGCTTCGGCATTCGGAGCGCCGTCACGCCCTCGCGCACGGCCGCCGCGGCCCGCCGTACGATCCCCGGACCCGCATCCACCAGGTACGCCTGTCCGCCCGACACCACGGCGATCGCCGGCCCCGACCGGTCGGGGTCGGCGTTGGGCGTGCCGGTGCCCAGCACCACGACCCGCGTCTGCTGCGCCTGGGCGGCGGCGCAGGCGATGAGGGAGGCCGCCAGGGCGGCGCGAAGGGAGCGCATGGCGAAACAGTATCGCGCGCCGGGAACGGAAGGGAAAGACGGCCGGCGGCGCGGCCGGCCTTGCGCCGGTTCGGGGACTGCCCGTTTCTTTCGACCATGACTCTGCCTCCCGACCTCGACGCCTTCTTCGTCGCCAACGACGCCCGCCTCCGCGACGAACTCTTCGACCTCCTCCGCATTCCGAGCGTGAGCGCCCGCTCGGAGCACAACGCCGACACGGCGCGCGCCGCCCAGTGGGTGGCCGACAACCTCAGCAACGCCGGACTGCGCGCCACCGTCCACCCCACGGCGGGCCATCCCATCGTGGTGGGCGAATGGCGCGGCGCGGGCGCCAGCGCGCCCACGGTGCTCGTGTACGGGCACTACGACGTGCAGCCCGCCGAGCCGCTCGACCTGTGGGACTCGCCCCCGTTCGAGCCCGCCATCCGCGACGGCAAGCTCTTCGCGCGCGGGTCGGTGGACGACAAGGGACAGCTCTTCATTCACATGAAAGCGCTCGAAGCGCACCTGAAAGTGCGCGGCACGCTTCCGGTCAACGTGCTCGTCGTGGCCGAAGGCGAGGAGGAAGTGGGTAGCGACCATCTCGCCGGCTTCATCGAGGCGCACCGCGACGAACTCACGTGCGACGCGGTCGTGATCTCCGACTCGGCGATGTTCGCGCCCGGGCTGCCGTCCATTCTGTCGTCGCTGCGCGGCCTGGCGTACTTCCAGATCGACGTCACCGGACCCACCACCGACCTGCATTCGGGCAGCTACGGCGGCGCCGTGGTGAATCCCGCGATGGCGCTGGCGCGCATTCTCGCCACGATGCACGACGCCAACGGCCGCGTGGCCATTCCGGGCTTCTACGACAAGGTCCGTGACTGGGGAGAAAAGGCGCGCCGCGACATCCGGGCGCTTCCCTTCGACGACGAGCGGTTCCGCGCCGAAACCGGCGCGCCGATCCTGGGCGGCGAGACGGGATACTCGACGCTCGAGCGCATCTGGATGCGCCCCACGTGCGAAGTGAATGGCCTGCTCAGCGGCTACACGGGCGAGGGGGCGAAGACCGTCCTGCCCTCGAAGGCGATGGCCAAGGTGAGCTGCCGACTCGTGCCCGATCAGGATCCGCGCGAGATCGAACGGCTCATGCAGGCGCACGTAGCGCGCGTGGCGCCGGACGGCATCACCGTCACGGTCACGGCGCTGCACGGCGGCCGGCCGTGGCGCGCCGAGCTCGACGGCCCGCTGTACGACGCCGGGCGGCGCGCGCTCGCTGCGGCGTTCGGCAAGGAGCCGGTCATCACCGGCGAGGGCGGCTCGATTCCGGTGGTCGGCGACTTCGAGCGTATTCTCGGCGCGCCCGTGCTCCTGATGGGCTTCGGCCTCCCCGGAGAGAACGCCCACGCGCCCAATGAGTGGATCAGCATGGACAACGTCACGCGCGGCCTGCGGGCCGTGGCCGTGCTGTACGAGGAGTTGGGAAATCGATGAATGGGTGAATGCGTGAATGGGTGAGTGAGCCTCTCATTCACCCACTCGCTCGCTCACTCACAGCCCCTCCAACAACCCGTCGTTGTTGGCCGTCGCCGCGATGCGCTTGATGAGCCACTCCATCGCCGCCTGCGGCGGCATCTGCGCCAGGCCCCGGCGCAGCGTGTACACGTTGTCCATCTGCTCGGGCCGGAACAGTTTCTCCTCGCGACGCGTGCCGCTCGTCGCGATGTCGATGGCCGGATAGATGCGCTTCTCGGCCAGCGGGCGGTCGAGCTTGATCTCGCAATTGCCCGTGCCCTTGAACTCCTCGAAGATCACGTCGTCCATGCGCGAGCC
>JAGWRB010000294.1 GCA_028876725.1 Gemmatimonadota bacterium
GCTCGCGAGCGCCGCGAAGGTCGTCATCATAATCGGCCGGAATCGCACCGAGCACGCCTTCACGATCGACTGCTCCGGCGTGAGATGCTCGTTCCGCTCGGCCTCGACGGCGAAGTCGATCATCATGATCGCGTTCTTCTTCACGATCCCGATGAGCATGATGATCCCCACGTAGCCGTACACCCCGAGCTCCACGTGCGCCACCCAGAGCGCCAGCAGCGCCCCGAACGCCGCGAACGGCAGGCCGGTGAGAATCGTGATCGGGTGGATGAAGCTCTCGTAGAGGATCCCGAGAATGATGTAGATGATGAAGACCGTGATCAGCAGCATCAGCCCCATGCCCTGCTGCGACGCCTCGAACGCCTGCGCGGCGCCGTTGAACCGCGCCGTGATGTTGGCCGGCAGATTCTGCCGCGCCACGCGGTTCACCAGATCCACGGCCGCGCCCAGCGACACCCCGGGCGCCAGATTGAACGCGATCGTCACCGACGCCATCTGGCCCGAGTGCGCCACGCTCAGCGGCCCGACGGTGTGCTCGAAGTACGCCACGTCGGACAGCGGAATCATCCGCCCGCCGGACCCCGGGACGTAGAACCGGCTCAGCGCGTTGGCGTCGGTCTGCGCCGCCGGCACGGTCTCCATCACCACCCAGTACTCATTGGTCGGGGTGTAGATGGTGGACACCTGCTGCTCGTTGTACGCGTTGGCCAGCGCCTGCTCGATCGCCGCCGGCGTCACGCCGAGCGACAGCGCCCGCTGGCGGTCGATGTGCACGCGCAGAATCGGCGCGCGGTTCAGCAGATCCGAGGTCACCCCGCTGAGCTGCGGCAGCTTCTGCAGGGTGGCCATCAGCTTGCCGGCCTCGGTGTACAGCGTGTCGATGTCGTTCCCCTGCAGGGTGAACTGATACTGGCTCTTCGCCGAGCGCCCGCCGATGTGGATGGCCGGCGGGTTCTGGAAGTACACGGCGAGCCCCGGAATCCCGGATTCGAGCTTGGTCAGCTCCGCCACCATCGCGTCGGCCGACGGCCGCTGCCCCTCGGGCTTGAGGGTCACGCTCAACCGCCCCTGGTTCGACGAGCCGAACCCGCCGCCGATGGACGAGGTGAACGACGCGATGTTCGTGTCGGTCCGCAGGCGCGCCATCGCGATCTTCTGCAGGCGCAGCATCTCGGGGTACGACGTCCCCTGCGCCGCCTCGGTGGTGCCGTTGAGCTGGCCGGTGTCGTCGGGCGGGAACAGCCCCTTGGGGATGATCGTGAACAGCACGCCGGTGAGCACCAGCACCGCGGCCGAGAACGCCAGCGCGTACCGCCGGTGCGCCATCACCCAGTTGAGACTTCGCTCATAGGCCGCGAGCGTGCGCTGGAAGGCGCGCTCGGTGGCGTTGAACCAGCGCCCGTGCCGCTCCTCACTCTTCGCCTTGAGCAGGCGGCTGCACAGCATCGGCGTGAGCGTGAGCGACACGAACCCCGACACCAGAATGGCCACGGCGATCGTGACCGCGAACTCCTTGAACAGGCGCCCGATCTGCCCGCCCATGAACATGAGCGGGATGAACACCGCCGACAGCGACAGGGTCATCGACAGAATGGTGAACCCCACCTCGCGCGACCCGTCGAGCGCGGCCCGCATGGGCGGCTTCCCCAATTCCAGATGGCGCACGATGTTCTCGAGCATCACGATGGCGTCGTCGACCACGAACCCCACCGCCAGCGTGAGCGCCATCAGCGACAGGTTGTCCACGCTGAAGTGCAACAGCGCCATGATCGAAAACGTGCCGACGATCGACATCGGCAGGGTGAGGCTGGGGATCATCGTGGCCACGACGTTCCGCAGGAACAGGAAGATCACCATCACCACCAGACACAGCGACACCACGAGCGAGAACTTCACGTCGTGCACGGAGTGCTGGATCGACACCGAGCGGTCGAACTGGATGATCACGTGCACGTCGCGCGGCAGCCCCTTCTCGATCTCGGCGAGCTCCGCCTTGACCGCGTCGGCCACCTCCACCGTGTTCACGCCCGGCTGGCGCATCACCGCCAGCCCGATGGAGCGCTCGTCGTCGTACCAGCTCGCGCCCTTGTTGTTCTGCACGTCGTCGAGCACGTTCGCCACGTCGCCCAGCCGCACCGGCCCGCCGTTGCGATAGGCGATGATCAGCTTGCGGAACTCCGAGGCGTTGCGGAGCTGCCCCGTGGCGTTGATGGTGAGCGTGCGGTTCTTGCCGTACAGCACGCCGGTGGGGAGCATGACGTTGTTGCTGCGGATGGCCTGCGCCACCTGCGACACCCCGATGTGCCGCTCGGCCAGCTTCACCGGATCGAGGTCCACGCGCACCGCGTACTTCATGGAACCCCAGACCTGCACCTCGGACACCCCCTCCACCATCGACAGCCGCTGGGCGATGTCCGTCTCGGCGAACTCGTCCACCGTCTGCAGGGGGAGATCCGCCGAGGTGAGCGCCATGAACAGAATCGGCGCCGCCGCCATGTTCTGCTTGTGCATCGTGGGCGGGTTGATCCCCGCCGGCAGCGCCGGCATGGCCTGCGAGATCGCCGCGTTCACGTCCTGCGCCGCCGCGTCGATGTCGCGGTCGGGCGAGAAGGTGAGGCTGATCCCGGTGGATCCGAGCGAGCTGTTCGACGTGATCTCGTCGATGCCGGCGATGGCGCTGAACGCCTTCTCCAGCGGCGTCGCCACGGTGGCCGCCATCGTCTCCGGGCTCGCGCCCGGCAGGCTCGCGCCCACGTAGATGCTGGGCGAGTCGGTGATCGGTAGATCGCTCACCGGCAGCGTGCGATACGCGAACACGCCAAAGACGACGATGCCCACCATGAGCAGCGTCGTCATGACCGGCCGCCGAATGAACAGCGCGGTCAGGCTGGCTTTACTGCTTGGCGTTCGCTCGTCCGCCACTGCCGCCTCTCCGTCCCCCGCGCGCCGACGCGCTCCCCGCGGGCGCCGCATCCGACGTCCGCAGACTCGCCTCCGCGCCCGGCGTGAGCCGCGACTGCCCCTCGGTCACCACGCGATCGCCCTCGGCGATACCGGCCGCCACTACGGCCAGGTTGTCGGCCGTGCGCTCCACCACCACCGAGTGCTGCTGCGCCTTGTTCTGCGGGTCGAGGGTGTACACGTACGTGCCCTTCTGCCCGCTCACCACCGCCTGCGACGGAATCACCAGCGCGTCCTTCTCCACGTAGAGGCGCATGCGCATCGACGCGAACTGCCCTGCCCAGAGATTGCCGTCGCGGTTGTCGAACGTGGCCTTGAGTTGTACGGTGCCCGTGGTGGTGTCCACCGCGTTGTCGATGAACGTCAGCGTCCCGCGCTCCGGCGCCGTTCCCGCGCCCGCCTGCGCCGCCACCGCCTCGGCCAGCGGCGACGCCTCAGGCATCGTCGACTGCTGCGTGGAGTCGAGCGGCGATGCGCCGACCGTGCCGCCCCCCGGAACCGCCGTCACCGGCAGGCCGCCATTGGGCGCGAAGCGCAGCAGCTTGGGCAGCTCCGACGACGGTACGGAGAAGCGTACGGTGATGGGCCGGATCTGATTGATCACCACCAGCGGCCCAGCGCCGACGTTCACCAGGTTGCCCACGCGCACCAGCACCGCGCCCGTCTTCCCGGCGATCGGCGCGCGCACGGTGGTGTTGTCGAGGTTGAACTTCGCCGTGGCCAACGCCGCGCGATCGGCGCGCATCACCGCGTCGGTGGTCGCCGCCGTGGTCTCGTAGGTCTGCGCCTCTTCCGGCGTGATCACCTGCGCGGAAACGAGCTTGCGATAGCGATCGCGCTGCGCGGCGGCGTTCGCGGCCGTGGCCGAGTCACGCTCGAACGTGGCCAGCGCCTGCTGGTACGCGTTCTGGTAGGGGCGCGGATCGATCTGGAAGAGCGTCTGCCCCTTGGTCACCTCCTGTCCCTCGCGGAAATCCACGCGGGTGACGATGCCGCTCACCTGCGCCGACACCGCCGCCGATTGAATCGGCGTCACGACCCCGTTGGCGTCGATGATGTACGGCACGTCGGCGCGGCGCGCCACCGAAACCGACACGGTGACCGGCGGACGAGGAGCGCGCTGGGGCGCCTTGGAACAGCCAGCGGCAAGAACGAGGGCAGCGCACGCTACCGAACAGGCGCGCGCGCCGCGCCGGAGTTGCTTCGAAGAATGCATCGAGCCTGGAGCCGGGTGTGAGGGTGGTGAAAGGAGCGAACGCAGGCTGCCGCCCCCGCTCGCCGGCGGGACCCGCAGCACCCGGTCCGATCCTCTGTCCAAAATACGCGCAGCCCTGCCCGGACGTTTGAAAATTCTTGTCACGGTTGGGGGCCACCCCTCAGGGCCGAAACCCGCCCCCGCCGGACCCCTCGGTGGGCGACCGAAGCCGCTCCGGCGCCGGCGCCGGCCCTAGGGATCCGCGCTCAGCCCGTCGAGGTACTCCCGGACCTGCACCTGCGCTCCCTGGCGCGTGTACACATCCGGCCGCGGCCGCTCGATCACCCCGGCGATCACCGCCGCCACCTCCTCCGCGCTCTGCGACCCGGGCAGCGCCCGCGAATCGACCCCGCCGTGCC
>JAGWRB010000027.1 GCA_028876725.1 Gemmatimonadota bacterium
CTCCGCCGGCGGCAGCGCCAAAGGTGGTCGCGACCCGAAGAGCCAGGCGATCCTGCCCTTGCGCGGCAAGATCATCAACGTCGAGAAGGCGCGCTTGGACAAGGTGCTGGCCAACGAGGAGATCCGCACCATCATCACGGCCGTGGGCGCCGGCATCAAGGAAGAGTTCACGCTCGAGTCGGCGCGGTATCACAAGATCATCATCATGACCGACGCCGACGTCGACGGCGCGCACATCCGCACCCTGCTCCTCACCTTCTTCTTCCGGCAGATGCCGGAGCTGATCGAGGCCGGGTTCGTGTACATCGCCCAGCCGCCGCTGTACCGCGTGGCCAGGGGCAAGGAAGAGTACTACGCGTTCGACGAGAAGGAGCGCGACGAGCTCATCAAGCGCGTCGGCAACGGCGACGGCAAGTCGGTCAACGTCCAGCGCTACAAGGGCCTCGGCGAGATGAACGCCGACCAGCTCTTCGACACCACGATGGACCCGGAAAAGCGCACGCTCCTCAAGGTGAACATCGACGACGCCGTGCAGGCCGACCAGATGTTCCAGACGCTCATGGGCGACGAGGTGGAGCCGCGGCGGGTGTTCATCGAGACCAACGCGCGGTTCGCGAGCAATCTCGATATCTGACCACAGGGCGGTGAGGGCGGCGTGGTCACGAGCAACGCCGCCCTCCCGCTCCGCGAAACCCCACAGGACGCGCGCTCAGCGCACCGTGAGCAGGGCCACCATGCCGAGCGTCGCATGCGGCGGCGCCTTGCTGCTGTCCTGGAACTGACACATGAGCGCGTAGTGCTCGCCGCGCGCCAGGTCCACGTACAACTGCTCGTGGGCCGAATCGCCCGGGATGGCGATCAGGACGCCGGCGCCGGACGTCGTGTCGACGGCCGACCAGGGGATATCCCCCGTCGCGAGGTACGACCGCGCCTGGTTCGCCGTGACGCCGGCCTTCACGCGAAAGAACTGCACCTCGTGCCGCACGCGCCCGCGATTCACGAATTCGAATAGCGTCGGCCCCGCGGGCACGGTCGTCGGGACGACGTACGCGTAGTCATGGGCCTCGATGACCACGCGATGCACGGCGGGCGTGGCATGGCCACTCATCAGCAGGGGAACGGCGCCGAACAACAGGACACGCGACGGCAGCGTCATGATCGCACTCCGGTCGAGAGGGGGGGACTGCACACCGGCTGGCCTCCGCAGGCGGCAGGGCGCCGGGCCGCGGATCGGGCAATGGTACTCCCGCCGTTGCGGCGACACAATCCGGGACTCCACGCAGCCCTTACGCCGACGCCAGCAGCGCCTCGATCCGCCGGCTCAGGGCCTCGTACGTCTCGCGAAACGCCGCGCGCCGGGCGTCGGGGTCTTCCACCGCCGCGGGATCGGGCATCCCCCAATGCTCATAGGCCGGACGCCCCGGAAACACGGGACAGCTTTCCTTGGCGTGATCGCAGACCGTGATCACGAGATCCCACGACTCGTGCTGGATCTCGTCGATCGTCTTGGGCCGGTGTCCGCTCCAATCGATGCCGTGCGCACGCAGCACCTCGATCGCCCCGGGGTTCACGGCCGCGGCCGGGCGCGTCCCCGCGCTCCCCACGCGGAACCGGCCGCCGCCCCTCGTCGCCAGCAGCGCTTCGGCGATCTGACTGCGCGCCGAGTTCCCGGTGCATAAGAAGAGCACGCCCAGGGGCCGCGATGCCGTCATGCCGCCTCCTGCCGCGGAAAGAACCGCCCGCGCGCCCAGAGCGACACGTACACCAGCCCGATCAGCGCCGGCACCTCGATCAGCGGCCCCACCACCGCCGCCAGCGCCTCCCCCGACCCGATGCCGAACGTCGCCACCGCCACCGCGATCGCCAGCTCGAAATTGTTCCCGGCCGCCGTGAACGAGAGCGCCGCGGTGTCCTCGTACCCGAAGCCCAGCTGCACCGACAGCGCGAACGCCACCCCGAACATGACCGCGAAGTACACCAGCAGCGGCACCGCGATCCGCAGGACGTCCAGCGGCAGCGCCACAATGCGGCTCCCCTGCATGGCGAACATTAGGACAATGGTATAGAGCAGGCCGATGAGGGCGGTGGGCCCCACGCGGGGCAGGAACACGCGGTCGTACCACGCGGCGCCGCGGCGCGCCGTGAGCACCCGCCGCGTGAGGTACCCCGCGAGCAAGGGGAAGCCAAGGAAGATCAGCACGCTCCGCGCGATCGCGGCCATCGACACGTCGAGCGCCGCGGTCTGCGCCCCGAACCATCCGGGCACCACGGCCAGGAAGAAGTAGCCCAGCACCGAGTACGTCAGGATCTGGAACAGCGAATTGAGCGCCACCAGCACCGCCGCAAGCTCGCCCGAGCCGCAGGCCAGCGAGTTCCAGATCAGCACCATCGCGATGCACCGCGCCAGCCCGATCATGATGAGCCCGTCGCGGTAGTGCGGCAGATCGGGAAGCAGCAGCCACGCGAGCGCGAACATCACGACGGGGCCGATCACCCAGTTGAACAGCAGCGACGTGCCGAGCAGCTTCCGGTTTGCCACGTGATGCCCGATGGCTTCGTAGCGCACCTTCGCGAGCACGGGATACATCATCCACAACAGTCCGATTCCGATGGGCACCGACACCCCCGCCACCTGCACGCGGTCGAGCAGGGCGCCAAGCCCCGGAAACGCCCGCCCCAGCAGGATGCCGGCGCCCATGGCGGCGAAGATCCACAGCGGCAGGAACCGGTCGAGCGTCGACAGCCGCCC
>JAGWRB010000295.1 GCA_028876725.1 Gemmatimonadota bacterium
CGCGCACCGGCGGGCGGCGCCCATCGGCCGCCATCGCGCCGCCGCCGCCGCGCCCGGCCCGCCCGGGTGCCGCCCGCGCGATGGCCGTGGGCGGAAAGCCGTCGTTCAGCGCCATGCCGTACCAGTCCGGCGTGTTCGACTCGCTGCCGTACCCGCCCATCCCCACGCTCATCGGCGACACGGTGGTGGTGACCGACTCCCTGGGGCAGGCGGTATTCACAAATTTGAATATCGCCGGATACGCCGGCGAGGCGTTCGACGTGGTCGCCTGGGACACGTCGAGCACGAACTCGCTCGGCAGCACCTACTCGCCCACGATGTATCTCACGGCGGGCGCGCCCTACCGCGTGCTGGCCTACTACGACAGCGTGCACCAGGCGGCGGGCCAGCCCATCGTCGACGCGCCCGAGCTGATGGTGGCCGACAGCGTGGGCAACGGCGTGGCCAGCGTGCCGCTCACCCTGAGCGTCACCGGCGGCGGCGCGCTCGACTCGACCCACGTGACCACCGACGCCGGCGGGTACGTCTCCATCCCGGGCTGGACGTTGGGCACCGCGTCGGGGCCCAACCACGTCCAGGCCACCGCGTCCACGGCGGGGACGCCGAACGCGGTGACGCTCACCGCCTTCGCGCACCAGCCGGGTGCGCTGCGCGTCGACGTGCCGCCGCCGACGTCCATTCAGGACAGCGCGATCTTCAGCCCGGCCGTGCAGGTCTCGGTGATGGACTCCACGCGCACCTGGTTCCTCAACGCGCCGGGAGACACGATCGCGCCGAGCGTGTTCCTGTGGCCGCAGCCGCAGGATCGGGTCGCGCCGGCGCTCATCGGCACGACCACCAGCGTCGTCACGTCCTCGTCGGGCGCGGCGCTGTTCACCGGGCTCGGCGCCAGGGGGTCGCTCGGCTCGACCATCGCGCTCGGGTTCTCGTCGACCGGGCTGCGCTCCGACACCTCGGCGTTGATCTCCGTGACCGCGGGGCCGGCGGCGAACATCGCGCCCCTGGCCGGCGAGGCGCTCGACTCGACGCACGTCGAGGGCACCTCCACCCGGCAGGTGCAGGTCGTGGTAACCGACACGGCCGGATATCCCGTGGGCGGGGCCTCGGTCACGTTCCAGATCACCGGACATTCGAGCGGCCAGTGCACGCTGCCGAACGGCAGCGCCCTGCAGGCGCTCACGGCCAACGCGCAGGGCGTGGCGAGCGTGAACGTGAGTCTCCCGTCGAGCGCCGCGTCGTGCGTGATCCAGGCCTTCGCCTACGACCAGAACTCCCAGATCCTGCCCGGCGCGCCGGTGAACTTCCGGGAGTTCGTCGCACCGCCGAACTACGACGTGTGGACGGGGCTCGCCGACACGAGCTGGACCAACGCCGGCAACTGGTCGTCGGGCGTGCCGACGGCGTCGACGTCGGTGTTCGTCCCGTACTTCAGCACCTTCCAGACCTGGGGCGGGCACGCCGTGGGGCTGGCGGCGCCGGCGAGCGTGAATTCGATCGACGTCGAGAACCTGGCCGACGTGGAGCTGCACAACAGTCCGCTCTACGTGTACGGCAATCTCGACGGCGTTCCGCAGACCGCGCACGCGTGGGGCTCATTCTATGGCGGCACGGGATACGTGGAGATGATGACGCCGGGCTCGGTGATCGCCGAGTCGTTCCCGTACAAGCTGGCGATCGGCGATACCAACATGAGCTGCGCGAGCGCGAATCCGGTGATGGTAGCCGGGATCGACAGCGCGGCGGTGGTGGAGGTGAACTGTCCGCTGGCGATCGCCAACACCGCGAACACCTGGCTGACCTCGCAGGGTGACGTGAACGTGCAGCACCACGGCACCGTGCAGATCACCGGCGCCGCCACGTGGCTGTATGTGGAGGGGAGCCTCAACGTCACCTCCGACCAGTCGTCGAAGGGGCTGCTCACCGGCGGCTCGATCCAGGTCATGGGCGCCGGCTTCTCCGAGGACACCGTGGCCGGCGCGCCGGCGTCGTACGAGAACTTCTATTCCACCGGCACGGGGCTGCTGATGGAGAACAACCCCTACGGCGCGCAGATGGCGCAGACCATCCGCGCCACCTCCGACTCGGCGCGCTTCTGGTCGCTGAGCGCGGCCAATCTCTCCGGCTATTCCGCCGCGCTGTCGTCCACCGGGGCGGCCACGTACAACGTGCAGAACAATCTGTCGGTGAGCAGCGGGAACGGGGTGGAGTCGTTCACGATCCCGTCGGGCGTGACGCTCAACGCGGGCGGGCTGTCCATGGGCTCCACCGGGCGCCTGTACGTGAACGGCACGTTCAATTCTGCCTCGGCCTGCGACGCGCTGCAGCTGCCCTACATCATCCTCGGGGCGAATGGCGTGATCACGCCGGCAAGCTGCCACCCGTAGCGTAGGCCGCGAGTTCGTCGGGGCGGAGGTGGGCGCCGCGCGCGTCGATCACGCGCGCGCCCCGCGGCGCGCGCTTGCGCAGATCGGCGCTGGCGCCAAGGGCCACCACACGCGGGCCCGCGAGCGCGGCGGCGTCGGCCCACGGCCGGCGTGCGTCCCCGGTGGGGATGCGCGCGTTCACGACGACGACCGTGATTTCGGACGAAAAGGATTCCGGCATATCGGGGCGGCGCGGATGAAACGGCCGTAGCACGTTAGCTTACGAAGACTTCCGGTTCCAGCCACCGCCTCGATGCACACCATCGCCACCAACATCTGGTTCTGGGTCGGCTTCATCGCCTTCGTGCTCCTGATGCTCGCCCTCGACCTGGGCGTGTTCCACCGGGAGGCGCACGAGGTCCAGCCGCGCGAAGCGGCGCTGTGGACCGCGCTGTGGGTGACGCTGGCGCTCGTGTTCGCGGCCGCGCTGCGGGCGTTCGAGGGGCACACCGCGTCGCTCACCTTCCTCACGGGCTACGTGCTGGAGGAATCGCTGAGCGCGGACAACATCTTCGTCATCGCGCTCATCTTCGCGTATTTCGGGGTGCCCAAGCGGTGCCATCACCGCGTGCTGTTCTACGGCATTCTGGGCGCGCTGGTGCTGCGCGGTGCGTTCATCGCCGTGGGCGCGATTCTGCTGGCGCGCTTCCACTGGGTGCTCTACGCATTCGGCGCGCTGCTCGTGGTCACCGGCACGCGCATGGCGTTCCACGACGACGACGCCGAATTCGACGGGGAGAAGAACCTCGTGGTGCGGCTCGTGCGGCGGTTCGTCCCCATGACCCCGCACTACGACGGCTCGCGATTCTTCACGCTCGACGGCGTGCGGCGCGTGGCCACGCCCCTGCTGCTGGTGCTGGTGCTGGTGGAAGTCACCGATCTCGCGTTCGCGATCGATTCGATTCCCGCGATCTTCGGCGTGACGCGCGACCCGTTCATCGTGTTCACGTCGAACATCTTCGCCGTGCTGGGGCTGCGATCGCTCTTCTTCCTGCTGGTGAGCGTGATCGACCGCTTCCACCTGCTCAAGTACGGCCTGGCGGTGATCCTCACGTTCATCGGCGTGAAGATGCTCGCCGACCGATGGATCGAGCTCCCGATCTGGGTGTCGCTGGCCGTGATCGTGGCCGTGCTGGCGACGTCGGTGACGGCGTCGCTGATTTGGCCGAAAGCAGTTGCCAGTGAGCAGTGAGCAGGAACGGCGCATCGCCGGCCGCTCACGACCACCCGTCGCTCGCTACCGCCGCTCCATCGCGTCGCGAATGTCGAGCAGAATCTCGAGATAGAGCTGCTCGCGGCGGTACGCGAAGTCGAGGGTCGTCATCTGCGACGAATCGTCGGACGACTTGGCGCGCTCGAACGCTTCGCGGTACATGTCGTCGAGGTTGCTCAGAATGCGTTCGCGGGAGCGGGACATACGAATCTTCTCGAGGGCGCTGAGGGTCAGTCGGGGAAAGTCGTCCTGCGGGTCGGCCCGGCGGGCGCCGTCGCCGGCGGCGAGCAGCCGTTTGGCGGCGCTCACCATCATGCGGCGGGATTGCAGCGGTTCGTCGGGCATCGAATGCGGGTCGGAGACGGTCAGCGGTCAACTTAGCCGTCCGCCGACACGGGAGCAATCACCGCCCAGCGCCTCCGCCCGGCGTTACCGCAGCTGTTTCTCGCGCATCAGCTGCGCGATCATCCGGTCGTCGCGCGCCGTGGGCTCGAGCAGCGCCACCACTTCCGCCTCGGTGGCCCCCTCGCAGCGCATCAGCGCCGGCGGTGTGCCCCCCTCCTTCTCGCGGGGCGTGCCCGCGCGCCGGTCCACCTCGAGCACGGCGGTCACCGGCGCGACGCCGGCGTCGCTCGTGCGCCGGATGCGCACCGCGGGGCCGTGAGACAGAAAGCGCTGATAGAGTATGTCGTGAGCCATCGCAAAGAATTTGAAAAGACGGCAGTTGAAGCTGTGCGCCGCCGCCGCGCGCCGCAAGCGACGCCGGTCAGCGACCGCCCATCCGGTGAAACACGGCTTCCTCCACCACGCGCCCGTCGCGGAGATGCTCCACCACGATGCGCTCCAGCAGTTCCGGCGTCACGCCGGCGTACCAGACGCCGTCGGGATACACGACCACGATCGGTCCTCCCACGCAGACGCCCAGGCACGGCGTCTCCCCGCGCTTCACGCGCCGCGGCCCGAACAGCAGCCCCTCGCGCTGGAGCAGATCCGGGAGGCGCCGGTACAGTTCGCGCCCGGCGCGGTCCGCCGAGCAGTAGCCGCCCGTGCACACGAGCACGTGCCGGGCGTACGGCTCCATGAGTTGGCACAACCGTTCGGGAGTCAGCGTCATGCGACCCTGAACATAGCCCCGGACGGCCGTGCTGTGCCCGGCCACGGCCGGGGCTAAGTTACGGGATGGCCACCCCCGACGAATTCTCCGCCATCGACATGCGCGTGGGTACGGTGCTCCGCGCCGAGGCGTTTCCCGAAGCGCGCAAGCCGGCAATCAAGCTGGAAATCGATTTCGGCCCGGCGTTGGGCGTGCGCCGCTCCAGCGCGCAGATCACGGTGCACTACACGCCGGACTCGCTCGTCGGGCGCCAGGTCGTGGCCGCGGTGAACCTCGGCGCGCGGCGCATCGCCGGCTTCGAAAGCGAGGTGCTGGTGCTGGGGGCCATGCCCGCGGCCACCGAGGTCGTGCTCCTCGCGCCCGACCATCCCGTGCCCAACGGCACCCGCATCGCCTGAGGCCCTCCATGACGACTCCCGCCAAGCCCGTGAGCATGATCCGCGCGACCTGGAAGGGCGCGCACCGCTTTGACGCCGGCCGCGTGGGCGGCCCGCCC
>JAGWRB010000028.1 GCA_028876725.1 Gemmatimonadota bacterium
CCAAAGGCACGATTCCTGCACCGATAACCAAGGACTCCAGGGTACCCCCGGGAAAATGGCATGAGTTTGATACCGAAAAAAGGCACGGTGTATGTGGTTGACGACGACGAGGCGGTGCGCGACATGACCCGCCGCGCGCTGGAGCGGCAGCGCCACACGGTGCTCGACGCGGCGACCGGCGAGCAGGCGCTGGAGGTCAATCGCATGTTCAACGAGCCCATCGATCTGCTGATCACCGACATCCGCATGCCGGGCATGAGCGGCCTCGACCTGCGCGACGCGCTGGTGGCGCTGCGCCCCGGTGTGCGCGTGCTGTTCATTTCCGGACATGCCGAGGAGTTCACCCGCAAGGAGCTGCGCGACCGCCAGACGCCGTTCCTGGCCAAGCCCTTCACCATGGATCAGCTCGACCAGGCGATCCAGCGGGCGATGGCCGCCCGGCCAAAGACCTAGGGCGCCTCCGCCGCGCGCCGCACCGCCGCGGCGTCCACACCCGTCAGCTCCACCACCTTCCGGCGCGAGGCGTGGCCGCTCACCACGCGTACGGCGCGCCGCGGCACGCCGAACTGCTCGGCCAGGAACGCCACGAGCGCGTCGTTCGCCGCACCGTCCACCGGGGGCGCGGCGAGGCGGATCTTCAGCGCCCCTCCGTGCTCGCCCGCGATCTCCGTGCGCGCTGCCCGCGGCTGCACGTGGACGGACAGCCGCACGCCGCCGTCGCAGGGCCGGACGTCGAGCGTCATCAGGGAATGTGGAACAGGCTCTGCACCAGCCAGAGGGCGAAATACGCCACCACCGGCGTGAGGTCGATCATTCCGAGCGGCGGGATCACCGAGCGCAGGGGGCGCAGGATCCATTCGGTGAGCGGATAGGTCCACCGCACCCACCGCGAGTACGGCGGCACGGGCAGCCACGACGCCAGCACACGGACGATGAGCGCGAGCCGCACGACGGCGAATGCCCACGACAGCAGCAGGACGGCAATTCGCATCGGCGATTGGACGGCCCACATGACTTCGAATACGAGCCCGATCAGCGCCTGGACGCCGGTGATGACGATCGCGCCGGCGACGGCCACGAGCACAAGCCCCCACCAGGGAACGCTGGCCGCGCTGCCGCCGGCGCGCGCCACCACGCGCTCGACGGGCGAGAGGAGGGGATCGATGAACCGGCGCGTGAACCGCGCGGGGCGACCGAACGGCTGGAGCCGCCGCGTGCGCACCGCCCACGCGAGCACCGCTCCCAAGGCCGCGAGCAGTCCTCCCGCGAGCACGACGCCCCGAACCGCCGGCATCACGGTCGCCAGCGAGAGCCCCGAAGTATTCATGCGCGAAAGCTCGACACGCCGTCGCGCGGCATCAAGAGCGCGGACGGCGCAGGAGGGCGCGGGCCCGCCACAGCCCGCGCAGCCGCTCAAAGAGGCCGCGGCCGTGGAGCGCCGCCACCGCGCCGTCGAACGCATCGCGCGTGCCGGCGCCGTACGGGAACCACCACGCCTGGCGCATGCGCGGCAGCCGCTCCTCGACCACGGTCTTCGTGCGCACGCACTCGAGCAGTCCCCACACGCCGTGGGCGCGCCCAGATCCGCTCGCCTTGACCCCGCCGTGCGGCACGTCGCTCATGCCGGCCACGATCACGGAGTCGTTGATCACCACGCTCCCCGCGTCAAGCCGGGCGGCGACGGCGAGGGCGCGCGACCGGCTGCCGCTCCACACGCTCGCGCTCAGACCATAGGCCGAGTCATTGGCGCGGGCCACCGCCTCGTCATCGTCGCGCACGCGGACCACGGGAAGGATTGGCCCGAACGTCTCCTCGCGCAGCACGCGCATGTCGGGCGTGACGCCGGCCAGCAGGGTGGGCGGGAAGAGATGCTCGGCGTCGCTCGGGCCGGCCGCGGCCACTTCGGCGCCGCGCGCCAGGGCGTCGTCGTACTGCCCGCGGAGGCGCGCCGTCTGCTCGGGGCGGATAAGCGGTCCCATTTCCGACGCGTCGCGCGCCGTCGTGGCGTTCAAGGCGCGCACACGCGCGGCGAGCACGGGCATGAACCGGTCGTACACGGCCTGATGCACGAGCACGCGCTTGGGCGCCACGCACGTCTGCCCGCTGTTCGAGAACCGGCCCCACACGATGCCGTCGGCCGTGTGCTCGAGGTCGGCGTCGTCGAGCACGATGGCGGCATCGCTCCCGCCCAGTTCCAGCACGCAGGGCACGAGCCGGGCGCCGCACTCGGCGGCCACCTTGCGTCCCGTGGCCTCGCTGCCGGTGAAGAAGATCTTGTCGCACCCCTGCTCGATGAGCGCGGCGCCGGCCACGCGGTCGCCGGGAAGTACGTGCACGAGGTTCGCCGGCACCCCCGCCTCGCGCAGCAGCTCCCCGATGAGGAGGCCGCTCTGCGTGGTGAACTCCGACGGCTTGAGCAGCACCGCGTTCCCCGCCACGAGTGCGGGGAGGAGAATGGCCGAGGCGAGCATGAACGGGTAGTTCCAGGGCGAGATCACGCCGATCACGCCGAACGGCTCCTGCGAGATGCGCACCCGCTTGCGCCACATCGGGGGCGTGGCGCCCGTGAAATGCGCCGGGCGGAGCACGCGGAGCACGCGCCGGCTGGCGTAGTACCGCGCGAAGTCGAGCGTGACCAGCACTTCGCCCAGCGCTTCAACCGGGGGCTTTCCGCATTCGCGGCTGATCGTCCGCGCCACTTCGTCGCGCCGGGCGTAGAGTGCGCGGCGGAAGGCCTCGATGCGGCGCGCGCGATCGCGCAGCGGCGTGCCGAACCAGGCCGGCTGGGCGCGGCGCGCGGTGGCGAGCGCTGCGGCGACATCGGCGGAGGTCGCGGCCGGGAATCGCCGCCAGACCTCGCCCGTGGCGGGGTCGCGAGATTCGACAGGGTGCGCCGCGGGGCCCGAGGCGGGCGCGGCGCCGACAGGAGCGGCCATGGCTGAAACGTGCAGGGAAGCAGGGCGCCCGGAAAGTGGGAGGTTGTCCGGGCGGGGGTCGGGGGTTCCGGGTTAGATTCGGCACATGAGCGACCGGCACTACTGGCTCGTGAAAAGCGAGCCGAACGCGTTCTCGTTCGACGATCTCGTGGCCAGCCCCGAGCGCACCACGTACTGGGACGGCGTCCGCAACTACCAGGCGCGAAATTTCATCCGCGACGGGATAAAGAAGGGCGACCTCGTACTGTTCTATCACAGCAACGCCGAGCCGACGGCCGTGGTGGGGGTGGCCCGCGTGACGCGCGAGGCGTATCCGGACCACACCGCGTTCGATCGCAAGGATCCACATTACGATCCGAAGTCGAAGCGGGAGGCGCCCACCTGGTACATGGTGGACGTGCAGGCGGTGGAGCGGTTCGTGAGGCCCGTCACACTGGCCGACCTTCGCGGCGTGAAGGGACTGGAGAAGATGGCGCTGCTGCAGAAGGGGAGCCGGCTCTCGGTGCAGCCCGTCACGGCGCGCGAATTCGAGATCGTGCGGACGCTGGGGACGCCGGCCGCGCTCTGACCGTGGGCGCACGCTGCCGGCCGGCAAGACCCCGAACGAGGGGGGCCGGGGGCGCGTGTCGGCGTTCGTCCGGCGGGTTGGTCAGGGATCCCGACGAGAATCACACAACATTCTCCTGACATGGCCGGCCATGCCGTCCTGCTGTGCATCCCTCTAGATTGTGAGGATGCGGCCGGAGCACTCGGCCAGCCTGATTTCACCTTCGGAGAACGTAGCATGGCCAAGACACAAGAGTCTGGCGCCGCAGGAGCTGCCGCGACGCTCGAAAAGACCGAGAAGGGCGCCGGCGCCGGATCCGCCGCCGCGGCGCTGGAGATCAAGGACACGCGCACGGGGGCGCAGTACTCGCTTCCGATCATGACCGACGGCGTGGTGGGCGACACGACCATTCGGGCCATGGATCTGCGCAAGATCAAGACCAGTCCCGACGAGTTCGGGATGATGACCTACGACCCGGCGTTCATGAACACGGCGTCGTGCAAGAGCGCCATCACCTTCATCGACGGCGACAAGGGGATCCTGCGCTACCGCGGCTATCCCATCGAGCAGCTGGCCGAGAAGGCGACGTTCCTGGAAGTGGCGTGGCTGCTGCGGCACGGCGAGCTGCCCGACAAGAAGCAGTATGAGCAGTGGGTGCACGACATCACGTTCCACACGTACGTGCACGAGAACATCAAGAGCTTCCTGCAGGGCTTCCGGTACGACGCGCACCCGATGTCGATGCTGTGCAGCACCGTGGCGGCGCTCTCGTCGTTCTATCCCGAAGCGAAGAACATCGCGGATCCGGAGCAGCGGAACATCTCGATCATCCGCCTGCTGGCCAAGGTGCCCACGCTGGCGGCGTTCGCCTACCGGCACGTGAAGGGGCTGCCGTTCATCTACCCCGACAACAACCTGAGCTACGTCGAGAACTTCCTCTCGATGGTGGCGCGGATGTCGGAGTCGAAGTACGAAGGCAACCCGGTGTTCGTGAAGGCGCTCGAGATCCTGTTCATCCTGCACGCCGACCACGAGCAGAACTGCTCCACCAACGC
>JAGWRB010000296.1 GCA_028876725.1 Gemmatimonadota bacterium
TGATCGCCGTCCTGCCCGCGGATCTCCACGTGCGTACCGGTGGAGTCGGGTCGCTGGCCGGCCCACTCGCGGCTGCCAGGGCGCCGCACGTCGTTGGGGCCCATGACGTAGCGCCACTCCGTGCCGGAGCGGGCCCGTGGAATCACGATCGGCTCGCGAACATCCATATCCGCCGCGCGTACCGGGACTTCATTGGCGATCATCTCGCCGCGCGCGTCGGGCACGCTGGCGATCAGCGTGGCGTCGGGCGGGGGAGAGCGGCGCAGCATGGCCGTGAGCGCGCCGCCGGCGGCGAGCACCGAGACCGCCGCCATCGCAATTACTGCGACCCGCACGGCGCGCGGGTGCCGCACGCGGAACGGCAGCTCAGCGCGGATACGCGCCACACGCTCAGGAGTGGAGTGCTCGCCAAGCAGCGTGAGGATGCGCGCATTGGCCCCGCCGGCGTGCGGCGCGGCCCCGAGTTCATGGCGCACGATGGCGTACGCGCGCGCATCGTCGCCGGCGGCAAGCAAATGCCCCACGGCGCGCTGCTGCCAGCCGGCGCCGCCGACGGCCATGGCGGCGCCAAGCGCGGCGTGCGCCTGACGCTCGGCGTCGGGATCCGCGCCCGCCAGCGCGGCGTGCCCGATCTCGTCGTGGGCCACCGCCACGTCGTTGCCGGACACGGTCACGAGGCCGCGCTGCTCCAGCGCCGAGAGGGCGGCGTCGGCATCGATGTCGGCCAGGCCGGCGGCTGCCGCGAGCATGCCGCGCGGCAGCGGCAACCCGGCCAGCGCAATGAGCACGAGCAGCCGCGCCTGCACGGGCTCGAGCCCGGCCAGCCGGTGGCGAATCACACCGCCCACCTGCAGCAGCTCGGCGAGCACGCCAGGATCGCCGCACGTCCATATGCGTTCACTCAAATCCAGGGCGCCGCGCTCGCGGCAGAGGCGCAGCGCCTCGAGCACCATCAGCGGACTGCCGCCGGTGCACCGGGCGAGCCGCTCGGGCAGCTCGCGCGCCCACGATTCGGCGGGGAGCTCGCCCATGCTCGCGACCAGGGCATGCACGTGCGCGGTATCGAGGGGCGCGAGGGCGAGGCGCAGAGCGTCATCGGGGAGGGCGATGGGATTGCGATGAGGGCGCGCGGTGGTCACGAACAGCACGCGCTCCTCGCGCAGGCTCCCGGCCACGAAGCTCAGGACGTTCGCGGAGGCGTCGTCGCACCAGTGGAGATCGTCGATGAGGAGCGCGAGCGGCGCCTCGTCGGCGACGGCGCCGAGCAATTCGAGCAGGGCGAGTCCGCGGCGGCGGAGGGCCTCGTCGCCGGTGCTGGGATCGGGCGGATTGTCGAACGCGCTGGAGAGGGCGGGGTTGAGGGCGACGAGGGCTGCGGCGGACGCGGTGGAGATGCCGCGCGCGCCTGGAAGTGCGGCGAGCCGCGCCGCGAGGGCGGCGACGGTGGCGAAGGGGAGGTGCCGCTCGCCGACGTTGGCGCGGTGCACGAGGACGCGGGCGCGGAGGGCGGCGAGTCGCGCCGCGACGTCGGTGAGGAGGCGGGTCTTGCCCAGCCCCGCTTCGGCGACGACGTGCGCGCGGCGGGCGCCGCGGTCGGCGGCCTCGTTCCAGAGCGCGCAGATGGCGGCGAACTCGCGGTCGCGGCCGATGAGGTCGGGCGCGACTCCAGAGTTGTCTGATGGATCGGGAGCTCGGCGCGCGGCGCGCCGGACGGCGCGCACCAGGGCATCGCTGCGCGGATCGTCGTCGTGGCCGTTGGCGGCGCGCCAGGCGGTGAACTGGTCGACTTCGGCGCGGGCGGTGGCGGTGTCGCCGGCGGAGACGAGGGCTTCGAGGAGGAGCCGCCACCCGGTGTCACCGTTGGGGTCGGCGGTGCGCACGCGGCGGGCGATGTCCACGGCGCGCTGGGCGCGCCCGGCGTTCATCTCGCGCTGGGCGACGAGCTCGGCGGCGTCGATGAAGAGGCGGCGGGCGCGGGCGCGCTCGAGGTCGGCCCACTCCTCAAAGCCGGCGGCGCCGGGGGACGCGAAGCCGGAAAAGAAGTCGTCGGCGTAGACCGCGAGGGCCTCGTCGAGGGCGCCGGCGTGGATGTGGGCTTCGAACTCGGCGTAGTCGGACGGGAACGGAAGCGGGAGGGAGACGCCCTCGCGCACGCGCTCGATGACGGCGTCGCCGAGCTGCTGCTTCACCATCCAGATCGTCTGGCGGAGGTTCTTGAGGCCGGCGTCGGCGCTGCGGTTACTCCAGAGGAGGTCGGCGAGGCGTTCGGCGCTGACCGTGCGGCGGGGGGCGAACTGGAGGTAGGTGAGGAGGGCGACGGGCTTGCCGGTGAGCAGGACTTCGGGGTCGTGCCCGTCGTGGGGGTGGAGCACGAGGCGGGGGACGCCCAGCGTCAGAAGACGGAGCGTGCCCCGCGGATGCGCATACATGTCGCCGGCGTCGGCCATGAGACGTTCATGAGACGATCGGGGTCCAAAATGTACAGACTCCGATATCGGGACTTCGGTCATCGCCAATGCCCATCGTCGGGTTTCAGCGGCCGAGCCCGGGGCGAAGCTATGCCGATTGCGGTATGGGAGCAAGCCGCGCGGCGAAGGGTGATAGGTGAAGTTTTATTCGTGATAAGCGCGGGGGCGGTTTGACGGCGATGTGACGGCGCGGGGCGAGCTTCGGCGTCCGAGTTGGACCTCGGACACGGAGATTCCGACAGTGAGTAGCGCGACGAAGAGCCGGCGCCGGTTTTCCTGGCGACGCGATTTTGGGCGGGTGCGGTGGAGTACGACGGCGTGGGTCAACCTGCTGCGGGGGGTGGCGGCCGGGGTGGTGTGGGGGCTGGTGTGGCTGGTGGTGACGCGGGGTCGTGGCGGCGGCCGCGGCGGGTTGACCTGGTGGTCGTTGCCGGCGGTGGCGGTGGCGGCCTATGCGGGATTCACGATGGTGTTCCTGCCGGCGGCGCGGGCGATCGCGGTGCGCAAAGGCGACCGGGGGTCGCGGCTCGTGCGCCGGGCGGCGTTCCTGTGCGGGCTGCCGATCGCGGTGGGGGATCCGCTGGTGTACGCGCTGCGGCAGAAATGGCCGCGCGCCGTGGCGGATACGCCGATGCGGCCGTTCAACGCGACGCTGGTGCTGTTCGTGCTGAACCGGACCGACGGGACGGAGCGGTGGTGGTATCGGTGAGACGCTGATCGCGTCCAACTCGCGGAAGGCACGGGCATGCGCACCGCCGGGTGTCGTTTGCCCTGACCACCGGCGGCGCGGCGAACCAGCTCGTGGTGTCGCGCACCGGATCGGGCACCGGGGTGATCACGTCGTCGCCCGCGGGGATCTCGTGCGGCACGACGTGCTCGGCGTACTTCGCGAGCACCGCCGTCGTGACCCTGCTCGCCTCGCCCGACGCCGGCTCGATCTTCAGCGGCTGGGGCGTGGACCTGTTCCGGCAACGGCGCCTCGGGGAGCGGCACGTGGACCGCGACCGGAAAGCACTGAGGGCGCGGGCCAGGACTTCCCGGGCGTCGCGGTGCTGGAGCGGAGGCCACGAGCGATGCGATTCCGGTGACTGCGGCAATGTTCCGGTGACGACGGGTGCGGATCGCGACGTACGTTGACGGCATGACTCCGTATGTTGCGTATAGCGATATCCGCTATAAATTTGCCGATGCTGCGGCGTCAGCCGCTCGCGCCGCGGTTGCATGAATCGATCGTTCAAGGACCGCGGCACGGAAGACGTGTTCCATGGGCGCCCGACGACGGCTGCCAGGCGGTCGTGCCCACCAGGGCTCTGGGCGGTAGCGCGGCGCAAGCTCGATCAACTGGATTCCGTGTCGGACCTTCGTAGCCTGACGATTCCGCCGGGCAACCGGCTGGAAGCCCTACGGGGTGACCGCGCCGGCGAGCACAGCATCCGCGTCAACGCGCGGTATCGAGTGGTCTTCACCTGGACTGGTGCGGGGCCCGAGCAGGTGGAGATCGTGGACTATCACTGAGCGCGCTGGAGCGCACCGACGATGATCCGAATTCCAACGCACCGCGCGCCCACGCATCCCGGCGAGATGATCCGGGAAGAGTTTCTCGTTCCCCTGGGAATGACGCAAACGGAACTTGCCGAGCGAATGGGCGTCGCCTGGACGCGGGTCAACCAGTTGATCAACGGAAAGCGCGGGGTGACGCCGGACACCGCGCTGCGCCTGGAGCGGCTGTTCGAGATGCCGGCCGAGTTCTGGCTGACGCTTCAGTTGCGCTGGGATCTGTATCAGGCCATGCGTGCGCCGGAGGCACGAGCCATCTCCCGAATCAGGCCGGCGCCGGGGATTCGGAAGACGAGGGCTGCGGTCAGATCACGCGCTTAACCGCGTCTCCAACCTACCAACTTACTTACCGACCAGTTTGACCGCGGCTTCGACGACGGCGTCGGCCGTGATCCCGAACTCCTTATAAATTCGCTCATAAGGGGCCGAGGCACCGAAGTGCTCGATGCCGATCGCCGCGCCCGGGGCGCCGGCGAGCCATTTGTACCAGCTCATCGGCTGGGCGGCCTCGATGGCCACGCGCGGCACGCCGGCGGGGAGCACCTGGTCGCGATACGCCGCGTCCTGCTGCGCGAACAGCTCGTGGCTCGGCATGCTGACCACGCGCGCCGGGATGCCCTGCGCCTGCAGCGCGCCGCGCGCGGCGAGGGCGAGCTGGACCTCCGAGCCCGCGGACATCAGCACGACCTTCGCCTTGCCGCCTTCGGCGTCGGCGAGCATGTAGCCGCCGCGCTGGACCCCCTCGGCGCCCGCGTACGGGGGGCGATCGATGAAGGGGAGCTTCTGCCGCGTGAAGACGAGCGCCACGGGCCCGTGCTGGTGGGCGAGCGCGATCTTCCACGCTTCGGCGACTTCGTTGGCGTCGGCGGGGCGGATGACCGTGAGGCCGGGAATGGCGCGCAGACTGGAGAGCTGCTCGATGGGCTGGTGCGTGGGGCCGTCCTCGCCCAGGCCGATGGAGTCGTGCGTGTAGATGAAGATGACGTGCGCCTTCATGAGCGCCGCGAGGCGGACGGCGGGGCGCATGTAGTCGCTGAAGATCAGGAACGTGCCGCCGAACGGCACGACGCCGCGGTGGAGGGCCATGCCGTTCATGATCGACGCCATGGCATGCTCACGTATACCGGAATGTATATAGCGGCCGGCGGGGTTCTCGCCGTTGTAGTTGTGCTCGCTCTTGATCTTGGTGCCGTTGGAGGGCGTGAGATCGGCGGAGCCGCCGAGGAGCTCGGGGACCACCGGCGCGAGGGCGTTGAGCACCGTCTGCGAGGCGGCGCGGGTGGCGACGCTGCCGTTGTCGCGGGTGAACGCGGGGACGCTCTTCTCCCAACCGTCGGGGAGGCGGCCGTCGAGGCGGCGCTGGAGCTCTTTCGCGTCGTCGGGGAAGGCGTTGGCGTACGCCTCGAACCGCGTGTTCCACTCGGCGTGGGCGGCGGCGCCGCGGGGGCGGGCCTGGCGGCAGCGCTCGAGCGCCGGCTGGGGGACGAAGAACGGTTCCTGGGAGAGCCAGCCGAGGTTCTTCTTGGTGAGCTTGATCTCGTCGGCGCCCAGCGCTTCGCCGTGGGCGGCGGAGGTGTCCTGTTTGTTGGGGCTGCCGAAGCCGATGTGGGTGCGGGTGACGATGAGGGTGGGGCGCGTGGCGTCGGCTTTCGCCTGGTCGATGGCGGCGTCGATCTGCGACAGGTGGTTGACGTCGCCGATGCGAAGGACCTGCCAGCCGTAGGCCTCGAAGCGGCGGGCGGTGTCGTCGGTGAACGTGAGTTCGGTGGCGCCGTCGATGGTTATATGATTATCGTCATAAAACCCGATGAGCTTGCCGAGCTTGAAGTGGCCGGCGAAGGAGGCGGCTTCGTGGGAGATGCCCTCCATGAGGTCGCCGTCGCTGCAGATGAAGTACGTGCAGTGGTCGACGATGTCGTGTCCCGGCTTGTTGAAGCGGGCGGCGAGGTGCGACTCGGCGAGGGCCATGCCGACGGCGTTGGCGATGCCCTGGCCGAGGGGGCCGGTGGTGGTTTCGACGCCCGGGGTGTGGCCGTGCTCCGGGTGGCCGGGGGTCTTGGAGCCCCACTGGCGGAAGTTCTTGAGGTCGTCGAGGGAGAGGTCGTAGCCGGTGAGGTAGAGGCAGCTGTAGAGCAGCATGGAGGCATGGCCGCACGACAGCACGAACCGATCTCGATTGGGCCACGCCGGGTCGGCGGGGTCGTGGTTCAGGTACTCGGTGAAGAGTTTGTACCCGAGGGGCGCCAGGGCCATGGGGGTGCCGGGGTGGCCGGAGTTGGCGGCCTGGACGGCGTCCATGGACAGGGTGCGGATGGTGTTGATGCAGAGGAGATCGAGATCGGGAGTAGACATGGATGCAAACTAACAAAGACAGTGACGACAGTGGACAGTGGACAGTGGGCAGTGAACGGCGGACGACAGTTGACTGCCAACTGCCAACTGCCAACTGCTCACTGCCCACTGTAGTTATCTCACCAACTCCTCGATGTCCGCGGCCTTGCAGGTGTTCTCGTGTCCCGGGTACGAGTGACCGCAGTGGATGCACTGCTCCCCGAAGCCGGTGCGGCGCCACACCAGATAGTACACGGCGCGCTGGAGCTTCTTCACACGGTCTTCGAGGTCGGCAGGGGTGGTCATATTTGCGGCTCCGGTTGAATCGGATTCACGACGTGCGGGGTATAGGGCTAAAGCTGGCCGAGTGACGGGCGCGGGGAAAGGCGTTCCGGGCGCGTCGCTCAGCGGCGCGCAGTTGCTCTGCGGGGCGGAGCGCGACATTATCACACGCGTCAGAATCCCCGCCCTCGTTCCGCACCCCTAACTGCAAGACGGGCATAAACATCCGTGGCTGATTCCCCGACGCCGCCGACTGGTGTCACGCCCCCGACCGGCGTGCCGGGCGTCCCGTCGGCGCCGGCCGGGACGGCGGGGGGCGGGGGGCCGGCGTCGACCGGATCGGGCACCGGCACGGCCACGCTGTCGCGCGAGCTTGGTGATTTCCTTGTGGAGCTGTCGATCGCCTTCCACAAGCACGCGATCTATCCGGCGGGGCATCCGCTGCTCACGTCCGCCGTGGACGCGGTGGTCACGAAGCTGTGGGGGCTGCTCGCCAACCGGTCGACGCTGTCGCTCGGCGTCGCGCGCAAGCAGCTCATCATCGAGGGGGTGGCCACCGACCCGAGCCATCCGCTGCTGCAGGAGCTGGCGTCGAAGCTGCACCGGCACCATCTGGGCGCGGTGCGGTTCTCGTCGGGGATCACGCGCGACGAGCTGGCGGAGGCGCTGGCGACGATGGCGGTGGACGCGGGCCGCATGGAGCGTCCGCTGGGGCTCGACGCCGCCGAGGTGAGTGCGGGGTGGGCGCACGTGAAGATCTTCCCGCTCACATACGAGAAGTTGGAACTTCTCGACGACGAGGGGGACGACGCCGCGGCGCCGCCGGCGGAGGGGCAGATGCGCGTGGGGCGCGCGGCCCAGCTCTGGGTGGGGCTGGCGCGCGCGGCGCTGGCGGCGGAGACGGCGCCCGAGGACCAGCAGCCGGAGCAGGCGCTGGAGCCGGTGGTGGTGGCCAAGGCGATCGACGAGCACCAGCGCGAGCAGGCGTACGACCAGGTGATCGTGGGCTACCTGCTGCAGATCGCCGAGGAGCTGAAGGGCGCGCGCGGCGCGGAGACGTCGGCGCTGCAGCGGCGCATCTCGAAGATGGTGGGGGCGCTGGATCCGAAGACGCTGGAGCGGCTGCTCGACATGAGCGGCGACAACCGCCAGCGGCGGCAGTTCGTGCTCGACGCGTCGCAGGGCATGACCGTGCAGGCGGTGGTGGAGCTGGTGAAGGCGGCCGCGGACGCGGAACAGCAGACCATTTCGCATTCGCTCATGCGGATGTTCTCCAAGATGGCCAAGCACGCGAGCGACGCCGATCAGACCAAGCGCACGCTGGCCGACAACTCGCTGCGCGAGCAGGTGGTGCGGCTGATTCGCGAGTGGACGCTGGAGGACCCGAACCCCGAGGCGTACCGGCTGGTGCTCGAGGAGATCAGCCGCCGCGCGCCGGTGGAGATCTCGCGCTCGCCGTTCTCGCTGGAGTGCGAGCCCGAGCGGGTGGTGCAGATGGGGCTCGAGGTGGGCGTGCTGGGGACGCGGGTGGAGCGGGCGATCGCGACGATGGTGGCGCGGGGGCAGATCGGCGCGCTGCTCGATCTGATCGACGGGTCGCCTGACGCGGGGGTGGCGGAGCAGGCGTGGCGGGAGATCGATGGGCACGACGTGCTGCGCACGGTGCTGGGCGCCGAGCGGGTGGACGTCGCGCTCGCCGGGCGGCTGGCGCGGCGGATGCGGCTGGCGGCGATCCAGCCGCTGCTCGACGCGATCGAAGCCGCGGAGGAAGGGAAGGCCCGCGAGCGTCTTATCGATTTGCTCATAGCGCTGGGTGACGACACGGGGCCGTACATCGCGGCGCGGCTGCCCACGGCGACGGCGTCGCTGCAGCGCGACCTGCTGGCGGCGCTGGGGCGGCTGGAGCGGCTGCCCGCCGAGCTGGACCCGGAGACGTATCTGATGCATCCCGAGTCGAGCGTGCGGCGCGAGGCGGTGCGGCTGTTCCTCAAGACGCCGGCGACGCGGGCGCAGACGATGGTGACGGCGCTGGGGGATCCCGACGACCGCACGGTGTTCCTGGCGCTGTCGGCGGCGCAGGAGGGGTGTCCGCCCGAGGGGTACGAGGTGATCCGGCAGCGGATCGACGACGGGGAGCTGGACGCGTCGCTGCGCGCGCTGGGGATTCGTCTCGTGGGGGGCGGGCGGCACGACGCGGCGACGTGCGCGTGGCTGTTGGGCATGACGGTGCGGCGCACGAAGTGGCTGCGGCGGAAGGTGCTGGCAGCGCCGACGCCGGAGGTGCTGGCGGCCCTGAGCGCGCTGGCGGTGTACTGGAAGGACGATCCCGACGCGAGGTACGTGGTGGAACTGGCGTTCAAGAGCAAGGACGCGACGGTGCGCGGGGCGGTGACGCAGCCCCGGGTGACGGGCGCGATGCGGGCGGTGGGCGGATGAGCGAACCGGCGAA
>JAGWRB010000029.1 GCA_028876725.1 Gemmatimonadota bacterium
CGGAGGCGGCGGGCTTGCGGCGGCCTGCGGCGTCCAACGCGACGAGGGCGCGGCGCTTCGCACGAAATCGGCGAAGGCTTTCGTCCACCGGCAATGCGAGGTGTCCCGCAGATGGCTGAAGCTCGCGACCAGCGAGCCGATGCGCACGCCGTCGCGGCCGCCGCCGACGCCGACGCCGCGCTCGCCACGCAGGCCCTCGCGCTTCCGTTCGCGGGCGTCCGCATCGGCGAGGTGCTCCCCGCCGCCGCGTGGACGGCACTCGCGCCCGCCGCCGCCGATCCGCTCTCGGCGGGCATCCGGCGCCGCTTCGACCCGCGCGGCGTTCTCAACCCGGGCATCTTCGGAGCAGCCGCATGACCACGGCGCCCTGCGCCGTGCCGGGCACACCGCTGGCCGGCGTGAAGGCGGGACTCGATGCGTGCGTGCACTGCGGCTTCTGCCTGCAGAGCTGCCCCACCTATCTCACGCTCGAAGACGAGAACGACGGCCCGCGCGGCCGCATCGTGCTCATGCGCGCCGTGCGCGCGGGCACCCTGCCGTTGGGCGACGACGCGGTGCGCACGCACCTCGACCGCTGCCTGGGATGCCGCGCCTGCGAGAGCGCCTGCCCCTCGGGCGTCCCCTACGGGCAGCTCCTCGAAGCGTCACGGGCCACCCTGGCCGCGGCGCGCCCTCGGCCGCTGGCGGTCCGGCTCGCGCTCGGCGTCTTCCGGCGTCCGGCGCTGTTGCGCGCCACCATGGCGACGGCTCGCGTCGTGCGCGCTTCGGGACTGGCGCGGCTGCTCGCGCGCCTTCCGGGACGCGCCGGTTTCGCGTTCGCGATGCTCGAATGCACGCGGCCGCCGATGCCGCGACGCGCCTACGCGCCGCCGGCGCGCGGAAACGCCGCGCGCGTGGCGATGCTCGAGGGCTGCGTGATGGAGGGGCTCTTCGTCCACACCAATCGCGCCACGGCGCGCGTGCTCGCCATGCACGGGTACGCGATGGCGCGCGCGGAGGGCCAGCGCTGCTGCGGCGCGCTCCATGCGCACGCCGGCGATCTCGAAGGCGCGCGGGCCCTGGCGCGCGCCAATATCGCCGCGTTCGAGCGGTCGGGCGCCGATCGAATCGCCATGAACGCCGCGGGCTGCGGCGCGATGTGCCGCGAGTACGCGCACCTGCTTGGCGACGACCCGGCGTGGGCCGGGCGCGCCGCCGCATTCTCAGCGCGCGTGCGCGACGTGAGCGAACTCGTCGCCGAAGCCGGACCGTGCGGCCCCACGACGCCGCTCCGCGACGGCGCCGTGCGAGTGGCGTACGACGCGCCCTGCCACTTGCTCCATGCGCAGCGCATCGCCGACGCCCCGTTGCGGATGCTGCGCGCCGTGCCCGGCGTTGAGCTGGTGCCGCTGCCGAACGCCGACCGGTGTTGCGGCGGCGCCGGCATTTACGGATTGCAGCAGCCGGAACTCTCGCAGGCCGTGCTCGCGCCCAAGCTCGACGAAATCCGGCAATCGGGCGCGGCGTACGTGGCGACCGGCAATCCCGGGTGCCTGATGCAGATCGGTGCGGGGCTGCTGCGCTGCGGCGCCGACGCGCGGGCCGTGCATCCCGTCGACCTCCTCGATGCGGCGTACGCCGCGGACGCCGGCGGGCTCGCGAATCCCGGCACGGGCTGACGCGGACGGCGGCACCTGTGGCGACGCGCGCCCCGCTGGTATTACATATCAGCATGATCGAGGCGTTCGTGGTGGAGTTGGAGGGCGTGATCGTCGAAACGCGCGCGGCGCGCTTCGACGCCCTGGTTCGCGCGCTCGCCGACGACGGCGTCGTGAGCCTTCCCGAATCCGCCGCCGAGGAACTGCTCGGCTACGCGCCGCGCGAGGCCGCCGAGCGCGCGTTGCGCCTGCTGGACGTGGAGCGCGACCCGACCGCCGTCGATCTCATTGGGCTGCGCGCCGACCGGTACTTCACCGAACGTGTGAGCCGCGGCGTGACGCTGCGCGAGGGCGCGCGCGTCCTGGTGACGGTCGCGCACGCGCGGTCGCGGCTGGCCCTCGTCACGCGCGCGTCACGCGCCGTGGTGGATCTCACGCTCGGCCTGTCGGGGCTGCACGACGCATTCGAGATCATCGTGTGCGCCGACGACGTGCTCGACAACAAGCCCGCTCCCGACAGCTACGCGCGCGCGCTGACGCGGCTGCAGGGCCGGCGGCCGGCGACGCGCGAGCGCATCCTGGCGCTCGAAGACGCGCGACCGGGCATCGCGGCCGCCCGGGCCGCCGGCATTCGCTGTCTGGCCGTCGGAGACCTGCCCGCGCATCAGGCGGTGGAAGCCGACGGGCTCGTTCCGTCGCTGGCCGACGCCGGCCAGGACGTCCTGGCCGAGCTCGAACGCTGGGCGCACGAGGCCGCATGACCAACGACCGCGTGGCCGGTACCATCAGCCCGCCAACGCCGGCGCTTGAAACGGTGGCCGGCCGGCCGATGGTGCTCACGTACACCAACCTCGACGCGGAATACGCGGCGCTGCGCGAGCGCGCCGGCCTGGTGGACCGGAGCCACCGCGTCCGCGTGCGGGTGTCGGGTCCCAAGGCGGCGGAGATGATCGGCGGGCTGGTCACCAATGACACGCCGGCACTCGAGCCGGGCCAGGGGCAATATGCGGCGGCCCTCACGGCCAAGGGAAAGATCGTAGCCGACGTGCGCATCTTCCGTGAGGCCGATGGCGTGCTCACCGATACCGGCGCGCGCGCCGGCGACGGCTGGCGCGCCATGGTCAGGAAGTTCGTCAACCCGCGCGTCGCCCCGTACGCCGACGAAACGGAGAGCACGCGAACCTTCGGTGTGTTCGGCCCCATGGCGCACCACGTGATGGAAGCGGTGACGGGTGTGAACGCAAGCGCGCTCGCCGTGCTGCCTCCGTACGCGCACGTGAGCGCCGAGTCGGGCGGGATGCGTCTGCTGGTCGCGCGCACGCCGGAGCTGCAGGTGGCGGGGTTCGAGTTATTCGTGTCCACCGAACGGTTCGACGCGTACTGGGAGCGCGCGATGCGTGCGGGCGCCGTGGCGTGCGGGCACCTGGCATGGGAAGTCGCGCGCGTCGAGGCCGGGCGCCCCGAGTGGGGGCTCGACATGGACGAGTCGACGCTCGTGCAGGAAGCCAACCTCGATGATTTCCAGGCGGTGAGCTACACCAAGGGATGCTACGTGGGCCAGGAAGTGGTGGCGCGCGTGCATTTTCAGGGGCATGTGAACCGGCACCTGCGCGGGCTGCGGGTGTCGGGCGCCGACGCCGTGCCGTCGGGCGCGACCCTCGATGATGAGACGGGCAAGGCCGTGGGCGACGTGCGGTCGTCGGTGCGGTCGCCGCGGCTGGGATCGATCGCGCTGGCGATGGTGCGCCGCGAAGTGGAGCTCGGCACCGTCCTGTCGACCCGGTGGGACGGGGGCGTGGCGCGCGTCGAGGTCTGCGCGCTGCCTTTCCCGGCCGTCTAGTGCGCGCGCTGGTGACTGGCGCCACCGGCATGGTGGGGCGCCACATCGTCGAGCGCCTCCTGGCCGACGGCTGGTCGGTGGGGGCGCTGGTGCGCGATCCCGAGGCGGCCGGCGCGCGCGAGCTCACGGATCTGGGCGTCACGCTCGCGCGCGGCGACGTGCTCGACCAGCCGTCGTTCGCCGCGGCCGCGGCGGGATGCGACGTCGTGTTTCACGCCGCGGCGGAAATCATGACGCGCGGCTGGGAATCGTATCGCAGCGTGAACGTGGACGGCACGCGCAACGCGATTTCAGCGGCGGCGAGCGCGGGCGCGCGGCTTCTGCAGGTGAGCAGCGTGGCCGTGTACGGATCCGCCACGCGGTATCTGGGCGAGCGTGAGGGCGTGAAGACGAGCGAGGAGCTGCCGCTGCTGCCGCTGCACCAGAGGTCGTATTACGCGCGCAGCAAGCGCGACTCCGAAGCGCTCGTGATGGAGGCGCACCGCGCCGGGCGCATCTGGGCCACGGCGGTGCGTCCCGACGTGATCTACGGCCGGTACGACCGGCAGTTCGTGCCGCGGCTCGCGCGCGCGATGCGGTTCGGCGTCGTGCCGCTGGTGGGCGGTGGCGCGACGACGCTGGCCGTGGTGCACGCATCGGCCGTCGCCGACGGCGCCGTGCGCGCCGCGACGTCCGACGCGGCGGGCGGACGCGCGTACAACCTGGCCAACGATTTCGACGTGACCGTGCGCGAGTTCTTCGCCTACGGCGCGGCGGGGCTCGGGCGCTCCGTGCGATTCCTGCCGGTGCCGTTGTGGGCGGCGCGGGGCGGCGTGCGCGCGGCGAAGACGCTGGTGCGCGCGGCGACGTTCGGGCGCATGCGCGTGGGCGGCGGCACGGCGCTCGATTTCATCACCCGCGACAATCCGTTCACGTCGGAGCGCGCGCGCGCCGAGCTGGGATGGGCGCCCGCCGTCCGGCCGGCGGAGGGCGTGGCCGACGCGTTCGCGTGGTGGCGGGCGCGCCGCCGCCGGGCCTGAACGCGAACGGGCGCAACCAGATCGTTGCGCCCGTTCGTGTCATCTCTTATGAGAAGACGAATTACTTCTTCTTCGTCGTATCCTTCTTGGCCGTCGTGTCTTTCTTGGTCGTGTCCATCTTCATGCCGGTGTCGGCCTTCGTCGAATCCATCTTCATCGCCGACGAATCGGTCACGGCAGCCGCGGGCTTCATGGCCGCGCTGGTATCGGCAGCAGGTTTCGCCTGCGACGAGCAGGCAGCGACCGCGAACACCGCGGCAATCAGGGCCAAGCGCTTCATTGAATTCTCCTGGAGAAATCTGGGGTGAACGAGAGGCGCGTAGCACCGTTGCACGCAACGGAAAAAGGTGCTCGTGCTCTTGCGGCACTTAACTTACGGGGCAGTAAACGGCTGTCAAGGCGGCGCGTCCATGCCAAGTCTTGTTGTGGCAACGATTTCGGGCCCCCGGCCACGCCGCGCGGTAACCACCGTCCGCCGCCAGCGCGCACGCTGGACGACGCACGCGTTTGCGCCCGCGGTAACCATTGCCGGCGCAACGTGTTAGACGCATCAAGAAGTCTTAATCACCGTGCGCTCCCCCTGCAGTCGGCGTTGCGCGGCGACGGCGGTTTCCTAGGTTAAGCTCTCAGCCTTCAGCGCCCCGCCCGCATGTCGACCACTCTTCCGCTCGCAATTCCCGACGCGCCGCCAGCCAACGGCGTGGTGCGCGGTGCGTGCCCTCACGATTGCCCCGACACGTGCGCGATGCTCGTCACCGTGGAGCACGGGCGCGCGGTGCGCGTGGCCGGCGACCCCGACCATCCGTTCACCAATGGATTCCTGTGCGCCAAGGTGAATCGCTACGTCGAGCGCACATACCACCGCGACCATGTGCTGCACCCGCTCAAACGTGTGGGCCCCAAAGGAAGCGGGCGCTTCGAGCCGGTGTCGTGGGACGCGGCGCTCGCGGACATCGCCGGGCGCCTGAACGCGATCGCCCAATCGCGCGAGGGCCCGCAAGCGATCCTGCCGTATTCGTATGCCGGCACGATGGGGATGCTGCAGGGCTCGTCCATGGACCGGCGCTTCTTCCATCGGCTCGGCGCGTCAAAACTCAACCGCACGATCTGCTCGGCGGCCGGCGCGGCGGGCATGCAGATGACGGTGGGCGCCAACATCGGCGCCGACGCCGAGGGAATGCCGGAGAGCGACCTCGTGCTGCTCTGGGGCACGAACACCCTTACGTCGAACCCGCACCTCTGGCCGTTCGTGCGGCGCGCGCGCGAACGCGGGGCGCGCGTCGTGGCCATCGACCCGATCCGCACGCGCACCGCGGCGCAGTGCGATGAGTGGATCGGCATCCAGCCCGGCACCGACGCCGCGCTCGCACTCGGGATGATGCACGTGGTGTTCGCGCGCGGGCTCGAAGACGCGGACTACCTTGCGCGCTACACCCTTGGCGAAGCGGAGTTGCGCGCACGCGCCGCCGAATTCACGCCCCAGCGCGTGGCCGCCATCACCGGCGTCGACGCCGCCACGGTGGAGCGGCTGGGCGAGGCGTTCGGGCACGCGAAGGCGGCGTTCGTGCGCATCAACTACGGCCTCCAACGCCACGCCGGCGGCGGCATGGCGGTGCGCACCATCGCCTGTCTCCCGGCCGTGTGCGGCCACTGGCGGCGGCCTGGCGGCGGCGTGCAGCTCTCCACGAGCGCGAACTTTCAATTCAACAAGCGCGAGCTCGAGCGCCCCGATCTCTCGCCGCCGGTGCGCACGATCAACATGATCCGCCTGGGCGAGGCGCTCACGCGCCCCGACGCCGGCGTGGGCGGGCCGCCGGTTCGCGCACTCGTGGTCTACAATTCCAATCCGGCCGCCGTGGCGCCCGACCGCAACGCCGTGCTGCGCGGACTCGCGCGCGACGACCTGTTCACCGTGGTGCTCGAGCACTTCCAGACGGACACCGCCGACTGGGCCGATTACGTGCTGCCAGCCACGACGCAGCTCGAGCACTGGGACGTGCACCTTGCCTATGGGCACCATTACGTAACACTGAACCGTCCGTCGATCGCGCCGCTGGGCGAGGCGAAGCCCAACACGCAGATCTTCCGCGATCTCGCGGCGCGCATGGATCTCGACCACCCGTCGCTCCGCGACGACGACGTCACGCTCATCCGCCAGGCGCTCGACGCGCAGGGCGAGAAGATGCGCGGGGTCACGTTCGAGACGCTGCTCGCGCGCGGGTGGGCGCGCCTCAACGTCCCCACGCCGTACCTGCCGTTTGCCGAGGGCGGATTTCCCACGCCGAGCGGCAAGTGCGAGTTCCGGTCGGAGCGGATGCTGGAGATGGGGCTGGATCCAGTGCCGGCGTACACGCCGCCCTACGAGAGCCCCGAGCGCGCGCCCGACCTGGTGGCGCGGTTTCCGCTGGTGCTGGTTTCCTCGCCGGCGCACCAGTTTCTGAACTCGACGTTCGTGAACGTCGACGCGCTGCGCCGCGGCGCGGGCGAGCCCGAGTGCGTCGTGCATCCGCGCGACGCCGAGCGCCGCGGGATCACCGCCGGCATGCGCGTGGCCGTTTCCAACGACCGCGGCACGTTCACCGCCGTGGCCCGGGTGGAGGACTCGATTCGCGAGGGCGTGGTCTGGGCGCCGTCGGTGTGGTGGGGCAAACTGACCGTGGACGGCGCAAACGCCAATCAGACCACTTCCCAGCGCGAAACGGACCTCGGGCACGGCCCGGTGTTCTACGACAACCGCGTCGAGGTGTCGCCCGCTGACTGACGGCCCCTTGCGCCGTCCGCCGGGGTTTTGCTTTTTCCGACTGACACCCCGGAGTCGCCCGTGACGAAACTTCCCGAGACCCTCGGCGCCCTCAAGCGCTCGCCCTTCGGCGTCCCAGAACGCGCGCTGCGATCCGTCAAGGACGAGATGCGCCAGAATCTTCTGGCCCGGCTCTGCATCGACGGCCCGCTGTTCGAGGGCGTGATCGGCTATGAAGAGACGGTAATGCCGCAGATCGTGAACGCGATCCTGTCGCGGCACAACTTCATCCTGCTCGGGCTGCGCGGCCAGGCCAAATCGCGCATCCTGCGCGCGCTCACCACGCTGCTCGACGACGCGATGCCCATCGTGGCGGGAAGCGAAGTGAACGACAACCCGTTCGCGCCGATTTCCAAGTACGCGCGCACGCTGCTCGCCGAGGCGGGCGACGACACGCCCATCGCGTGGGTGGGGCGCGAGAACCGGTACGTGGAGAAGCTCGCCACGCCCGACGTCACGATCGCCGATCTGATCGGCGATCTGGACCCCATCAAGGCGGCGCGCGGCGGGCACCTGCTGTCCGACGAGCTCACCATCCACTACGGCATGCTGCCGCGCGCCAATCGCGGCATCTTCGCGCTCAACGAGCTGCCCGATCTCGCCGGCAAGGTCCAGGTGGGGCTGTTCAACGTCATGCAGGAGGGCGACGTCCAGATCAAGGGCTACCCGGTGCGCCTCGCGCTCGACGTGCAGCTCTGCTTCACCGCGAACCCCGAGGACTACACGGCGCGCGGCAAGATCATCACGCCGCTCAAGGACCGCATCGGCAGCGAGATCATCACGCACTATCCGGAAACGGTCGAGCTGGGCATGGCCATCACGGAGCAGGAGGCGTGGACGCAGCGCGGCCATCGGCCGGTGCGCGTCCCCGACTTCGTGGCCGAGTTGGTGGAGCGCGTGGCGTTCGAGGCGCGCGACGACCGGCGCGTGGACAAGCGGTCGGGCGTGTCGCAGCGCATGCCCATCTCGGTTCTCGAAAATGTCGTGTCGAACGCCGAGCGGCGGGCGGTGGCCACGGGCGAGCGCGAGATCGTGCCGCGCGTTTCCGACGTCTACGCCGCACTCCCGGCCATCACGGGCAAGCTGGAGCTGGAATACGAGGGTGAGCTCGTGGGCGGCGCGACGATCGCGCGCGAGTTGATCCGCCGCGCGGCCGACGAGACGTTCGAGACCCGCGCCGGGGGCGTGAACGTGGACGAGATCGTGATGTGGTTCGACGAGGGGGGCGCGTTGCAGGTCGCCGACGACGCCCGCGCCGAGATCGTTCTCCAGGGCTTCGACGTCGTGCCCGATCTCGTGCGCATCGTGCACAACACCGGGCTGGCGCCGATCGACGACGCCGCGCAGTCGGTCGCGGGGTGCGAGCTGGTGCTCGAGGCGCTGGTCGCGCGCCGGCGCATTTCGCGCAGCGACGGCGGGCGGTACACGCGCGCCGTGCCGGAGCAGCGGCGGCGGCCGAATCAGGACTTCTTCGGCGGCGGGCTCGGGTAGCGCCGGCGATGCCTGCCGCTGCCGGCCCGCGGGGCACGCCGCCCGGCTCGGAGCCCGAGGTGCGCGTCCGCGCCGCCTCGCTCGCCGATCTCGACGCGGTGGCCGCCCTGCGGATGGCGCTGCTCCGCGAGTACGAAGGCCGGATCGTGTTCGGCCGCGTGCACCCCGACGCGGCATCGCGCGCCCCGGAGCTGTGCGCGCGTCAGCTCGCGTCACCGCGCGACGCGTTCTTCCTCGCCGAATCGGACGGCGCGGCGATTGGTCTCCTGCGGTGCACCGAATCGCGCACCTCCCCCCTGCTCCTCCCCGAGCGCTTCGCGTACGTTTCCTCGGTGTTCGTGCGTCCGGAGTTCCGGCGCCGCGGCGTGCTCCGGGCCCTGCTGGCCCGCGCCGATTCGTGGTGCGCCGAACGCGGACTCACGGAGATGCGCCTGCACAACGTGCCGGGCGGAGTGGCGGCCGACGTCTGGGCCGCCCTCGGCTTTGGCGTCGTCGAGGAAGTGCGAACCCGGACGCTTCACCCGAGGTAGCGATGGCCATCGTCACCATTTCGCGCATGTACGGCTCCGGGGGCTCGCAGGTGGCCGAGCGCGTGGCCGACGCGCTCGGCTGGGACGTGCTCGACAACGCGGTCGTCGACGCCGTAGCCCAACGCCTGGGCGTGTCGGTCGCAGAAGTCTCGGCGCACGAGGAGCGCGTGCCGTCGCTGGTCGAGCGCCTCGCCGCGGCGATGACCGTGAGCGTTCCCGAGATGCTGCCCGTGACCGACACCACCCTGCAGGCCCCCGAAGAGCGCATCGTGGCCGTCACGAAGGCGGTGATCGAGGAAGCCGTGCAGGCGGGACACGCGGTGCTCGTGGGGCGCGGGGCGCAGTGCATGCTCGCCAACCGGCCCGACGCCCTGCACGTGTACTGCTATGCGCCGCGGGCAGCGCTGGCCGCGTACGTGGTGAGCGAGCGCGGCGTGTCGCAGGACGAAGCCCTGCACATCGTGGACACCATGAATCATCAGCGCGAGCAGTACGTCCGGCGCCACTGGCAGCGCGAGTGGCGCGCCGTGGAGAACTACGACCTGTGCGTCAACACGGGCACGCTCGGGATCGACGGCGCGGCGCGCCTGGTGACGGACCTGGCGCGCGAACGATTCGAATAGGCACCGCCGCGGCGGCTAACCGCGCTTGAGGCGCGCGAACCAGCGGTCGACCTCGGCAGGGAGCAGCAGGTTGTCGGAAATCGCGGCGATCTCGTCGGCTTCCTTCCACGCCGCCTCGAGCATCGCGAGTTCGCCCTCCAACGCGCGGCGTTCGGCGTCTTCGTGCGCCGACATTTCGAGCGCGAGCCGGATGGGCTTGGGGATCTGCTTGATGATTCGCCCCTTGGGATCGGATACCGGCTGCGCGTGCCGGGCGAAGAAGCGCGCGGGATCGCCATCGTCCTGGATCATCGAGACGGCCCGCTGCACGTCATCCTTGCCGGCGCCCGACATGTTGATCTTGGGCAGCACCCTGCCCGCCACGCGAATCGCGTCGCTGCCGGAGAAGACGAGCTGCGGCCGCTTGCCGATGTATTCGAGGCGCGGGAGCGGCGCCTCGCCGATGTGCCGCGGGCCCTCGGGCAATACGAGCTTCTTCTGTGAGCGCGGCAGCGGCACGCGCAGCGCCCACCCGAGTTCGGTGTCGTCGGGCACGAGATTGACCTTGGCGAGATGCTCGGCTTCGAGCTTGATCGGCTTCTCCTGCCAGGCGACCGGGAGCTTGAGCCCGCCGAACGAACGCCGGTACACTTGCGCGAAGATATTCGGCGCCTGCCCCAGGAAGCCCGCGCCGCCGACGGCGTAGAGTCCGAGCGCCGGACCCACGATGTACACGCCGGCCAGCGCCGCGACCCCGACACCCGCATACGTATAGTAGCGGCGCCGCCGGCGCCCGAACTGATCGCCGTACCGCCACGCCGCCATTTCCGGGCGCTGCGCGCGTCCGATGCGCACCAGCTCGAGCCCCTCGCGCACGCGGGCGAGGCCGATGTTGTCGGTGGAGACGCGGAGCCGCGTGTCGCGGAATACGCGCTCGCACTCCTCGATCGCTTCCCATCGCTCTTCGACGGGACTGAGGTTCCACCGCTCGCATTTCCGGCACACGACCCACAGCCGACCCTTCTCCGCGTCGAACGCCAGCCGGCGCCCCACGGGGAAGTGCTCGATCACGTCGTTCGCGCCGAGCTTGGCGTTGCAGAAGAGGCAGGTGGAATACATGAACTACAAACCAGTGGACAGTGGGCAGTGGGCAGTGGGCAGATGGCCGTCAGCCATTCATTATAAATCCCGCATTTCCGGCGTCGTGCGGAACGCGTACACCGTGTACACGAGCACCACGAGCGCGGTGCCCGAGATGGCCCACTGCTCGCCGGCGTGCTCGCCGATGACGCCGCCCAGGAGCGACCCCACGGCCTGTGAGAGGCCGACGACGATGAACGAGTAGGCCGCCATGAGACGGCCGCGCAGATGGTCAGGGACGATCGACTGGAGAATGGAGTTGGCCAGCGCCCCGCTCACGATCATCGCGAACCCCGTGACGAGGAGCGCCAGATAGGCCATGCCCGGCGTGTACACGAGGCCGAACGCGACGAGGAGCAGCGCATAAACGCGCACGCTCGATTCCCACAGGCGGCCGCGCTTGTAGTTCCCGCCCGCCGCGGCGAGCCACAGCGCGCCGCCCAGCCCGCCCACCCCCACCGACGCGAGCAGCATCCCGTATCCCCCCGCGCCCATCCCCAGGCGATCGCGCGCCACCACGGGCATCAGGGTCAGGTACGGCACGCCGAAAACCGAATACACGGCGATGACCTTGAGCATGGCACCCACCGCGCGGGTGTCGCGCAGGTAGCGCACCCCCTCGACGGCGCCGGCGAGCGGCGACGCCACCAGCGCCGTGGGCCGCCATTCAGGAAGTCGTATCATGTACAGCCCCACGAGCACGGCGACGAAGCTCAGGGCGTTGAGCCCGAAGCACCAGGCCACGCCCAGCCCGGCGAGCGCGGCCGCGCCGAGCGCGGGCCCGATGATGCGCGCCAGGTTAAACCCGCTGGAATTGAGCGCAATCGCGTCGCGCAGATCCTCACGCCCCACAAGCTCCACGATCAGCGACTGCCGCGCCGGAATCTCCACGGCGTTGATCGCCCCCTGCGCGAACGCGAGCGCCACCAGCCACCAGATCGTGGCATACCCCGCCCAGGTGACGTACCACAGCACGCCGGCCTGCACCAGGAACAGCATCTGCCCCAGCTTCACCAGGCGCAGCTTGTCGCCACGGTCCACGAGCACGCCGGTGAACAGCGAGAACCCGACGATGGGCCACGAGGAGGCCGACGCCACGAGCCCGACGAGAAACGGGCTGTTCGAGAGCTGGAGCGCCAGCCAGCCCAGCGCCATCGTCTGCATCCAGCTGCCGACCAGCGACAGCGTCTGGCCGAACCAGAACCATCGGAAGTTCCGATGCTTGACGAGGGCCCGAAACGGATTCGCCGCCGGCATTGCGGGAAATATACGCCGCCCGCCGGCCCGCGCGGGCCTCCCCGGCTTGGCACTCCCGGCCGGCCACGGGTATTGTTGGAAGGGAGGCCCGCATGCGATTCCATACCTACACGAAGTTCAGTCCCGAGGCCGCCGACCAGGTCGACCTCCAGGCGCTGCTCGACAAGCTCGCCGACTTCCTCCTGCAATCGGGCTTCGCCGGCGCGAACCTCCCGTTCGGCGGCCAGTTTGACGGCAACGAAGAGCACGACCGCTCGCTCGACGCCCTGCGCCAGGCGATTCTCGACGCCCTCATCGAGAGCGGGCAGTTCACCCCCGAAATGCTCGAGGCCCTGCGCGGCGAGGGCGACGACGCCGACGAGGCCAAGCTGGCCAAGCTGCTCGACGACCTCGTGCAGCGGCTGATCCAGGAGGGGTTCCTCAATCTCGAAGCGCCCCCGCAGATGCCGGGCGCCCACCAGCCGGTGGAGGGCAAGGGCAGCATCGCGCAGGCCGCCGCCCGCGACGTCCAGTTCAACCTCACCGAAAAGGGCATCGACTTCCTGGGCTACAAGACGCTGCGCGGGCTCCTCGGCTCGCTCGGCAAGTCGAGCGCCGGCAGCCACGACACGCCCCACCTCGCCACCGGCATCGAGGCTGACGGCTGGAGCAAACCGTACGAATTCGGCGACGTGCTCAACCTGGACGTGAACGAGACGCTCAAGAACGCGCTCGCGCGCACGGGGAAGGTCGAGGTGCCCATCGATCTCGACTACGGCGACCTCATGGTGCACCAGGCCGAGTATCGCTCGTCGTGCGCCACGGTGCTGATGCTCGACTGCTCGCACTCGATGATCCTGTACGGCGAGGACCGCTTCACTCCGGCCAAGAAGGTCGCCCTGGCGCTGACCCATCTGATCCGCACCCAGTTCCCCGGCGACACGCTCAAGGTGGTGCTGTTCCACGACTCCGCCGAGGAGATTCCGATCGCCACGCTCGCCGCGGCGCAGGTGGGACCGTACCACACGAACACCGCCGAGGGGCTCAAGCTGGCGCGGCGTCTGCTCCTGGCCCAGAAGAAGGACATGCGGCAGATCATCATGATCACCGACGGCAAGCCGAGCGCGCTCACCATGCCCAACGGCCAGATCTACAAGAACGCGTTCGGGCTGGACCTCACGGTGATCCAGGAGACGCTGAAGGAAGTGGCGCGGTGCCGGCAGAGCGGGATCATGATCAATACGTTCATGCTCGCCCGCGACCGCGCGCTCGTGGAATTCGTGAAGCGCGTGTCGGAGATCAGCCGCGGCAAGGCCTACTTCACGACCACGATGACCCTGGGGCAGTTCATCCTCATGGACTTCCTCAAGCGAAAGACGCGCAAAGTCTCGTAGGCCCTCCAGGCGGGGTGGGCGTTAGTTTTCAGGCGCCGGATGTCCGGCGCCGCCAGGCCCATGCCCAAATCGCGACCAAATCCTTCCGCCCGCAAGACGTCGTCCTCATCCCCCGCCGCCCGCCCGGGCGGTCGGGGCGTGACGCCGCGCGTCGATGACGCCACGGCCCGCGAATTCTCGCGGCGCCTGCGGGCCTGGTTCCGCCGGCATCACCGCGACCTGCCGTGGCGCCGCACGCGGGATCCATACGAGATCCTGGTATCGGAACTCATGCTGCAGCAGACGCAGGTCTCGCGGGTGCTGGAGTTCTATCCGCGATTCCTGACCCGATTCCCCACAGTGCATCACCTGGCGGAGGCGAGCCCCAAGCGGGTGCGCGAGGCCTGGGAAGGGCTGGGCTACTACGCCCGTGCGCGGAACCTGCATGCGCTGGCGCGGCACGTCACGCGCGGCGGCGCCGACGGCACGCTCCCCGCCCATCCCGAGGAGCTGCGCGCGCTTCCCGGGATCGGCGCGTACACCGCCGGCGCGGTGGCGAGCTTTGCCTACGAGCGGCGCGCCGCGCTCGTGGATACCAACGTGGCCCGCGTGCTCACGCGCGCGTTCGCCCCGCGCCTCGACCCCAAGCGCCCGCGCGACCTCACGCGCCTCTGGCGCGTGGCCGAGCGCGTCCTGCCCAGCACGGGCAAGGCGACCTGGGTTCATAATCAGGCACTCATGGAACTCGGCGCCCTGGTCTGCACGGCGCGCGTGGCGCGCTGCGACGCGTGTCCGGTGCGCGCGGCCTGCAAGACCGGACGCCGGTCGAACGTCACGCGATGACCCAGCTCTCCTTTTCCGACGTCGGCGTGGATTTCGGCGCCACGACGCTCTTCTCCGGCGTCACGTTCACGGTGGCCGCCGGCGACAAATGGGGCATCGTGGGGCGCAACGGCACCGGGAAGACGACGCTCTTCCGTCTCCTCACCGGTGAGATGGAACCCACGCGCGGCGCGATCGCACGGCAACCGAATTTGCGCGTGTCGCTGCTGGAACAGCACCGCGACTTCGGCGACGCTGAGACGGTGTGGGAAGCGGCCGCCGGCGAGCTGCACGACCTGCTGCGGCTCGAGCAATCGCTCGTCGAACAGGCGGCCGCGCTCGCCCACGACTCCTCGCCCGAGGCCATGGAGCGCTACGGCCGCGACCTGGAGCGGTTCGAGCACGAAGGCGGCTATGAGTTGACCTCGCGCATCGACGCCGTGCTGCACGGCCTGGGCTTCGATCCGGCGGCAGCCCGCACGACGCCCGTGAGCGTCCTGAGCGGCGGCGAGCGCGGCCGTCTCGGGATCGCCCGCCAGCTCAGCAGCACGGCCGACGTGTTGTTGCTCGACGAACCGACGAATCACCTGGACCTCGAAACCACCGAGTGGCTCGAACGCTACCTCCAGGACGTCGGCAAGACGGTGCTCCTCGTGAGCCACGACCGCGCGTTCCTCGCCGGCACGGTGGATCACGTGCTGCACTTCGAAGGAGGATCGGCCACTCCATACGCCGGCAGCTATCAGGCATTCGTGGTCCAGCGCGCGGAGCGGCGCCTTACGCAGCAGCGCGCGTTCGAACAGCAGCAGCGGAAGGTCGCGCAGGAAAGCGACTACATCGCGCGCAACATCGCCGGACAGAACAGCCGGCAGGCCAAGGGACGCCGGAAGCGGCTCGAGCGCCTGCCGCGCCTCAGCCCGCCCGTGGCGGCCGACGACGCCATGTCCCTGCGCTTCGACGTGCACCACCGCGGCGGCGACCGCGTGGTGCAGGCCGCCAACGTCACGGTGAAGATCGGCGATCGCACGCTCGTCGAACACTTCAACGGCACGCTGATGCGCGGCGATGTGCTCGGCCTCGTGGGCCCCAACGGCGCCGGCAAGTCCACGCTCATCCGCGCGCTGTTCGGCGAGCACCCGGTGGCCGCCGGCGACCTCAAGCTCGGCGGGTCGATCGACGCCGGGTGGTACCGGCAGGACCTGTCGCAGGTGCCGCTGGGCCGCACCATCTACCAGGCCATCGAGGACCTGCGTCCCACGTGGGACCGCCGCACCGTGCAGGGACACCTTGGTCGCTTCGGGTTTTCGGGCGACGAAGTGCAGCGCCGCGTGGACACGCTGTCGGGGGGCGAGCGCGCACGCGTCGCGCTGGCCATGCTCATGCTCTCGAACGCCAACCTGCTGGTGCTCGACGAGCCCACGAATCACCTCGACGTCGAATCCATCGAAGCACTCGAAGACGCCATCGAGGCGTACGACGGCACGGTGCTGCTCGTGAGCCACGACCGCGAGCTCCTGCGCGCGCTCACCACGAAAGTCTGGGTCCTCCACGACCGGCACATGACCGAGTTCGCCGACGGGTTCGCCGACTGGGAGACCGTGAGCGCCGAGCGCGCGCACGCGGCCTCGGTACGAGCGGCCGAAGACGAGGCCCTGCGGCGGATGCACGAGCGCAAGCGCACGGCCGCGCGCCGCGACGAAGAGACCAGGGGCCGCGCCGATCCCCGACGGGAACTGCGCTCCGCCGAGCGCGAGCTCGAAGCGGCGGAATCGGACGTCGAACGGCTGGAGGCCGAGGTGGCCTCGCTCACGACGGCGCTCGAGGATCCCGATCTCTACACGCGCGCGGGCGGCGTCGACGACGCCCGGCGGCTCGGGTCCGATCTCGACGCGCGCCGCCGCGAGCTCGACCGCGCACTCGAGCGGTGGACGGCGGCTACGGAACGGATGGAAGCACTGACAGCCGCGGAAGACGGTCCGCGGTAGGCGGCGCCGTCGTCAGCGCACGGTGAGGAAGCCGCGCAGGCGGATGTCTTTGGAGCTCGCGCCCACCATCACGCGAAACTGGCCCGGCTCCACGACCCAACGCAGCTTGCGGTCCAGCATGTGCAGGGCGTCGCGGCCCAGCGGAAACGCGACATCAGCCGACGCGCCGGGCTCGAGGTGCACGCGCTGGAATCCGGCGAGCTGGATCACCGGCCGTCCCTCGGTCGCCAGCATGTCGTGCACGTAGAGCTGCACCACCTCGTCGCCCGCGCGTGATCCGGCGTTCGTGACCCGGCAGCGCACCGTGGCCGATCCGGCGGAGCCGATCGTGTCGGGCGTGATCTCGAGATTGGAGTACGTGAAGTGCGTGTAGCTCAGGCCAAATCCGAACGGGAAGAGCGGCTGGCCGGTGAGGTCCACGTAGTCGTCCCCCCGCCCCGTGGGCTGGTGATCGTACACCAGCGGCAGCTGGCCTTCGAATACCGGAAATGTAATGGGCAGCCGCCCCGCGGGATCGGCGTCGCCGAACAGCACGTCGGCCACCGCCGGCCCGCCCTGTTCGCCGGGATACCACGCGTCGAGCACCGCGCCCACGCGGTGGAGCCAGGGCGACATCGTGATCGCGCTGCCCCCGATGAGCACCACGACCGTCGGCGTTCCGGTGGCGGCCACGGCTCTGATGAGTGCTTCCTGATGGCCCGGCAGCGCCAGATGCGCGCGGTCGCGGAATTCGCCCTCCTCGATCCCGGCGACGACCACGGCGACGTCGCTCGCCCGGGCGGCGGCCGCCGCGCTATCGATCCGTGCCTGCCAGTCGCCATCCACGCCGGCGTCCCAGACGAGTTTGAGCCGGGCGTTGCCGGTGCTCTCGTAGTACTCGAGACGCAGCGCATGGCGGGTGCCCGGCGCCAGCGCCACCTCGGCCATCCGCGTGCCGGACGACCGCTTGATCCAGTCGTCGATCACGAGCTTGCCGTCGACGTACAGGCGGTAGCCGTCGTTGCCTTCCACGCCCAGACGGCGAACGCCCGTCGGCGGCGCGGCGATCGTGCCCGTCCACCGCGCCGAATACCAGTCGTACGGGATGCCGCGCCCCGGCGAGTTGAGCGTCCAGCCGAAGTCGATCGTGCGATCGACGCGGGTGATGAGCGGCGCGCCGGAGAACGCGTTGTTCGGCCAGTACTCACCGACGAGGCCCGGTACGGTGCGGCCGCCGTCTTCGCTGGACAGCGCCGTCTGGGGCACCACGACGTGATCGACGGCCTCGCGGCCCGGGCCCGGCGCGTAGCGCACGCGCGGCGCGCCGAGCCGCGCCTGAAGCGCGTCGAGAATCGAGACGCGGCGCTCGCCGGGCCCGCTGTAGCCGCCCAGGCGTGCGTCCTTGGCATCGACGCCGATCACGGCCACCGAGCCCACGTCCGGAGAGAGCGGCAGCGTGTGCTGCGCGTTGCGAAGCAGGACGATCGCCTCGCGCGCCGCGCGACGGGCCAGCGCGAGATGGGCCGCGCTGCCGTTCGTCGCCGCGGCGCTGTCCGGATCCACGTACGGGTGGTCGAACAGTCCCAGATCGAATTTCACCCGCAGCACCCGTGCCACCGACGAATCGATGACCGCGCTCGGGACCATGCCCCGCTCGAACGCCGCCAGGTACGGACGGTGCTGGCTATATGATGACTGGAATACCACGTCGAGTCCGGCGGCGAACGCGTCGCGGGTGGCGGTGGCCGTGCTGGCCTCGGTGTGCTGCAGCACCGTGGGGCCGCCGGTGGCGGCCGCGTCGGAAATCACGAACCCACGGAATCCCCAGTCGCGCTTGAGCTTGCCGGTGAGCAGGGCGCGGTTCTGCGTCGCCGGGATGCCGTCCACGGAGTTGTACGCGCTCATGATCGACCGCGCGTGCGCCTGCGTGATCGCCGCCTTGAACGGCGGAAAGAAGTACTCGCCGAGCACCCGTGCATCCCAGTCGATGGGATAGCTGTCGCGGCCGCCGGCCCCGACGTTGGCCACGAAGTGCTTGGGGGTCGCCACCACACCGCGCCGTTCGAACGGCTCGATGAAGTTGCGCGCCATGACCGAGGCGAGGTACGGATCCTCGCCGTACGTCTCCTCCACTCGTCCCCAGCGCACGTCGCTGGCGATGTTGACCACCGGCGAGAGCACCTGGCGGATGCCGCGACTGCGCGTTTCGTCGGCGACGGCCGCGGCAACGTCGCGGACGAGAGCCGAGTCCCAGGTGGCGGCAAGGCCGATGGCCTGCGGGAAGACCGTCGCGCCCTCGCGCACGAGGCCGTGGACCGCTTCATCGAACGGGATGATGGGGATGCCGAGGCGCGTGCTGTCGACGAAGTAGCGCTGGATGGCGTTGATGCGCCGCGCCTGGACGCGCGCGGCGTCGGTGACGGGGACCGAGTCGCCCGAGGCCGCGGCGGCGATCTGCAGGCCGAACGCGCCGTGCGAGTAGTCGTCGGCGGAGTCGCGGCTGCCGGGGCTCATGTACAGCTGCCAGAACTTGTCTTCGAGGGTCATGCGGCGCATGAGGTCGCGCACGCGGCGCTCGGTGGACGCGGTGGAGTCGCGATAGAGCGGAGGACGAGGCGGCCGGGACTGCTGGGCGACCGCGGGTCCAGCGGCCAGTCCGAGGGCGAGGAGGGCGAGCGCGCCGAGGCGCGGCGCGCGAACGGCGGAGACGAGAGGCGGCATGCGGGCGGATCGTACGCGTTGGCGGGGGGCGCCACAGCCGAACAAACCCCGAACTCTTGCGGTCCGTGTTAGAAAGCGGAAAATACTTTATCCAATCCTTGTCGCCCGCCGCCCGCCCCCACCCCCTGTGAACGCCCCCAAGACGTCCGCGCGCCTCGCGCGCGCATGCCGACTGGCCGTCAGCGCCGCCGCCGTCGCCCTGGCGCCGTCGGCAAGCAGCGCACAGACCCCCGATTATCACCACGCCGAGCAGTTCCTGACCTGGAACGAGCTGCCCCTGGTGTACGCCGATTACATCGCGCCGCACTGGCTCCCCGACGGCAACGCGTTCTGGTACCGGGTGCGCACGCCGCGCGGGTGGGAGTTCATCGTCGACGACCCCGCGCACCTGCGCCGCGCGCCAGCGTTCGACAACGCCCGGCTCGCCGCCGCGATGTCGCTCGCCGCCGACACCAGCTTCGACCCCACCGCGCTCCCGTTCACGACGTTCGAGTTCGGCCGCGGCGGCCGCGACACCGGCCATATCGCGTTCGACGCGCACGCGCGGCGATTCACCTGCGACATCTCGGCATACACGTGCGTGGTGGGCGACACCCTTCCCAGCCGCGTTCCGTACGTGCGCTCCCCCGACGGGAAGTGGGACGCGTTCATCCGCGGCCGCAACGTGTACGTGCGCGCCGCCGGCGGCGCCGATTCCACGGCGCTCACCACCGACGGCGCCGAGCGGTACGGCTACGGGTACGATGAGCCGCGTCCCACGCAGGTCATCCACCCCGCGCCGGAACGCCCCACGCTGCAGTGGTCGCCCGACTCGAAGCGGATTGCCGTGGCGCGCTTCGACGAGCGCGGCGTGCTCGACATGCCGCTCATCTCGATGACATCGCAGCGCCCGAAGCTGTACACGTACCCGTACGCGCTGCCCGGCGATTCGGTCATTCCGCGGTTCGAGATCCACCTCCTCGACGTGGCCGCGCGCACCAACACCACGGTGGACGTGGCCCCGCAGAATGCCCAGGACAACGGGCTCACGGGGATGCAGGACTCGTCGTGGATCAGCGTGAAATGGAGCGGCGACTCCCGGCATCTCTATTTCACGTACGCCGATCGCGGTCCCAGGCACGTCCAGCTCATGGAGGCCGACGCGGCCACCGGGCACGCGACGTCGCTGTTCGCCGACTCCAGCCGCACGTACGTCGAGCTGAATCTCGAGTCCGGGGGCGCGTCGAACTGGGCGCCGGTGGAGGGCGGCCGGCACATCGTCTGGTTCTCCGAGCGCGACGGGTGGGGCCATCTGTATCTGTTCGATGCGCATGGCGCGCTCGAGCACGCCATCACCTCCGGCGCGTGGACGGTGGGCGACCTCGTCCACGTGGACAGCGCCGGCCAGTGGGTGTACTTCACGGCCCGCGGACGCGAGGCGGGCGATCCCTACTACGCTCGGCTGTATCGCGCGCACCTCGACGGCACGATGCTGCAGCTTCTCACGCCCGAGGCCGCGGATCACACCGTGCGCATGACGCCGTCGGGGCAGTACATCGTGGACACCTACTCCACTGTGTTGCACGCGCCGGTGACCGTGGTGCGCACGCCCGATGGGAAGGTCGTGCAGACCCTCGAGACCGCCGATATCAGCCGGCTGCTCGCCACGGGCTGGCGGTATCCCGTGCCGTTCACGGTGAAGGCGCGCGACGGGGTCACCGATTTGTATGGCGTGATGTTCCTGCCGTCGAACTTCGACTCGACGCGGAAGTATCCGGTCATCGACCACATCTATCCGGGGCCGCAGATCATCGCGGCGCCGAAGAGTTTTTACCCCACCAGTTCGCCGGCGCTCGAGTATTCGTCGATGGGCCAGGTGGAAGCGCTGGCCAATCTGGGGTTCGTCGTTGTCGAAGTGGACGCGATGGGGACCAACCTGCGCTCGAAGGCGTTCCACGACGCGTGGTACGCGAACATGCACGACAACGGGATCCCGGACCACGTGACGGCGATCAAGCAGCTCGCGGCCCGCTATCCGTTCCTCGATCTCGACCGCGTGGGCATTTACGGCCACTCGGGCGGCGGCTTCGCGTCGACCGACGCGATGCTGAGCTACCCCGACTTCTATAAGGTGGCGGTGTCGAGCTCGGGCAACCACGACAACCGCAGCTACTACTACGGCTGGGCCGAGCGCTACCAGGGGCTGCTGGTGCGCGACACGCTCCGGCACACCGACAACTACGCGAGCGCCGCCAACAAGACGTACGTGAGGAACCTCGCGGGAAAGCTGTTCCTCATCCATGGCGACATGGACGACAACGTGCACCCCGCGAACACGATTCAGATGGTGGATGCCCTGATCAAGGCCAACAAATCATTCGACCTGCTCATCTATCCCGATCGCAACCACGGCATCACGCAGGAGCCATACCTGATTCGCCGGACGTGGGACTACTTCGTGCAGAACCTGATGGGCGCGACGCCGCCGCATGATTACCGCATCACGCCACCGCCCGCGCCGTGAGCGCGGGCTCAGCGGCAAAGTGCCGGTGACGTTCATCCGGTTCGTTGAGTTGAACACATAACCTTCCGTCAGTCGCGCCGCGGCTCCTCCCTCGCGCGCGTGTGGGTTCCAGTGCCCGGCAGCCGAATGCGTGCGCCGCGCTGGGTGATGTCATGCAGCCTTTCCCCAAGGGTGTTCCGACGCCGGCCCGTCGCCGGCGGCGTGCAGTGCGGCCGTTGGCCGTTCATCGTCACCTTCCCACCCCTACCCTGGCCCCGGGGGACCCATCATGGATCGTCTTCGCTTTACCCTGCGGCTGCGCGTGGCACCGGCTTGGCTGTTCGTCGCCGGCGTCATCGCAGCTCTCGCCGCGCCACTTGCCACCGCTTCGGCACAGCGTCCGGGCATGATCACCGGCACCGTGACCGATCGCGGCACGGGCCAACCGCTCCAAGGCGCGAGCGTCCTCATCGCCGGCACGGAGCTCGGCGGCATGACCGACGGACGCGGGCATTACGTGATCCGCGGCGCGTCGGGCAAGGTGACCGTGCGCGTGCAGCGCATCGGGTTCCGGCCCGGCAGCAAGGTCGTCACCGTGCCGGACGGCGACAGCGTGGTCGCCAACTTCGAGCTGGCGGTGAGCGCCGTGCAGCTCAATCAGGTCGTCACCACGGGCACGGGCGGCGCCGTGGAGAAGCGTGAGATCGGCGCCCCGCTGGCCATCGTCGACGTCGCGCAGGTGCAGGCGGTCAAACCGTCCGGCGACATGACGCAAGTGCTCGAGGGCCAGGTCGCGGGGCTCCGCTCGGTGAGCGTGGGCGGCGGCGTGGGCGGCGCCATGGACCTCCGCATCCGCGGCGCGTCGAGCTTCACGCTCGATCAGCGCCCGGTGGTCTACATCGACGGCGTGAAGGTCGACAACCGCGCCACCGACTGGACGGCGAGCCTGGGCAACCAGGGCTGCTGCAACTTCAACGGCGGCGTGGGCGAGGACCGGCTCTCCGACCTCAACCCCAGCGACATCGACCATATCGAAATTCTTAAAGGTGCGGCCGCGGCCACGCTCTACGGCTCCGAAGCCTCGAACGGCGTCATCCAGATCTTCACCAAGCACGGGCAGACCGACAGCCCGCCGCAGTGGACCATCGGCGCCGGCATGGGCTTCGACCGCCAGCGGCCGAACTACCCCACCAAGCTGTATCCGAACTTCTCGGGGCCCGACGGCACGCGCGCGCTGGACATGAACAAGACGCTCATCAAGAGCGGCCCCTACGGCTCATACGACATCGAGGTCCGCGGCGGCGCGCAGAAGGCCACGTACTACGTGTCGGGCGCATACTCCGACGAAACGGGCAGCATCCAGCCCAACGATCAGAAGCGCGGCAACCTGCGCGTGAACGTCACGTGGGACGCGAACACGAAATGGAAGTTCGACGTCCGCTCGGCGTTCGATCACAACATGATCAACTCGCTCCAGTCGGGGAACAACTGGACCTCGCTCACCGGCAACGCCAGCAACGGCGACCCGCGGCAGGCCAGCAAGCTCCGCCCCTACGGCGAGGCGTGGGTGTCGGTGGCGGACATCCAGCGCATGACGTCGTACAACTCCGCCAACCACTGGACCGGCGGGCTCACCATCAACTACCAGCCGTTCGCGCACTTCCAGAACCGGCTGACGCTGGGCAACGACCAGGTGAGCGAGGCCAAGGTCCGCTTCTTCCCGCCCGACGGCAACTACACCAGCGCCTACGTGCACAATGGCGAGAAGGACGACGATTATCGCAACCAGACGATCTACACCGCCGACTACCTCGGGCAGATCTCGTTCAAGCTGCCCTTCGGCATCGGCTCCGACCTCGCCTTCGGCGGCCAGGGCTACTACAACACCGAGTGGCTGAGCGCCGCGATCGGCAAGGTGTTCGCCGGCCCGGGCGTGTCCACGGTGTCGTCGGCGTCGCAGACGTTCGGCGGCGAGATCTACACGCACCAGGTCAACATGGGCGGCCTCGTGCAGGACCGCTTCTCGTACGGCGACCGGCTGTTCACCACGGTCGGCTTCCGCATCGACGGCAACAGCGCGTTCGGCAAGAACTACGGCTTCCAGAAGTATCCGAAGATCGACGTGGCCTACAACCTCGACGGATACAAGTGGCTGCCGGCGTGGATCAACAGCTTCAAGCTGCGCGGCGCCATCGGCAAGGCGGGCAAGGCCCCCGGGCCGTACGACGCGTTCCTGACGCTCGCGCCCGGCGCGGTGTTCACCAACACGCCGGCGCTCGTGCCGGCCAGCCCCGGCAACCTGGACCTCAAGCCCGAAGTCACGACGGAAATCGACGCCGGGTTCGACGCCGGGTTCTTCCACGACCGGCTCGGCCTGTCGGGATCGGTCTTCCGCTCCGGCACCAACGACGCGATTCTCGCCATTCCGCTGCCGCCGAGCTCCGGCTTCTCGCAGGCGCAGCAGCAGAACGTCGGCGGCATCGTGAACCGCGGCTGGGACTTCAGCATCAGCTGGGTGACCATCGACAGCCGTGACCTCGAGGTCCACAACGACCTCAAGCTCGACGGCAACCACAACAAGATCACCGACCTCGGCAGCGCCACGCCGACGACGACGGTGCGCGTGGGCTACCCGGTGGGCGGCATCTGGGCCGTGGCGCCCAAGTCGTACGATCCGGGCACCAAGAAGTGGACGTCGACCGACACGGCGGTGTTCTTCGGGCCGCCGATGCCGACGTTCAACCTGTCGTACAGCCCGATGGTGCGGTTCAAGCAGTTCCAGGCGTACATGCTGCTCACGGCGGCGCGCGGCGCGAAGTTCTACAACTCCGACCGCCCGTACCGCTTCCGCGAGCACACCGGCGACGAGTACCTCAAGCTGCTGGGCCCCGGAGGGGCCGACACGCCGGCCGCCGATTCGACGGTGAACCTCTGGTCGCACTTCACCGACATCGAGTCGCGCGACAACGTCGAACTGCGCGAGATCTCGCTCGCCTGGTCGGTGCCGCGCTCGCTGTCGAGCTTCGCCAAGCTCGGCGAGACCACGGTCACCTTCTCCGTGCACAACGTGATGTGGTGGGACCACTGCGCGTGTCAGGACCCGTACACGAACTGGGCGGGCGCGTCGGCGTTCGGCGTGTCGTCGGCGTTCCTCACCGACCCGTCGCCGCGGCAGTTCCGCCTCACCATTCGCAGCCGATACTAGCGTCGCGTCTGCCGGCCGCCACGCGCGGCCGGTGCGCGCGAACCACTCACTTGGAGATACCGAACATGCATGATCTGTTCCGTCGCGGGACGCGAATCGCAGGATGCGCGTTGGCCGCGGTGTCGGTGGCGCTGGTGACGGCATGCCACGACATTCTGCAGGTCCAGAACCCGCAAGCGTTCACCAACGAAGCGGCGAACAACCCGAACCTTCTCCCCGCCGTGGCCGCGGGCGCCGAGGGGCAGTTCCAGCTCTCGACTGCCACGTTCGCCATCATGACGGGCATGCTGTCCGACGAGCTGCAGAACACGAGCACCTGGATCGACTGGAAACAGGTGTCGGACGGCGACATCACGAAGAACTGGCCGACGGCCGGCGCGTACAGCGGGGCGCAGGACGGCCTGCTGCGCGCCCGGTTCGACGCGATCTCGGCGGCCGATCGCTTCCACACCGTCATGGGCGACTCGGTGCGCACGAGCCCGCTGTTCATCCAGGTCGAGATCACGCGTGCCTGGGCGGACCTCATGCTCGCCATGGGCTTCTGCGAAACGCCGCCGGGCCCGGGGATGCCCACCGTCTCCGACACGGCGATGTTTCAGCAGGCGCGCGACAGTCTGAAGGCGCTCCTGCCGCTCATTCAGGCGGCGCACTTCCAGAGCGCGGCCGACCGCAACGCGCGGCTCAACTTCGCCAACGCAGGGCTCGCCCGCGCCAGCCTGATGCTGGGCAACTACGGCGACGCCGACACGTACGCGAAGGCAGTGACCCCCGGGTTCGAGTACGACGCCATCTACTCGACCAACAGCGGCTCGCAGAACAACAACATGACCGTGCAGGGCACGTTCACGAACAACCGCTCGTACACGATCCGCAACATCTGGGATCAGTACGTGGACACCCTCACGGGCTTCATGCGCGATCCGCTCAGCGGACAGGACGACCCGCGCATCCCGCTCGGCCACGACAACAACAACGCCACCGGGAAGTGGTACGGCGCTGACGGCATTTCGCCGTTCTACAGCATGACCAAGTACATCAACCTCAACTCGCCAATCCCGATCACCAACAGCGCCGAAATGATCCTCATCGAGGCCGAGGTGGCGTGGCACGGCGGCGACTACGCGACCGCCGTATCGCTGATGAACAAGAACCGCGAAGCGGTCGGACTCCCGGATCTCACGGTGCCCGCCACCGACCCGCAGACGGGCGTGTTCAACATGCTGCTGCAGGAACGGTTCGCGACGATGTTCGCGCAGGGCGATCGCCTGCAGGACATCTACCGGTTCGGCCTCATGGGCACGCGCGTGGGGCACGACCGGCCGCTCAAGCTCCCGCTCTCGTACAACGAAGAGCAGAACAACCGCTCCATCGGACCCGGCGGAGGCAAGTGCCCCGGCCGGAGCTGAGCCGCGTGTGACCTCGCAGTGAATCGTTGGGCGCAACCGGGGTGGGCCAGCGGCCCATCCCGGTTGTTCCCATCCCTCCCCGCGCTTTTTCGGACCGCTCTCATGCCGCCGTCGCCCGCTTCCCGTCTCATCCTCCCGCCGCCGCGCACGCTCCTCACCCGCCGGAGCTTCATTCAGCGCGTCGGGTCCACGGCCGCCCTCCTCGTCGCAGGTTCGTTTCTTGGCGACTGCGGAGGAGCCGGTTTCGCCACGTCGCCGAACGGCGGCCCCACCGGACGCGTGAAAGGCACGGTGCGAGATCTCCAGGGCACGCCGCAACACGTGGGACGCGTGTACGTCCTCACCGACGCCGGTCTGAACAACGGGCAGTACGCCGACGTCGACGCCGCGGGCAACTACGACCTGGGGCCCGTCTCCGTCGGCGCCTGCCAGATCCGCTACTGGGGCGGCAATCAGGCGGACGTCCCCGAGACGTTCGACAACCCCGTGCGCATCACGGTGCAGGAGAACCAGACGGTCGAGGTGAACTTCCAGATCCAGCTCGGCGGGCTCGACGGCCACGACCACGAGATCTACGCCGGCGACTTCTTCTATCAGGAGCAGCCGGCCGGTGTGCCGAACGCCACGGTGACGGTGCCGCTCGGCGACACGGTGTGCTGGTACAACGTGGGCCATCACGTCCACACCGTCACCGGCGGACCGTGGGGCGATTCCGGCGACATCCCCCGCATCGGCAATTTCATGTGGACCGCCAATCAGCTCGGCACCTTCCCGTATCGCTGCACCTATCACAGTCCCGATATGCAGGCCATCCTGCAGGTCGTTCCCGCCTGACCCCGGGCGCGCGCCCCCTCGCGCGCGCGCCTCGCCACCGCTCGGAGGAGCGTGATCATGACACATCGTGGTTTGCTCTCGAACGTCCGCCTCTGGGCGGGCGCGCTGGTCATGGCCGGCATTCCCGCCGCCCGCCCGCCCATGAGCATCTCCCAATGGCTGGTGCTCGGGCCGGTGGCCGCGCCGGCGCCGGCGTTCGGCGCGGTCACCGAATCCGCGCTCCTCGCGTCGGGACACCTGGCCGCCACCCGCGCCTGGCCCGCCGCCGGCGATACGGATTCCTGGCTCGACGGACCGCCCGCGACCTGGCAGGCACGCGCCACGGCCGCCGAATCGCTCGAGCTGCAGGCCGGCGCGCCTTCGCTGGTGTTCGCGGCCACCTACCTCGAGGCCGATCGCTGGACCGAAGCCCGTATCGACGTGCCGGGCGGCGCCGAGCGCACGGTGTCCGTCGACGGCGTTCCGGTGCACGGCGCCACCGTCGCGCTGGCGCGCGGCAAGCATCTGCTCCTCGTGGAGGCGGTGGTGCGCCCGGGCAACGCGTTTGCGCTGTCCGCGACCGTGGACGCGACCACGCCCGGGGCGACGGTCTCGACCGGAGTCGACCCCCGGCACCCCGCGTCACTGCGCGAGTTGATGTCCACCACCGACGTCACGAGCATCGCCGTGGCGGATGCCGGCGACCGCGTGGCCTGGGTGGCACGGCGCGTGGACGAGGAGAACGACGACGCGCCCACAGTGCTCGAGATTCACGAGCTGTCGTCGGGCACGCTGCTGGCCCAGCTTCGCGGTCGAGGCATCGGCGCGCCCCGATGGTCGCGCGACGGCGGCACGCTGGCCTACGAAACAGCCACCGACGAGCAGGGCTCGACGGGACGCGACCTCTGGCTGTACGACGCCGCCTCAGGCGCGAGCCGCCGCGTGCTGCGGGGCGTGCGCGGACTCGGCGACGTGGACTGGTCGCCCGACGGCCGGTGGATCTACTACGCCGCCGCGCGCCATATCGGGGAGGCCGAGCAGTACAAGCCCGGCGACTTCCAGCGGCTCACCCAGGTATGGGACCGCTGGTCGTTCTATCCCGAGAAATCGCAGCTCTTCGCGCTGGACGTGCGCGGGGGGACGGTCATCCAGCTGCTCGGCGACACGGCCACGTCGGCCGAAGCGCCCACCGTTTCGCCCGACGGGAACGAGATCGTGTTCGCCAAGAGCGTGCGCACCGACTCAGCGGCGCCCTGGCTGCGCGCCGAAGTGTGGATCCTGAACCTGCGTGACCGGAGCGTGCGCAAGCTGGTGGATCTGCCGCGCGAGGCGTTCGGCGCGCCCACCGCGTTCGCCTGGTCGCCCGACGGCAAGGCCCTGGCGTTCTGCGCGAGCGCCGAGGAGCTGCATCCCAACCCGCCGAAGACGTTCAGCGTGTACGAAACCGAGTTGTATGCGACGAACGTGGAACGTCCGTCGCTCGTCCACCTGAGCGCCGGCTACGTGCCGGCGGTCGCCTGCAGCCGCCCAATGCGGTGGGCGTCCGACGGGCGGATTTACGTGACGGCCGACGACGGCGCGAAGACGATCCCGGCGCGCACCTCGGCGGCCGTGCCCAGCACTCTCGCGCAGTCGCCGCGCCTGGAATCGATGGCGATGCCCGGCAACAACATCATTGCATATTCGTTTTCTAATACCACCCTCGTGGCGGCGATCCAGACCCCGGTGTCGCCGTCGGTGGTGTACCGCATTCCGCTGAGCGGCGGAACGGCCGCCGCGCTCGCGCATCCGTCCGCCGGCGTGCTGACCGCGCAGGTACAGCTGCCGACCTGGCATCCGTGGAGCTTCGTGGACAGCCGCGGCGCGAAGATCGAGGCGTGGTACTGGCTGCCGCCGGGCTTCGACTCCACGAAGACCTACCCGATGATCGTGCACTACTACGGCGGCACGCTGCCCATGAAGGAGACGTTCGACGAGCGCCTGGTGTGGTTCGCCAACAACGGCTACGTGATCTGGATGTGCAACCCCGCCGGCGCGCCGGGCTACGGGCAGGCGTTCGCCGACCTGCACATCGACGACTGGGGATATCCCGCCGGCACCGACATCATCGAGGGCGTGCAGCAGTTCGAGAAGACGCATGCGTTCGTCGACGCCGGCCGCGTGGGCAACTTCGGCCATTCGTACGGCGGGTTCATGACCATGCACATGGCCACCCGCACGTCGATCTTCCACACGTCCATCGAGATCTCCGGCATCAGCAACATCGCCGACTACTGGGGCGTGGGGTGGACGGGGTACAGCTACACGCAGGGGACCTGCCCCTCGTGCTACCCGTGGAATCGGCGGGACGTGTACGTGGACCGCTCGCCGCTGTTCAACGCCGACAAGATCCACACCCCCATGCTGCTCATCCACGGCACTTCCGATACCAACGTGCCCGAGAACGAGAGCGAGCAGATGTTCACGGCGCTGCGCATGCTGGGCCGCGAAGCGGAGTTCGTGCGCGTGTACGGCGAGAACCACGGCATCAATTCGCGACCGTCGATCACACGGCACCTGTACGGCGTGATGCTCGACTGGTACGACCGATTCCTGCGCGACGAGCCGGCGGCCTGGTCGGCGCGCTGGCGCGACGGCAACCGCGTGGCCGGGATGGTGCCCGGGGGCGCGATCACGGCTCCGGCCGCTCACTGATTTCACGGGAGACTCGCTTTCATGCCTTCTGTTCCGATGGAAATGCGGCGCCCCGCGCGCCGCGGATTCCTGCGCGGCGCCGCGCTCTTGCTCGCGCTCGCCGCGCCGGCCAGCGTGGCGCGCGCGCAGGGCACCCGCGAGGACTATGCGCGCGCCGAGCGGTTCCTGGGTCCCAACGCGCAGGAGCTGGTGATCGACGACGCCGTGCAGCCGCACTGGTTCGGTCCGAACCGCTTCTGGTACCGCAATCGCTCGGCCGACGGATACGAGTTCCTCGTGGTCGACGCGACCACCGGCATTCGGCGCCCGGCGTTCGACCAGACGAGGCTCGCGGCGGCGCTGTCCGTGGCGGCCGACACCGCCTACGATCCGCATACGCTTCCGTTCCGCGAAATCCGGTTCGTGAACGGCGACAGCGCGGTTCGTTTTTCCGTGGGCGCGACGCGCGCCTGGACCTGCAGCGTCGTGCGGTACACGTGCACGGGCCCGGACACGCTGCCCGTCGAGAATGTGACCGAAGTGCCGTCGCCCGACGGGAGATGGGTGGCGTTTACGCGGCAGGACAACCTGTGGGTGCGCGAGGCCGCGACCGGCCGCGAGATCCAGCTCACCAACGACGCCGAACCCGATGACGGGTACGCCAAGCCCACCGGATGCTGCGCGCAGGTGACCGTGCAGGTGCGCCACATCCCGCAGCGCCCCGTGCTCGTGTGGTCGCCCGACTCCAAGTACATCGCGACGTACAAGATGGACGAACGCCACGTGCGCCGGATGTACCTTCTGGAAACGAAGAGTCCGGCGTTCGTGCTGCACTCGTATCCGTATGCCCTGCCCGGCGACTCCGTGGTGCCGACGTACGACACCTACGTCTTCGACGTGGCGGCGCGCCACGGCGTGAAGGTGGACCGTCCGTCGCAGCAGGCCGTCAACACCACCTGCTGCTGGCTCACCACGCAGGACAGCGTCGTGAAGGACGTGAAGTGGGATCCCACGAGCGAGCATCTGTTCATGACGTACGGCTATCGCGGCTACCACCAGCTCGATTTGCTCGACGTCGATCCCGCGACCGGGCACGCGCGCACCGTGCTCACCGAGAAGAGCAAGACGTTCGTGGAGACCAACCTCGCCTCGGGCGGCGTGCCCGACTGGCGGCCGCTGAGCCACGGGCGCCAGGTGATCTGGTTCTCCGAGCGCGACGGGTGGGCGCACCTCTACCTGTACGACGCGCGCACCGGGGCGCTGGAGCATCGCATCACCGAAGGCGATTGGACCGTGGGCGACGTGCTGCGCGTGGACGAAACCGGCGGCTGGGTCTACTTCACCGCCCGCGGCCGGGAGGCGGGACGCGATCCCTACTTCCGCTTCCTCTACCGGATCCATCTCGACGGCACGGGGATGCAACTCCTCACGCCGGAGAACGCCGACCACGATGTCTCGCTCGCGCCGTCGGGCGCGGAGTTCCTGGACAGCTACTCGCGGCTCGACGCGACGCCGGTGACCGTGGTGCGGCGCATGGACGGCACCCTGGTGCACGAGGTGCAGCGCGCCGACGCGAGCCGCCTGTTCGCGCTCGGCTGGAAATACCCAACGCCCATCGTCGTCAAGGCGCGCGACGGCGTGACCGATCTCTACGGCGTGCTGTACCGTCCGGCGAACTTCGATTCCACCAAGCGCTATCCCATCGTCGACTACATCTATCCCGGCCCGCAGACCGGCCCCATCGGCGACCGTACCTTCGACTCCGGGTTGCGCAACAGCAACGCCGCGATGGCCCAGCTCGGGTTCTTCATCGTCGAGATCGACGCGATGGGCACGCCGTTCCGGTCGAAGGCGTTCCACGACACGTACTACGGCAACATGCACGACAACGGGATCCCCGATCTCGTGACCGGCATCAAGCAACTCGCCGTGCGCTACCCGCAGATCGATCTCGACCGCGTGGGCATTTACGGGCACTCGGGCGGCGGCTTCTCGTCCACCGACGCCATGCTGACCTACCCGGATTTCTTCAAGGTCGCCGTGTCGCGGGCGGGAAATCACGACAACCGAAGCTACGACTACACGTGGGGCGAGAAGTATCAGGGGCTGCTCGTGAAGACGAGCGACAGCACCGACAACTACGACAGCCAGGCGAACCAGAATTTCGCCGCGAATCTCAAGGGCAAGCTGCTCATCATGTACGGGACGATGGACGACAACGTGAGTCCCGTGAACTCGCTGCTGCTCATCAACGCCCTGATCAAGGCGAACAAGAACTTCGACCTGCTGGTGCTGCCCAATCGCAATCACGGATTCGGCAACGAGCCGTACGTGCTGCGCCGTACCTGGGACTACTTCGTGCAGAACCTGCTGGGCGTTACACCGCCCTTGGGGATCGCGCTGCACGTTCCCTCGGGACCGTAGGAAGGGCCGGGAGGGGGGCGGCGCTCGCGCCGCGGTCCGCGCGTGCTATCTTCAGCGAGATATGCGCGAATCGCTGCCCCTCCCCACCCGTGCCGCCGATGTCTGACCGCAAGCGCCGTTCCGGACGTTCCTCCCGGTCGAAATCCCACGCGCCTCGCAAATCGGGGGTGTCGGCCGGCGGAGCGAAGGAATCGCGCGGTGGCGCGCGACGCCGCCGCCGCGGAGGGCGCGGCGGACGCGCTCATGCCCGCCAGCCGCAGGAAACGTCGCTCCCCACCTCGCGCAACGCGTATCTCGAAACGCGCCGCTGGTTGCTGGATCGCCACGGCCCGGTGTGCGCGTACTGCGAGCGCCGCGTGGATCCCAACGTGATCACGCTCGATCACGCGACCCCTCGACGCGGCAAGACGGCGTACGACCGGCGCGACAACCTGCTGCTCTGCTGCCCCGACTGCAACGCGCGCAAGAAGGACCAGTCGTTCCTGGCCTTCCTGCTCGGCCGCCGCGAGCGCGCCGTGAGCGTGGTGCGATACGGACAGCACCTGAGCCCGATGCTGCTGCACATGGCCCGCGAAATCGCCGGCCCCGAAGCGTCGGCGCGCGCGGAACGGCTGGCCGATCCCGACTACCCGTACGCCGACTGACGGCCGGGCCGCCTCCGCCGGTTGCCCGATCCGCCCGCCCTAGCGGCCGCGCCGTTCCGTCTCCATGATTGCGCATCGCGCGTTGTTCACCCCCGCCCTCTGCGCCGGAACCGGTCTGCAATATTCCCTGTGGAGCCACGACGAACTGCTCGGCTATACTAATCTTAGTATGCCGAGCGAGGACCCCGATCAGCAGAGTGGGGTGTTCGAACCCGAGCCCCCGTTCGAGCGGATCGAGCCGATCCTCGACGCGCTCCAGCGCGCGATGCAGGAGTTCGAGTCCGACGCGCCGCTCCCGTCGCCCGAGGAAATGGCGGCGATGAGCCGCGATGACCAGATCCGGGTGATTCGCGCCGCGCTCGGGGAGCACTCCGTGGTGCGCCGCGTGGTGGAGTCCCAGCGCGCCGTCGACGCGTTTGCCCTGCACCTCCGCGACGAGCACGACCGCGAGGTGCCCACGCAGTTCATCGCGATCCACCGGATTCCCGACGACCTGGGCGGCGACGCCGGCCCGTTGCGCGCGGCGACGGACGCGCTGGGCGCCGCGCCGGCGCGCTACGTGCTCGTGGCGCGCATGGAAGAGCGCGCCGCGCCCTGACCGTTCGCATGCACCGCCAGTCGAGACATCATGTCGCAGTGGGATGAACGCTACGCCGAGCCCGAATTCGCGTACGGCACGGAACCCAATGGCTTCCTGGCCGCCGTGGCCTGCCAGATCCCGCCAGGGCCGGTGCTCTGCCTGGCCGAGGGCCAGGGGCGCAACGCGGTGTATCTCGCGCAGCGCGGCCACGCCGTGACCGCCGTCGATCAATCGGCGGTCGGCCTCTCCCGCGCCGCGGAACTCGCCGCGCGCGCCAGCGTGACCATCGAATGCGTGGCCGCCGACCTGGCCGACTTCGACATCGCGCCGGGCGCGTGGGCCGGCATCGTTTCCATCTGGGCGCACCTTCCCGCGGCGCTCCGGGCCGCGGTGCACCGCCGGGCGGTGGCCGGCCTCCGCCCGGGCGGCGTGTTCATCCTCGAGGCCTACTCCCCGCGCCAGCTATCTTTCGGCACGGGCGGACCGCGCGACGCCGCCCTGCTCGTCCCGCGCTCGGCGCTCGAAGACGAACTCGCCGGCCTGGAGTTCGTGCTCGCGCAGGACGCCGAACGCGAGGTCGTGGAAGGCAGGTACCACCGGGGCGCCGCCGCCGTCGTGCAGGTGCTCGCCCGCAGACCCGTACGCTGATGCCCGATCGCCCATCGCCGCTGTACGACATCGCGGTCACCCGCATCGACGGCACCGTCGAAACGCTCGCCGCCTACCGCGGGCAGGTGCTGCTCGTGGTGAACGTCGCGAGCAAGTGCGGCTTCACGCCGCAGTACGCCGGCCTCGAGGCGCTCTACCGCAAGCACCACGACCGCGGCTTCTCGGTGCTCGGGTTCCCGTGCGACCAGTTCGGCCATCAGGAGCCGGGCACGGAAGCCGAGATCGCCGCGTTCTGCACCGCCCGTTACGACGTGACCTTCCCGATGTTCGCGAAAATCGACGTCAACGGCGCGGGCACGCACCCGCTGTACCGACACCTCAAGTCCGCGCAGGCGGGCGTGCTCGGCAGCGAGTCCATCAAATGGAACTTCACGAAGTTCCTGATCGCGCGAAGCGGCGAGGTGGTCCGGCGCTTCGCGCCCGCCGACGCGCCCGAGAGTCTCGAAGGCGAGATCGCCGCGCAGATCGCGGCGCGCCCCTGACGTGGACCGCCGCGCCTTTCTCCTCACCGGCGCGGCGGCGCTGGCCGGTTCGAACCTCGCCCGGGGCGCGCACGCCCTGCATCTCCTGGATGCACCGACGCCACGGCCCTCCGCGGCGCAGCTCCAATGGCAGCGCGACGAACTCGCCATGTTTTGCCACTTCGGGGTGAACACCTTTACGGATCGCGAATGGGGCGACGGCACCGAGGATCCGGCGATCTTCGATCCCGCGCGCTGCGATCCGCGCCAATGGGCCCGCGCCGCCCGCGCCGCAGGGTTCCGCGCGATGATCCTCACCGCCAAGCACCACGACGGCTTCTGCCTCTGGCCCACGGCCACCACTCGGCATTCGGTGGCATCGAGCCCGTGGCGCGGCGGACAGGGCGACGTGGTACGCGAGTTCGTCGACGCGGCACGCGCCGAAGGCTTGCGGCCCGGGCTGTACCTGTCGCCGTGGGACCGGAACAATCCGGCGTACGGCGACTCGCCGCGATACAACGATCTGTATTGCGCGCAGCTCACGGAGCTGCTCACGCGCTACGGCCCGATTGCCGAGGTCTGGTTCGACGGCGCCAACGGCGAGGGGCCGAACGGCAAGAAGCAGGCGTACGACTGGCCGCGTTTCTGGGCACTCGTCCGCCGTCTTCAGCCCGGCGCGGTCATGTTCTCCGACGCCGGCCCCGATATCCGCTGGTGCGGCAACGAGCAGGGCGTGGCCGGCGATCCCAACTGGTCGACGGTGAATCCAACAGTCGTGTCGTACCCGGGCGAGAGCGGTCCGCGGGTAGCGCCCGAATTGCAGCACGGCGATCCGGCAGGCAGCGTCTGGCGCCCGTCGGAGGCGGACGTGTCGATCCGGCCCGGGTGGTTCTATCACCCGGCGGAGAACGACAAGGTGCGGAGCGTCGGGAACCTGATGGAGCTCTACCGGTCGTCGGTGGGGCGCAACTCGAAGCTGTTGCTCAATGTGCCGCCCACCCGCGACGGCCTGTTGCACGACGTGGACGTCGCGCGGCTCGCCGAATTCCGGATCGAACGCGAGCGGACCTTCGGCCATGATCTGGCGGCCGCCGCACCGCGCCGGTGGAAGGCCGAGGGGCCGCGCAGCTCCGTGATCGACGTCGAACTCCCGGCGCCGGCCAGGCTGGCCTACTCGCGCCTTGAAGAAGACCTGAACGGCGGGCAGGCCGTGGCCCACTACTCGCTCTACGGCGGCGTGGGGAGCGACTGGAAGCCGCTGGCGCGCGGCACGACGATCGGGTTCGCGAAGATCGACCGGCTGCCGCCGGTTCGCGTGCGCCGCGTGCGTCTGGTGATCGACGATGCGCTGCGGAGCCCGGGCCCGGTAATGCTCAGGCTCTACGGCGACGCGTAGCGCGACGCCGCCGGCTCAGCGCTCGCGCGACTTGGCGGGCTTGGCCGGCTTGGCCGGTGACTTGGCGGACTTCGCCGCGGGCGCCTTCTTCGCCGCGGGTGTCTTGGCGGCAGCCGCCTTCGCGGGGGCCGGAGCCGGTTCAGGCGCGGCGGCCGCGGGTTTCGCGGCGTCGTTGGGCTGCGGCCCGCGCCGCCAGTACGGCGTGGCCGGCGCGGCGCGGCGCTCGAGGAGCTCGTCGTAGTACTTGACGATGCGCTCGCGGACCGACTTCTGCGTGTCGCCCGAGGCGGCGCGGAAGGGCGCGTACCGCTGGCGGTCGTCGGTCGACACGGTAAACCACCACCAGGGCTCGTTGCCCAGCGCCTGCGCCTTCTCCACCATGCAGGTAAAGGTGCGCTCGTTGTCGACGAATTCGAATCCTTCCAGCACGGCCGGTCCTTGTTGATAGCTTCTAAATGTAGTCGATTCGCCTGATCTTCGCCTGCCGCCGCCCCGTGGGACCCATTTGACCTGGCTGCGGGCGCGGATGCACACTTGTGTCGTTCCAACTGACCCGGAGGCCGGTCCGCATGTCCCGCAAGAAAGTGTCCCGCCGCAAATTCGTGTCCGACGCCGGCAAGCTGGCGCTCGGCGCGATGGTCGTTCCCAAGGGTTTCCCGACCATCGTGCCGCGGCACGTGCTCGGCGGGCCCGGATATGTCGCCCCCAGCGATCAACTGCAGGTCGCCATCGCCGGGTGCGGCGGCATGGGCTCGGTGAACGCGCTCGAGCTGTCCAAGACCGAGCGGATCGTGGCCATCTGCGACGTCGACCTGGCGTATTCCGCGCGCAACGTCGCCGCCAAGGTCAAGAACCGCGACGGGAGCGAGCGTCCCGAGGGCGTGGAGCTGCAGCGGCAGTTCGACGCCGCCGCCAAGTACACCGACTGGCGGGAGATGCTCGACAAGCAGAAGGATATCGAGGGCGTGGTGGTCGCCACCCCTGACCACAACCACGCCGTGATCGCGAACGCGGCCATGCTGGCGGGCAAGCACGTCTACGTGCAGAAGCCGCTCACCTACTCGGTGTACGAATCGCGCGTGCTGCGCGCCACGGCCGCGAAGACGGGCGTGAAGA
>JAGWRB010000030.1 GCA_028876725.1 Gemmatimonadota bacterium
CCCATCGGCGTGCTGAACGTGTTCATGGTCATGCGCTACATCCAGGACCCGCCGTACCTCGTGCGCGCCAAGGGGCGCATCGACTGGACCGGCCTCTCGCTGCTCACCGTCGGCCTCGGCTCGCTGCAGCTCATGCTCGAGAACGGGGAGCAGGATAACTGGTTCGATTCCAGTTTCATCATGTGGCTCGCCGTGATCGCCACCGTGGGGATCATTGTGTTCATCGTGCGCGAGCTGCGCGCCAAGGATCCCGCGGTGGACCTGCGCCTCTTCCGCAACGGGGCCTTCACCTCGGCCACCACCATCGGCGCCATCCTGGGCCTCGGGCTGTACGGCGCGCTCTTCCTGCTGCCGCTGTTTCTGCAGAACTTGCTGGGCTACAGCGCCATGGAGTCGGGGCTGGTGCTCATGCCGCGCGGGCTGGCCATGGCCGTGCTCATGCCCATCGCCGGCCGGATGTACAACCGCATCGGGCCGCGCGTGCTCGTGGGCGTGGGGCTCGCCGTGAGCGCGTATTCGTTCTGGGCGCTGGGCACGCTCACCACCAGCGTCGGCTTCTGGGATCTCTTCTGGCCGCAGATGTGGCAAGGCATCGGATTCGGCCTCATCTTCGTGGCCCTGAGCACCGCGGCGCTGGCCACCGTGGAGCGCCCACGCATGACCGCCGCCGCCGGCCTCTACAACGTGGTGCGCCAGGTGGCCGGCAGCGTGGGCGTGGCCTTCTCGGCCACCCAGCTCACCAGCGGCACGTCACGCTATCATGATACACTAATACAGCACGTGACCGTCACGAGCCCGATGACGCAGACCTGGCTCCTCATGGTGATCGGCGGCATGCGCGCCGCCGGCTCCGACGCGTACACGGCCAGCCAGCGCGCGCTCACCCTGCTCAACCTCACGGTCGAGCGGCAGGCCGCCGTGCTCGCCTACAACCACGTGTTCGTGCTGATCACCGGGCTGTTCGCCGTGTGCATCCCCCTGGTGGTGTTCCTCAAGGGGGTCGAGCACGCCGAGGGGATGCCGGAGATCATCGCGGAGTAGCGCCGCGTCCAGTGTGGCGCGCGCGCCACGGTGCGCCCGGGTGCGGAAACCGCCTACCGCTCGTGCGCCAAACCCCCAATGGGTGCGGTTGAGTGCTCGGCCTACCTTGCCGAGTTGGGTCTATCGGCCGGCGCGCGCCGCCGGCCGTCCAACCGGGAGGAACCCATGGTCGAAATGCTCACTCGCAATTGGGGCTGGGTGGTGCTGCGCGGCGTCGTGGCCATCATGTTCGGCGTGCTCACGCTCATGCGCCCCGGCATCACGCTCGCCCTGCTGTTGCTCTGGTTCGGCGCGTACGCGCTCGTGGACGGTGTGTTCATGATCGTCTGGGCAATCGCCAACCGGCACGGGCAGCCGCGCTGGGGCACGCTGCTCTTCGGCGGCCTGCTCGGCGTCGCCGCCGGCGTCGTGACGATGCTCATGCCGCAGATCACCGCGTTCGCGCTCATCACGCTCGTCGCCGTATGGGCCATCGTGATGGGAATCGTCGAGATCGTGGCCGCCGTTCGGCTCCGCCGCGAGATCACCGGCGAGTCGTTCTTCATCATTGCCGGCCTGCTCGCCGTGGCATTCGGCGTGATCGCGTTCGCGCTGCCGGTGACCGCGGCGCTCGCCGTGGCGATGTGGGTCGCGCTGTACGCGCTGGTGTCGGGCGTCCTGTTGGTGGCGTTCGGATTCCGCCTGCGCAGTTGGGGGCGGATGCACCACGCCGTGTGAACCGCGGCGTCCGTCCGCCGATGCGCGGCGGACGGACGCTCACGCGGTCAGTACTTCACCACCGTGGGATCCACGTCGTCGGACCACCGCAGGATTCCACCCACGAGGTTGCGCGCGCGCTTGAACCCCGCGCGCTCCAGCGCGGCCACGGCCTGCCCGCTGCGCGCGCCCGAGCGGCACATCACCACGATCTCGCGCTCGGGATTGAGCGACGGAATCGCCGCCTGGAAGCTGCCCAGCGGAATGAGCCGAGCGCCGGGGATGCTGGCGATGGCCAGCTCCTGCGGCTCGCGCACGTCGATCAGATCGAAGTCGTCGTGACGCTTGAGCTTCTCGGCCAACTCCACGGGGGTGATTTCGTCCGGATGCAACGGGGCCTCGATGGTGACGTGTGGTTCCGTACCCGGAATGCCGCAGTACTCCTCATACTCTTCCAGGTGCGTGATGGTGCGCGTACCGCAGGCGGGGCAGGCGGGGTCCTTCTGCACCTTCACCGTGCGGAACTGCATATCTAATGTATTGACCAGCAGCAGCCGGCCGGCGAGCGACGTGCCGAGTCCGAGCAGCAGCTTGATCGTTTCGGTGGCCTGAATGGTGCCGATGAGCCCCGGCAGCACGCCCAGCACGCCGCCCTCGGCGCAGCTCGGGACCATCCCCGGCGGGGGCGGCACCGGGAAGAGGCAGCGGTAGCAGGGGCCGTCGGCCGTGGCGAACACGCTGGCCTGTCCCTCGAAGCGGAAGATGCTCCCGTATACGTTGGGCTTGCCCAGCAGCACCGACACGTCGTTCGTGAGGTAGCGCGTGCCAAAGTTGTCGGTGCCGTCGACGATCACGTCGTAGTCGCGCGCGATCTCCTCCGCGTTGGTGGCGCGGAAGGGCGCGTCGTACGTCTCCACGTGCACGTGCGGGTTGAGATCCCTCAACCGGTCGCGCGCGCTGTCCACCTTGCGATGGCCGAGCGTGCTCGTGCCGTGGACGATCTGTCGCTGGAGGTTGCTCGCGTCCACGACGTCGAAGTCCACGAGGCCAATGGTGCCCACGCCGGCGGCCGCGAGGTACAGCGACGTGGGGGAGCCGAGTCCGCCGGCGCCGATGAGCAGCACGCGCGAGCCCTTGAGCCGGCGCTGGCCGTCGAGGCCCACGTCGGGGAGCAGCAGGTGGCGCGCGTAGCGCAGGATTTCGTCGGAGTTCAGCTCCGGCGCGTTCGCCTGCGGCGTGTGCTGCGTGGCATCGATACCCGCCAAAGTTGCGCTCCCCATGTCAGCCCCCGGCAATGGCGGGGACGATCGTCACCTCGTCGCCGTCCTGCACTGCGGCGGCGAACCCTCCATTGAAGCGGATGTCGTCGTCGTTCAGATAGAAGGTGACGAAGGGATACGGCTGTCCCCCGTCGTCGCGCAAGCGGGGGCCCAACCCGGGGTACCGATCCACGAGGTGGTCCACCACGGCGCCGACCGTGGGCGCCGCGGACGCGTCCGCTTCGACCACGCGGGCGCCGTCGGCGAGCTTCGAGAGAATGGTGGGGAGATTCACGGTTATGGGCATGCAATCCTCCTGGGCAGATGAATGGGCTGGGCCAATCCGTAGGTTGGCAGGTTGGAAGGTTGGCTTGTTGGAGGAACCGCGGTGACGCCGGTGGGGCAGACGCCGGTGGCGAACGCGTCGGCGGGGACGTCCACGGCGCGCCACGCCTCGGCCATCGCGCCGGCCACGATGGCGGCCTGGTTGCGCGGGGCCACCGCGACGATTGAAGATCCCGAGCCGCTGAGCGTGGCGCCGAACGCGCCCGCGTTCCGGGCGGCCCTTGCCACGCGCTCGTAGTGCGGAATGAGCGGCTTGCGGTGCTCCACGTGGAGGACGTCGTTCAACCCCGCAGTGAGCAGTCCGCGGTCGGCGGTCTGCAGTCCGCGCACGAGCGACGCCGCCTTCGACGCGGCGAGCACGGCGGTCCTGAACGGCACGCTGCTCGGCAATGCGGCGCGCGCGAGGTCGGTGCGCGTCTCGAAGCTTGGCACCGCGAAGGCGAAGCCCAGCGACTCGTGCACCGGAACCTGGCTGAACGCCGGTGCGAACGCCCGGGGCGTGACCAGCACCGCGCCGCCCAGCGCCGCCGCGCCCACGTTGTCGCCGTGCCCTTCGAGGTCGGTGCAAAGGCGCGCGAGGTCCTCGGCGCTGAGCAGGAGGCCGAACGCCTCGTTGGCCAGCGCCGCGCCGGCGAGCAGCGCCGCGGCCGACGACCCCAGTCCGCGCGCGACGGGAATGTCGGAGTTGGCTTCGAAGTGCACGCTTCCGCGGAACCCGTGCTTGTCGCGGAATTGCAGCAGCACCCGTTCGAACCCCTGCCAGATCAGGTCGTCGCGCACGCTTGCGATGCCGGCGCGGTCGAGCGCCGTGAGCGTGCCCGTGCGGTGGAAGGTGACGAGCCCCTCCTCGTCGCGGTTGCCCGATCTGAGTTCGGCGCTGACGCGGAGCCAGCGGTCGAGGGCGAGGCCCAGGCAGTCGAAGCCGGCGCCGAGGTTGGCCGTGGTGGCGGGGACGCGCACCTGGGCGCGGGCGATGACGCGCGTCGTCATGAGGCCGCCTCCACCAGCTTGCGCACCGCGCTCAGGCGGGCGTCGATCACCGGCGCCTCGGGGAGCGAGCCGTATTCCGGATCTGTAATGGCCTCCACCGTCTTGAGGCCGTTGCCGGTGATGCAGAGCACGACCTCGTCGTCGGGCGTGAAGGCGCCCTGCGCGGCGAGCTGCAGCGCGCCGGCCACCGTCACGCCGCCCGCCGTCTCAGTGAACACGCCCGCGCTCTCGGCGAGCGTGCGGATGCCCGCCACCAGTTCCTTGTCGGAGACCGCGACCGCCGTGCCGCCGGATCCGAGGATGGCGCGCTTGGCGAACGGACCGTCGGCGGGATTTCCGATCGCGATCGAGCGGGCGATCGTGTGCGGGACCACGGGGGTGATCGTGTCGCCGTCGGAGTGGACGAGGTTGACGATGGGCGCGCAGCCCACGGCCTGCGTGCCATAGATGCGCGGGCGGAATCCGCCAGCGAGTCCGGCCTCGGAGACCTCGCGGAATCCCTTGCCGAGCTTGGTGACCAGACTCCCCCCCGCCATCGGCGCGACGACGGCGGTGGGGAAGCGCCACCCGAGCTGCTCGGCGATCTCGAAGGCCATCGTCTTGGAGCCCTCGCCGTAGTAGGCGCGGAGGTTGACGTTGACGATGCCCCAGCCGAAGAAGTCGGCCACCTGGGCGCAGAGGCGATTGACGTCGTCGTAGTGGCCGCGAATGCGCACGAGGTGCGGGTTGTAGACCTGCGTGCCGACGACCTTTCCGAGTTCCAGGTCGTGCGGGATGAAGATCCAGGCGGGGAGCCCGGCGCGCGCCGCGTGCGCGGCGACCGCGTTGGCGAGGTTGCCCGTGCTGGCGCAGCCCACCGTATCGAGTCCGAAGGCGTGCGCGGCGTTGATGGCGGCGGTGACCACGCGGTCCTTGAACGAAAGCGAGGGGTGCGAGACGGCGTCGTTCTTGATCCAACAGCGGGCGACCCCCAGGCGCGCGGCGAGGCGCGGGGCCTCGACCAGCGGGGTGAAGCCGGTGTCGGGGCTCAGCGGGGCC
>JAGWRB010000031.1 GCA_028876725.1 Gemmatimonadota bacterium
AATGCCGTGCGGTCCGCGGGGGCCTGGTCGGGGGCGCCGCGCAGCTGTTTGGCTCGCGTCTGCGTCCGCGAGTGGCGCAGGGTATCGGCCTGGGCCTTGCCGCGTCCCTCGGCCATTGCTTCGGCAAAGTTCGCGAACAGCACCGTGAACCAGAGCCAGAGGGTGAGCTGCAACAGAAACCCGGCCTCCCCAACGTGCCCCCGCCAGTCGGCCACGAGGGCCAGGGTCGTGTACGCGGCGCCGACGTACACCACGAGCATAACCGGATTCCGCACCATGTGACGCGGCGCGAGCTTGCGCACCGCGTCGGCCAACGCCCTCCGGACGATGGGCGGATCGAACAGCGGACGCGCGCGTGCGGTGGGCGAGCCCGCGGTCGCACGGCGCGGCGTGGCACGGGGGCTCGGAGGGGCCTCGGGCGTTCGAAGCGTCGTCGACATCAGAAGGTCCTCCCGGCGCCCATCAGCAGGTGCTCGACGATCGGCCCGAGTGACAGCGCGGGGAAGAACGTGAGGGCCCCAACCACAAGGATCACCGCGACGAGGAGGGCCACGAACAGCGGCGTCGTGACCGGGAAGGTCCCCGCCGATTCCCGGGCCGGCTTCCGGCCGGCGAGGAATCCGCCCACGGCCAGCACCGGCACCATCATCGCGAAGCGCCCGACGAGCATCGCGAACCCGAACAGGGTGTTGTAGTAGGACGAGCTCCCGTTCAGGCCGGCGAACGCGCTCCCGTTGTTGCCCACCGTGGAGGTGAAGGCATATAATATCTCTGATAAGCCGTGCGGGCCGGTGTTGGTGAGTCCCGCGAGACCCGGCTTCACCAGCACCGAGACGGCGCTCGGCACCAGGATCGCCGCCGGCAGCACGAGGGCGTAGAGCATGACCATCTGCACCTCGCGGGCCTGAATCTTCTTGCCCAGGTACTCGGGCGTACGCCCCACCATCAGCCCGGCGATGAATACGGTGAGGATCGCCATCATGATCATGCCGTAGAGGCCCGATCCCACGCCGCCGAAGATCTCCTCACCCAGCTGGATGTTGACGAGCGGGACCAACCCGCCAAGCGGCGTGAACGAATCGTGCATCGCGTTCACCGAGCCGCTCGACGCGTCGGTGGTGGCCACGGCCCAGAGCGCGGAGTTGGCGATGCCGAATCGCACCTCCTTCCCCTCCATGTTGCCGCCCGGGTTCCCCGCGGACGGCCGCACGTCCACTCCCGCGGCGGCCTGTATCGGGTTGCCGCGCGCCTCGGCCCAGTACGTGGCCGACACGCCGCCCGCGAAGATCGCGAACATCGCGGCCCAGAGCGCCCATCCGTGAGCCTGCCGCTTGACCATGCGGCCGAACGTCCAGGTGAGCGCCGATGGGATGGCCAGAATCAGAAACATCTCCACGAAGTCCGACCACGGCGTGGGGTTCTCGAACGGATGGCTGGAATTCGCGTTGAAGAACCCGCCGCCGTTGGTGCCGACCTGCTTGATCGCGATCTGGCTCGCGGCAGGCCCCATGGCGATGGTCTGGCGCGCGCCCTCCAGCGTCGTGACCACGCGATACGGAGCCAGGTTCTGGATCACGCCCTGCTGCACGAGCACCAACGCCACCACCAGCGACAGGGGCAGGAGCACATACAGCGTGCCCCGGACGAGGTCCGCCCAGAAGTTCCCCAGTCGTCCCCCGGCCTCGCCGCCGTGGCGAGCGATGCCCCGGGTGAGCGCAATCGCCGCCGCCATGCCGGCCGCCGCCGATACGAAATTGTGAAGCGTCAGCTGCGTCGCCTGCACGAGGTACGACATCGTCGTCTCGCCCGCATAGGACTGCCAGTTGGTGTTCGTGGCGAAAGACGCCGACGTCTCGAATGCCTGGCGGGCGGTCACGCCCGCGAGGTGCTGCGGGTTCAGCGGCAGCAGCGCCTGAAGGCGCAAGACGAAATACGTGAGCAGCATGCCCGCCGCGCTGAACAGCAGGAGCGACGCCGCGTACCGGGTCCAGTGCTGGTCGTCGGTGGGGTCGACGCCGCCCAGTCGGTACAGCGGACGCTCGATCCACGACAGCCAGTGCATGGAGCCGTCGTAGACCCGCAGCAGGTACCAGCCCAGCGGCTTGGTAATCGCGAGCAGGAGCGCCGCGTAGAAGGCGATCTGCATCCACCCGATCACGGTCATCGTCCGCGCCTCAGAAGCGGTCGGGGCGCAGCAGCGCGTACACCAGATACACCAGCACGCCCGCGGCCAGCACGCCGGCGATCAGCGTGCCGGCGTTCACCGTTCCTCCCGGTCATTTCCGGCGGCGGAGTCCGCCGAGCGGCCCAGGCGGTCGCAGCGTGCCGCATAGGCCAGCATGGCGGCGAAGAACGCCACGGTCGCCACCACGTATCCTGCGTCGATCACCGGTCGCCTCGCGAATGGTCATTGGCGGAAAGCGTACGCAGGAACGCATAAAAGCCGCACAAACGCCGGAGCCGTCGCGCGCAAACGTCCGGCGCCGGTGCAGGCGCAGCGACAATTTTTATTGGAATTTCATGCCGCCCGCCCTCGGCGTTCACGCGGCGTTTATGGCGTGTCCCATAGCTTCGGGGCGTGTCTGCCACTCGCTTGCGCCTTCTCTCATCCGACGACGCGTCCGCCGACGCCGCGCTCGCCCGCGACGTCGAGGCGCGCGCGCTGAATGCGGCACTCGCATTCCTTGAAGCGTTGGCGGGACTTCCCACGCCGGCGTGGGTGGCCTGCGGCCGGCGCTTGCTCGACGGTGGCACCATCCTCGCCGAGCACTCGGCTGCGCGTCAGGCGCTCCTGTCGGCGCTGTGGGACCGTGAACTCTCGTGGCCGGTGTGGCAGGTGCGCGATGCCGTCGATACCGCCTCGTGCATCGTACGCTCGTCGGGGCGCCCGATGGGTCCGGAAGAGCGGGGGGCGTTCGATGTTGCCTGCGCCGCGGCGTGCGAAGCCGCGCTGGCCATCTTCGTGCGGGAACGGCTGGCGGCGCCCGAACTGGCGGCCCTGTACTCGCCCTTCGAACCGGCGGTCCCGCTGGCCGACGGCGCCTGAGCGTCCGCGTTACGCGGGCGCGTCGAGCTTGGGCAATTCGGCGAGCGGAAGGTCGAATCGAAACACCGAACCGCCCCCGTCACGCGGCTCCATCCACACGCGCCCGTTCTGCACGTCGGCCATGCCGCGGGCGATGGCCAGCCCGAGTCCCGCGCCGCCCACGTCCGGCCTCGCGTTGAGCGGCCGGTAGAATGGTGTGAAGACGCGCTCGCGCTCCTCGGATGGAATACCGGGGCCGCGATCGGCCACGGTGAATTCGATCCGGTCGCCGCGCTGCCGCACGCTGAGCGTAATGGGGGTTTCGGGCGGCGAATACTTCAGCGCGTTTTCCAGCAGATTCACCAGCACGCGCACGGCCTGCACCTGGTCGCAGCGGGCGGCCAGCGGTACTCCCCTCGGCGCGTCGATCTCGATCGTGCGATCGCCGCGCAGGCCGCGAATTCGCTGCAGCGCCACGCCCACAATCTCGTCGGCCACGTTGAACCCGATGTCCAACGGCATCGCGCCGGCGTTGAGCCGCGAGAGGTCGAGCAGGTCGGCCACCATCCGGTTGAGCCGATCGGCCTCCTCTTCGATGGAGCGCGCATCGGCCTCGCCGCGCACGGCGAGGCCGTGGGCCAGCGCCTTGATCGTGGTGAGCGGCGTGCGGAGGTCATGCGAGACGCCGGCGATGAGCGCGTCCTTGAGCTGCCCTGCCTGCCGGAAACTCTCCGCGCGCTCGGCTTCGGCGCTCAGGCGAACACGCTCCACGCCAAGCGCGGCGTAGTACGCCAGCGCCTCCAGGAACTGGCGCTGAGCGGGGTCGAGGCGGATGGGCGCCTCGTGCGATACGCGCAGCACGCCCACGATGCGATCGCGCACTCGCAGTGGCACGAGCAGCGCGCGCACGTCGTCGTCCACGAGCCACGCCGGAGCCTGCGCGCTGGCCAGGGCGGGTTCCGCGCCGTCGGCGCGGGGCTCGAGATGCGTCGTGCGATCGGCACGCTCGGTCGCCGCCGCGCCGGCGCGGGCCACCCACGCCGCGAGACTCGCCGCGTCCACCGCGGCCGCCCCCACACACGCGCCGGCGGCCGCGGCCCGCTCGTACGCTCCGTCCTTCGCGCGTTGAATCAGGACCTCGCAGCACGCCACGGCGAGCGTCGACTGAATCACCCGGGCCACCGCGGCCAGCGCCGCCTCGGCTCGGCCCACGCTCAGCGCCTCGGCCCCCAGCATGGCGATGCGCTGCACCTCGTCGGCACGGCGACGGGCGATCTCCGCACGTTCGTCCGCGCGCGCCAATAGCTGGGCCGCCACGATGCCCGTGATCAGGAACGCCGCCAGCACCAGCCAGTCGAGCGGATCCCGGATGGCGAACGTGTAGTACGGGGGAAGAAATACGAAGTCGAACACCGCGAATGCCGTGATCGACAGCGTGATCCCGAGCAGCCGGCCGCCGGCCGCGCTTCCGCCCAGCACGACGAGAAGGAAGACGAGCGCGACGTGCGCCTTGTCGACCGAGGGGCGAACGGCAAAAAGCGCGGCGGCGGCCGCGGCGAGCGCCAGGAACGACAGCGGCCAGGCCAGCAGCGCCCGCTGGGCCGTGGTTCGCTCAGGCCGCGTCATGATCGCCCGCTGCCAGTTCGAACCGGTAGCCGATGCCGGGCTCCGTGATGAAGTGTCGAGGCGTGTACGGATCGGCCTCCAACTTGCGCCGCAGGTGGCCGATATACACCCGCAGATACTGCTGCGCGTCGCCATGCGACACGCCCCACACGGCGCGGAAGAGCTGGTGATGCGTCATCGTGCGCCCTGCGTTGTTCACCAGTGCCTGCAACAGAGACCATTCCGTGGGCGTGAGGTGCACGGCCTCGCCGCCGCGCGATGCCGTGCGGCGCTCCACGTCTATCTGAAAGGGTCCGAGTTGGAGCGGCCCCTGCGCGGCCGACGGCAAGCGCGATCGGCGCACGTGGGCGCGCACGCGCGCGCGCAGTTCCACTGTCCCGAAGGGCTTCGTCACGTAGTCGTCGGCGCCCGCGTCCAGGAGCCGCGCTTTCTCGCTTTCGGAATGCCGAGCGGAGAGCACGACGATGGGGGCGTGCGTGAACTCGCGAATCGCGCTGCACACGTCGACGCCGTCCATATCAGGCAACCCGAGGTCGAGGACGATCACGTCGGGCCGTTCGCGACGCGCGAGTTCGAGCGCGGCCTGTCCCGTGCCGGCTTCGAGGCAGCGGCCGACGTCGCGGCCAACGGCCTCGCGCACGGCGGCGCGAATCTTGGGCTCGTCGTCGACCACGAGCAGCGTGGGCAGTGCGGGGGAAGTGGCAGCCGGCATGGCTGGATGATACGTGGACGGGTTCAGTGGTCGCCAGTCACTCCACCGGCCCGGCCCATTCCTGCGTGTGCGCGGTGCGCTGCATCCGCAGCAGCTCCAGCACCCCCTCGGCGTCGCCGGCATCGGTGCCGAAGGCGTGCAACGCGTAGCGCGCCATCCCCAGCGCCAGCTCACGCTCGCCCATCACCGCCTCGCCCACGCCGTGCGCCTCCAGGTACACCTGCTCCGACGCGCTGTGGGTGCGCACCACAACGTCGATGGCCGGGTTGAGCTGGCGGGCCGCGTCGAGAATGGCGCGCGTCTGGTACGTGCCCGGCGCTGCGATCACGAGCAGGCGCGCCCGCTCCAGATGCGCATGCTCCAGCACCGCGCGCTTGGAGGCGTCGCCGAACAGGACGTGCAACCCGCGCTCTCGCAGCCGCTCGAACCACTCGCGGTCCTTCTCCACGATCAGGAACGGGATCCCCTGCCGTTCGAGCGCGCGGCCGATGAGCGCGCCCACGCGCCCGAACCCCACGATCACCGCGTGGTCGTGCATCGCCGCCGACTCGGCGCTTTCGGCCGCGATGGTGCGCGCCGTCGCCCGCGATTCTTCGCGGTCCAGGCGCGCGGCCAGGGCGGGGCGCGCGCGCACCCACCGCTCCACGGGCGCCGCGAGCTGCAGCACCAGCGGGTTTAGCGTTATGGAAAGAATCGACGCCGCCACGATCAGATTCTGTGCCGTGGGCGGCAGCACGCCGAGCGACACGGCCAGCCCGGCGAGAATGAACGAGAACTCGCCGATCTGCGACAGCGCCGCGGCGGTCTCCAGCGACGCCGACAGCGGCAACCGCAGCGCCGACAGGATCGCCGCCGACACGAGGCCTTTGCCCAGCGTCACCAGCAGCAGCGTCGCCAGCACGCCGACCGGATGCTCGATTAGCACCCGCGGATTGAACACCATCCCCACGGCCACGAAGAACAGCACCGAGAACGCATCCTGCAGCGGCAGCGCGTCGGCGGCGGCCTGGTGGCTCACGTCCGATTCGGCGATCACCACGCCGGCAAAGAACGCTCCGAGCGCGAACGACACGCCAAAGAGCTGCGCGGCCCCGAGCGCAATGGTGAGCGCCAGCGCCAGCACCGACAGCGTGAGCAGCTCGCGCGATCCCGTGCGTGCCACTGCCGAGAGCAGCCAGGGCACCACGCGCGTGCCCACGAACAGCATCAGCGCAATGAACGCCGCGACTTTGAACAGGGTGAGCCCCAGCGCGTCGAATACGGCGGCCACGCCTGGTCCGCTCCCGCCACCGGCGGCGCTCGCGCTCACCAGCGCCGGCAGCAGCACCAGCACGAACACCGTGGCCAGGTCTTCCACCACCAGCCACCCCACCGCCACGCGTCCCTGGACAGAGGTTGCGAGGCCGCGCCCCTCGAGCACGCGGAGCACCACGACGGTGCTCGCAATGGCGAGCGAGAGCCCGAACACGAGCGACGCGCCCCACGTCCAGTCCCACGCGCGCCCCACCGCCGCGCCCACCAGCGTGATCGCGGCCATCCTGATGAGCGCGCCCGGCACCGCCACGCGCCATACGGCTTTGAGGTCGCGCACCGAGAAGTGCATCCCCACGCCGAGCATGAGGAGGATGACGCCCACCTCGGCGAGTTGCGGCGCGAGGCCCGTGTCGGCGATGTAGCCGGGGGTGAATGGGCCCACCACCACGCCGGCCACGATGTACCCCAGCAGCGCCGGCATGCCCAGCCGCACCGCGGCAAAGCCGAAGAGGAAGGCCAGCCCGAATCCGGCGGCCAGCGTGGCGATCAGCGCGGTTTCGTGGAACATGGGGTGTCTGGCAATCTAAGGGATCGGGCCACGAGCGCCCCAACTGACTCGCCGGCTCTTGCCTTCCGCGCCGGCGCCTCTACACTCGAATGGAAGTTCGGAGCCCGCGCCTGCATCCCCCCACGTCCCACGGAGCGGTTCGCATGGCCGAAGAGTCCGCCACCAACAAATGGGTCGTGGCCGGCACCGTCCTCATCGGGACGATCATGGCCGTGCTCGACTCCAGCATCGTCAATGTCGCGCTGCCGGACATGCGCGGTACGCTCGGCGCCACGGTCGACGAGATCACCTGGGTGGTCACCGGCTACATCCTGTCGAACGTGATCATCATGCCCATCGTGGGCATGCTCAGCTCGCGCTACGGCCGCAAGAATTTCTACATCTTCAGCATCGCCAGCTTCACCATCGCGTCGATGGCCTGCGGCATGTCCACCACGCTCGGCACCATCGTCTTCTGGCGCATCATCCAGGGCGTGGGCGGCGGCGTGCTGATCACGGTGTCGCAGGCCATCCTGCGCGAGACCTTCCCCCCGCAGGAGCAGGGGCTGGCCATGGGCATCTACGGCATGGGCGTGGTGCTCGCGCCCGCCTTCGGCCCCACGCTCGGCGGATGGATCACCGATCAGTACTCCTGGCCCTGGGTGTTCTTCATCAACGTGCCCATCGGCGTGCTGAACGTGTTCATGGTGATGCGGTACATCGAGGACCCGCCGTACCTCGTGCGCGCCAAGGGACGCATCGACTGGACCGGACTCACCCTGCTCACCATCGGCCTCGGGTCGCTGCAGCTCATGCTCGAGAACGGGGAGAAGGACAACTGGTTCGACTCCACGTTCATCACCTGGCTCGCCGTGATCGGCACCGTGGGGATCATCGTGTTCATCGTGCGCGAGCTGCGCGCCGAGGATCCGGCGGTGGACCTCCGCCTCTTCCGCAACGGGGCATTCACCTCGGCTACTACCATCGGCGCCATTCTGGGGCTCGGACTGTACGGCGCGCTCTTCCTTCTGCCGCTCTTCCTGCAGAATCTGCTCGGCTACAGCGCCATGGAGTCGGGGCTGGTGCTCATGCCGCGCGGCCTGGCCATGGCCGTGCTCATGCCCATCGCCGGCCGGATGTACAACCGCATCGGGCCGCGCGTGCTGGTGGGGCTGGGGCTCGTGGTGAGCGCGTATTCCTTCTACGCGCTGTCGCACCTCACCAGCGAGGTTGGCTTCT
>JAGWRB010000032.1 GCA_028876725.1 Gemmatimonadota bacterium
ACGCGGGAGGGGGCGGCCTCCGCCCGGAGCCCGCGGCGCGCGTGATCGCCGTCTACGAGCCGGAGCGCGCGTGGGGGATGAGCGCGGCGGTCGACTGGCTGCCTGGCCGGGCGCCGAACGCTCTGTTCGACGGCGTGCTGCGGCTGGAGCGCGCGACGATTGGACGCGTCGCGCGCGACCTTTGTTATTTTCTCATACTGACCGGAACGCGGTCGTCGCGCGCCTGAGCCGCGGCGCCATGCCGCGCAGCATCTCGATGCCGATCCGCGGGTCGCCGGCAAGGAGATTGTCCACGTCGCGGCCGTGGATGCCGAGCACGGATCCGTCCTCCTCGACGCGCACGGTGGCCGAGCGCGGGCTCCCGTCGAGCAGGGACATCTCGCCCAGGAAATCGCGCGGGAGCAGGGTGCCCACGGGGCGGCCGGACACCGAGACCGACAGTCGGCCCGATTGCACGATGTAGAGGGTGTCGCCGCGCGCGCCCTGTCGGACGATCTCCTCGCCGGCGAACACGGGCATGGCGCGCGTGAGGCGCGCGAGGGCGGCCACGCTCCCCGGCGGGAGCGAGGCGAAGAGCGGCACGGATCGCAGAAACGCGGCACGCTCGAGGACGAGCGGGAGCGACGATGCGTCCCCGTCGGGCGGCAGGCCGCGCTCGTTCGCGCCGCCGCCTCCGTCGCTGCCGCCCTGCGTGACCCGGAGCCGCTGGGCGAGCGTGCGCAGCAGCGCCCGCACGAGCGCCGGCTGCGTCTCGAGCAGCGCGTGGAAGGGCGCGGCCGGAACGCGCAACACGCGACAGGCCTCGAGCGCTGACGCGCTGGCCGAGCGGGGCTGTTCGTCGAGCAGCGAGAGTTCGCCCAGCGCCTCGCCGTCGGCGATCGTCGCGACCTGAACGCCCCCGGTGCGCACCGCCAGCCGTCCCCGCGTGACGAGATACAGGGCGTCCGCGGGCGCGCCCTCGACGAACAATACGCCGTCGGGCGGCACGTCGACGTCCTCGGCCAGAGCGGCGACGGGGGCGAGCACGTCCGCCCCGAGGCCGGCGAAGAGTGGAAGTGCCCGCATCTGCGCCACGCGTTGGATCCACGTGTCGTCGGCGCCGGGGGTGCCGTACGTCGCGATGGTCCGCAGCCAGCCGCCGGCGCGGGCGAGCGCCTGGCGGGTCGGCTCCGAGAGTCCGGGGCCGCCGGCGCCGTCGGGAGCGGCGAGCGCGAGCAGACGAGCGCCCATGGGACCGGGCACGAGCGCGTCGAGCAAATCGAGGGCCTCGGACCGGGACTCCGTCCAGAGGTTGCGGCGCACCCGGTCGAATGCGTCGGCCGGCCCGTCCAGCGCGAACAGGCGCAGCAACAGATCCCACTGCAAACGCATATGGTCGCGCAGGAAGACAGCGGCGATCCCGTCGGCTTCGGCGATCGCGCGCCCGATCAACTCCATGTTCGCCACCACGCGCTCGCGCGCCCCCGCGTCCCACGACGACGGGCGCGGCGGGCGCTCTTCCGCCGGCGCGTCCAGTACCTCGCGCGCGAACGCCGCCAGTGTCGGATCTGACGAGTCCCGCAGCGCCCGCACGACGGCGCGGTTCCCGGGCTCGGCGAGCAGGCGCTCCAGCTCGCCGTCGTCGAGCAGATGATAGCGGAGCGACTCGGCGAGCTGGCGGATGTAGCGCGACCGGAGACGCAGCACGAGCACGACGATGAAGGTCGCGGTGGCGATGGCGGCGACGGCGATGGCGCGCAATCCAAAGCCGACGGCCGACAGTCCGAGCAGGAGCGCGCCCCCGAGCCCCTGGCCCAGGGGGACCAACGCGCCGCTGGCCAGGCGCTGCACGCGCCTCCGCAGCCGCGGCGGGAGCGCCAGCCAGTGGAGCTCGCGCGCCGCGGGTTCGAGCGTTTCGCCGATGGTGGCGCGCACGAAGTTGGCGCCGGTGGCCACGGCGAGCGTGGGGATCGCCAGGAACAGCGCCGCGCCCGCGCCGACGAGGGCGGGAAAGAGCAGCAGCACGTTGGTGCCGCCCAGCGCGGTCATCGCACGGCGCGCGAGGATGAGCTGGACGAGCAGTTGGGCCAGGCCCACCGACACGTAGAACACGCCGAAGAACGCGGCCATGTCCACGGGAGGGCGTCCGCTGACCAGCAGCTTCATCAGCACGTCCGCGCACACGAAGAGCACCGGGGTGAGGAGCGAGATGGCCGCGAGGTGCCGGGTGTACGAGTGCCGAAGCAGCCGCGCGAGCGGCGGGGGCGGGCCGGGGTCGTCGTTGGCCTCGCGCGGGGCGTACCCGAACCGGCGCGCGCGTCCGTACAACAGCGCGATGCCGGTGAGCAGGGCCGCGGCGAGCGGCAGCAGGTTCGATACGCCGAGGGGACCGGCGAGCCGCGAGACCGCGGCGCCTCCGGCGAGCACGCCCACCGGCAGTCCGCCCCAGACGATTCCGTACAGGCGTTTGGCGTCGCGCGACACGAAGCAGTCGCCGGCGACCGAGAAGAAGAGCGTGATCGAGAGGAGCGCCGCGACGTCGACCCAGACCGCCAGTCCGAGCCGTACCGCAATCGATGGGGCGGCGAGCGCCGCTCGCAGCGCGAGCATCGTGAGGGCGAGGGCCAACGGCACCGAGACCACGAACGCGTGGCGCGGCAGTCGGGCTTCCATGAATCCGAATGCCCACGTGGCGGCCAGTGCGCCGACGGCGATCAGGACGTAGACCCAGGGGAGCCACCGGGCGACCGACGATCCGCGTGCGATGACGCCGCTGAGGAAGAGCGTGTCGCCCACGGCCGCGCCCACCGCCCAGTACGCGCCGATGAGCACGGCCGCGGTGAAGAACAGCGCGACGCGGGGACGTTCGCCCGGCTCGAGGCGCAGGCTCGCGGGCAGCGGGCGCGTCATGCGATGGCGTGGCGAGGGGCGGTTGGCACGGGGCTGGAAGCTTGGGACGTGGATCCCGCGGGGGCCGGGAGGGTCGGTATATGATAGGGAGCGGCGGGCGTCCCGGGAGGGCCTGGAAGTGAACCCGCCCGGGTTTGTCCCGCCGCCGGCTGCCGTTACGTTGCGTGCGTGCCCATCACGACCGAACTCGAGGCAGCGCTCCAGCAGCGGCGCACCTTCGCCATCATCAGTCACCCCGACGCGGGGAAGACGACGCTCACCGAGAAGCTGCTGCTCTACGGCGGCGCCATCCACCTGGCCGGCTCGGTGAAGGCGCGGCGCGCCCGGCGGCACGCCACGTCCGACTGGATGGCGCTGGAACAGGAGCGCGGCATCTCGGTCACGTCGAGCGTGATGCAGTTCGAGTACGAGGGGTACAAGGTCAACCTGCTCGACACGCCGGGGCACGAGGACTTCTCCGAGGACACGTACCGCACGCTGGTCGCGGCCGACAGCGCGGTGATGCTGCTCGACAACCGCAAGGGCGTGGAGGAGCGCACGCGCCAGCTGTTCGACGTCTGCAAGCGGCGCCGCACGCCCATATTCACGTTCGTGAATAAGTGCGACCGCGCGGGCGAGGATCCGCTTCGCCTGGTGAGCGACGTGGAAGCGGAGCTGGGCATCGCCTGCCACCCGGTCACCTGGCCCATCCACCGCCACGACGTGCTGGCCGGCGTCTATCATCGCCGGCAGCGGCAGATCCATCTGTTCGACCGCGGCTCGGACCACGGGGCGTCGCAGGCCTCGGTGGAGGTGGGCAGCCTGGACGACCCGCGCATTCGGGCGCTGCTGGGCCCCGCGGCGCACGACGCGCTGCAGCACGACATCGCGCTGCTCGACGCCGCCGGTCACCCCTTCGATCACGACGCGGTGCTCTCGGGCACGCTGACGCCGATGTTCTTCGGCAGCGCGCTCACGAACTTCGGCGTCGAGCCATTTCTGCGCGAGTTCCTGGAGCTCGCGCCGCCGCCGCTGGCGCGCGAGGCGTCGACCGGCTTGGTGGAGCCCACGCAGGACGCGTTCACCGGATTCGTGTTCAAGATCCAGGCGAATATGGACCCCAAGCACCGCGACCGCGTGGCGTTCGTGCGCGTCTGTTCGGGGCGGTTCGACGCCGGCATGCAGGTGACGCACGTGCGCACGGGCAAGTCGATCCGCCTCTCGGCGCCCCAGCAGTTTCTGGCGCGCGACCGGAGCGCGGTGGCCGAGGCGTGGCCGGGCGACGTGATCGGCGTGGTGGACAAGGGCACGCTGCGCATCGGCGACACGCTGTCGGCGGGCGAGGCGCTGGAGTTCCGCGACATCCCGCGCTTTCCGCCCGAGCACTTCGCGCGCGTGGTCACCACCGACCCGATGCGGCGCAAGCAGCTCGACGCGGGGCTGCGCCAGCTCACCGAGGAGGGGGCGGCGCAGGTGTTCTACGCCGAGAGCGAGGCCGGGCCCACGCCCATCGTGGGGGCGGTGGGTCTGCTGCAGTTCGACGTGATGCAGTTTCGCCTGCAGCACGACTACGGAGCCTCCTGCCGCATGGAGCGGATGTCGTATCGGTATCCGAGGTGGGTGTCGGGGCCGGCGGCGGCCATCGAGCGGCTGGCCAACGAGCGCGGCCGGTTGCGGTTGTACGACGCCAAGGGGAATCCGCTCATTCTGTTCGAGGAGGAGTGGGTGCTGCGATGGGCGCTGGAGCACGAGCGGGACCTCGTGTTTTCGGAGTCGGCGCCGTAGCCGCGCGAAACTCCGCCGCTCCGCCGCGCGTATGGAGGGCTGTCCCCGCCTCGCGTCGAGGCGCGGGGCACGGCAACCCCCAACGCCGGAGCACCCATGTCACGCGTCACCACTGCGCGCCGCGCCATCGCGGCGCGGACCGCCCTCGTCTTCGCCATGTTGTCGGCCGCCTGCGCGGGCGACCGCGCCACGAGCCCGGGACCGGTCACGCCGCCCCCCGACGACCCACCGCCCGTGTCGATCGCCGCCCGCTACACGCTGGCCACCGTGAACGGGCACGCGCTGCCGGTGGAGGTGTACGCGGGCGTGTATCAGGACGACAGTACGGGATGGTTCCACGATCTGCGCATCGTCGCGACTGACGGCTACGTGGACCTGCAGAGCGACGGCTCGTACGCGCACTACGTGAGTCTGCGCACGATGGTCGACGGTCAGCTGGCGGGCACGCCGCGCTACGTGGACTACGGCCGGTGGTTCGCGGTGCCGCACTCCACGGGCGTGCGATTCGAGTCCACGTATCGTCAGTGGCCCGGGGAGTTCCACGGCACGGCCCTGGGCGGCGCGGTGCAGCTGACGCAGGAGCTCACGGGCGGCGAGACCGGCGCCGCGAACGCCGACTACGTGTACACGCGGGCGTCGCTCCGCTGACGCCCGCGGCCTACAGCCAGGTGCCGAACTTCCGGATGTACCACCCCTTCACGAGCTGAGTGAGCACGGAGTAGCTGAGCAGAATGGCCGCCAGCCAGAGGAAGTAGCTCGCGGGCACCGCTTCGAGCCCGAGCTGGCGGCCCACCGGCAGGAAGGGGAGGGCCATGCCGCACGCCATGATCGCGCCGGTGAGCAGCAGCACCGGCCACGCGGCGCGGCTCTGCACGAACGGCACGCGCCCGGTGCGGATCATATGCACGATGAGCGTCTGCGTGAGCAGCGACTCGATGAACCACCCCGATTGGAACAGCGACTGCCGCGCGGGCACGTTGGCCCCGAACACGTACCACATGAGCAGGAACGTGGCGACGTCGAAGATCGAGCTGATGGGCCCGATGAACGTCATGAAGCGCCCGATGTCGTCGGCCCGCCACTGCCGCGGCACCTTGAGGTATTCGGGGTCCATGTCGTCCCACGGAATCGACGTCTGCGACAGGTCGTAGAGCAGGTTGTTGGTGAGGAGCTGCACCGGGAGCATGGGCAGGAAGGGCAGGAACGCGCTCGCGATGAGCACGCTGAACACATTCCCGAAGTTCGAGCTGGCGGTCATCTTGATGTACTTGATGGTGTTGCCGAAGGTGCGGCGCCCCTCCACCACGCCTTCCTCCAGCACCATAAGACTTTTTTCAAGAAGAATGATGTCGGCCGATTCCTTGGCGATGTCCACGGCGGTGTCCACCGACACGCCGACGTCGGCCTCGCGCAGGGCGCCGGCGTCGTTGATCCCGTCGCCCATGAACCCCACGGTGTGCCCGCGCGCCTTCAGCGCGCGCACGAGGCGCACCTTGTCCTCCGGCGTGAGCTTGGCGAACACGCGGTGCTCCGCGGCCAGGTCGCCCAGGGCCTTGTCGTCGAGGCCGCGCAGCTCGCCGCCCAACACCACGTGGTCGATGTCCATCCCCACCTGGCGGCACACTTTGCGCGTCACGAGCGCGTTGTCGCCGGTGAGGATCTTCACGGCCACGCCGTGCGCGTGCAGGGCCTCGAGCGCCGCCGCGGTGGTTTCCTTGGGCGGATCGAGGAAGCCGATGAACCCGGCCAGAATCAGGTCGCTCTCGTCGGCCACGCGGTACGCGCCGTGCGTCGTGGGGAACTCGCGGTAGGCCACGGCCACCACCCGGAAGCCGTCCTCGTTCAGCTCCGACACGAGCTCCATGGCGTCGGCGCGGCGCTCGTCGTCGAGCGGCACCACGCGCGGCGGCGCGTCCGGATCGGGGTCCTCGTCGCGCACCCACTGGCACACCGACAGGATCTCCTCGGCGGCCCCCTTGCAGATGAGCTGGTGGTCCCGATGTTCGTGGTCCACGACCACCGACATGCGGCGCCGCGTGAAGTCGAACGGGATCTCGTCGACCTTGCCGTACGCCTTGTCGATGGCCAGCTCGCGGTGCACCTCGGCGTGCTCCAGAATCGCCACGTCGAGCAGGTTCTTGAGTCCCGTCTGATAGAAGCTGTTGAGGTACGCGAGCGCGAGCACGAACTCGTCTTCCTCGCCCACCACGTTCACGTGCTGCTCCAGCACGACCTTGTCCTGCGTGAGCGTGCCGGTCTTGTCGGTGCACAGCACGTCCATGGCGCCGAAGTTCTGAATGGCGTTCAGCCGCTTCACGATGGTCTTGTGCCGGGCCATGGTGACCGCGCCCTTGGCAAGATTCGTGGTCACGATCATCGGCAGCATCTCGGGGGTGAGCCCCACGGCCACGGCCAGCCCGAACAGCACCGCTTCGAGCCAGCTGTGCTTGCTGAACCCGTTGATGGCGATGACCACGGGCACCATCACGGCGATGAATCGGATGAACAGCCAGCTCACGCGCCGCACGCCGACGTCGAACGCCGTTTCGGCGCGCCGGCTCACGAGGCGCCGCGCGAGGCCGCCGAACGCCGTGTTCGGCCCCGTGGTGACGACGACGGCCGTGGCCGTGCCGCTCACGACGCTCGTTCCCATGAGGCAGATGCTGGGAATGTCGGTGACCGCCGGCGGCGCGTCGGGGCGCGGCGCGCGATCGAGCTTCTCCACCGGCAGCGCCTCGCCGGTGAGCGCCGACTGCCCGACGAACAGATCCTTGGCCGTCAGCAGGCGCACGTCGGCGGGGATCATGTCGCCCGCCGAGAGATAGACGATGTCGCCGGGCACGAGCTCGCGCATCGGAATTTCGCGGCGGCGCACCGACGGCGTCCCCTCGAGCGGCGTCTCGTCGGCGGCGCGCTCCACCGTGGCGCTCGTGCGCACCAGGGCATGCAGCGCCTGGGCCGATTTGTTGGAGCGGTATTCCTGCACGAAGCGCAGAGAGGTGCTGAACACCACCATCACGCCGATCACCGCCGCGCCCTCGCGATCGCCGGTGGCGCCCGAGACGGCGGCGAGCGTGGTGAGCAGGACGTTGAACGGGTTGGCAAAGGCGCGCGCCAGCTCCGCGTACCAGGTAGGCGGCTTTTCGTGCGCGACCTCGTTGGGGCCCACGCGCTCCAGCCGCTCGGCCGCTTCGGCGTCGGTGATGCCGGCGCGCGAGGTGTCCAGCGCCGCGAGCGCGGCGTCGGCGTCGAGGTAGGCGACGTCGATGACGGCCGACGACGCGCGGGGCGCGTCGGCGCGCGGGGGGGTGGCCGGCGTGCGGCGGACGATTTCAGGCGTAGGCGAATTCCGCGGTGAAGTGCCGGAGGTAGCGGGCCTGCTTGACCATCTTCACGCCGCGCACGTCATGCGCCCGGGCCTTGAGCTCGCAGATTGCCTCGGCGGCGTAGTCGAAGTGGCTCTGCGTGTACATCCGGCGCGGGAACGCCAGCCGCACCAGCTCCATGGCGTGGTAGCTCTCGGTGCCGTCGTCGTTCCGCTTGCCGAACATCACCGACCCGATCTCCACGCCGCGAATGCCGGCCTCGAGATAGAGCGCGTTGCACAGACTCCACGCCGGGTACTGCTCCTGCGGGATTTGCGGCAGGAAATCGCGCGCGTCCAGATACACCGCGTGCCCGCCGGTGGGTTCCACGATCGCCACGCCTGCCGCCTTCATTTTCTCTCCCATGTACTCCACCGTGCGCAGGCGGTAGCGGAGGTAGTCCTCGTTGAGCCCTTCTTCCATGCCCACGGCCAGTGCTTCGAGGTCGCGGCCGGCGAGGCCGCCGTAGGTGGGGAATCCCTCGGTGAGAATGAGCAGGGTCTTCGCCGCTTCCACCCACTCGCTGTCGTTGAGCGCCAGGAACCCGCCGATGTTCACCATGCCGTCCTTCTTGGCGCTCATCAGGCAGCCGTCGGCCAGACTGAACATCTCCTGCGCGATGGACTTCACGGTGCGGTTCTGCATGCCCGGTTCCCGCAGCTTGACGAACATCGAGTTTTCGGCGTAGCGGCACACGTCGAGGATGAGCGGCTTGCCGTAGCGCATGAGCAGTTCGCGGTACGCGCGCAGGTTGGCCAGGCTCACGGGCTGCCCGCCGCCGCTGTTGTTGGTGAGCGTCATCATGCCGAACGGAATGCGATGCCCCTCGCGGCGCAGGAGATCCTCCACGCGCTCGAGGTCGATGTTCCCCTTGAACGGATGCTGCGCGCGCGGCTGCCGCCCTTCGGGGATCACGAGATCCACCGCTTCGGCGCCCTGATACTCGATGTTGGCGCGCGTGGTGTCGAAGTGCGTGTTGTTGGGGATCAGGTCGCCCTTCTTCGTCGTGACGCTGAACAGAATGCGCTCGGCGGCGCGCCCCTGGTGCGTGGGGATGATGTGCCGGTAGCCGGTGAGGTCCTTGAGCACCGACTCGAGGCGAAAGAACGACTTGGAGCCGGCGTAGCTCTCGTCGCCTTCCATGATCGCGCCCCACTGCTTGCCGCTCATGGCGCCCGTGCCGCTGTCGGTGAGGAAGTCGAGCAGCACGTGCTCGGCGGCGAGCTTGAACACGTTGAGCTTCGCGTCGTCCAGCCAGCGCCGCCGCTCGTCGCGCGTGGTCATGCGGATGGGCTCGACGGTCTTGATGCGGAAGGGCTCAATGATCGTGTGAATCATCGGATGGTCCGGGTTCGCGGATGGGGGAAGGTCGCGGAATGGCTTAACGCTCACACAATACGACGGCGCCCACCAGCGGTGGACGCCGTCAATTTGTGTTAATGCATGAATGCCGACTCGGACGGTCGGACCCGGCCCGGCGCGCGGGCGCGCGGGCGGCTACTTGTGCGTGATACGCACCCGCCAGGTCTCGGGCCCCTCTTCCACGTACGACCAGTCGAACTGGTCGGGGCGCTCGGCGGCGAGCTGGTAGCGCAGGGGGCGCGGATCGTGGTCGTTGATGAGCAGGAGCGTCTGGCCGCTCCCGAGCCCGTCGAAGGCGCGGAAGATGGACGGATGCTTCTCGCGCGGCGGGATCACGCGGACGTCGAGTTCGATGGCTGCAGGCGACATTGGGTGTACCACCTCAAGGTTGAACGGAGGGAGCGGCGCGCCCCGGGCCGGTGCCCGAGAACGCCGCGGGGGTTGCCCAGCGCACGCGCACCATCTGGTACGCGAACAGCGTCACGCCGAGCAGGAAGAGCAACGCGCCGCCGCGCGCGACGAGCGCCGAGCCCGCCGCAATGCCGGCCAGCAGCACCGCGACGGCCGACGCGTTCACGGCAAGCTGGACCCGCGCCACCGGCGCGGAATACAGGTCCGCCGCGGTGGGGAGCGCCGTCTGGCCGATGCGCCCGCCGAACCGGGCGGTCCAGACGAGCAGGGGGACGATCTTGTACAGGAATCCGGTCACGAACAGCACCAGCGCGCCGAGCAGGGCCGAGACGACGTACGACTCTCCGAGGCGCGGGTGCGCGACGCCCAGGGCGAGCACGACCGGGCCCAGCGCCGCCGCCAGCAGGAAGTACGCGACGGACGCGCGCGCGAAGCGCATGCCCGGATCGAGGTGCCGCCGCATGCGCGCGCGATAGAAGGCGAACGCCTGCCAGAGGAACGACGCGAGCCCCGCCTCAACGGCGATCGCGCCCGCCCACGCCACGATGGTCCAGCCGCCCAGGAGTCCCGCCGCGAGCAGCGGGACGCCCGCGCAGAGCAGGGCGAGCGCGCGCCGGCTCCACTGCGTGCGGGCGCCGTGCGCGAGCAGGAACATGGGGAGCAATCGATTGGCCACGCCCACGATCACGACGAGAGCCCACCCCACGAGCGCTACGTGCAGGTGCGCGGCGAGCACGCGGATGCGCGCGGCGGCAATGAATCCGCTGTGCAGGTTGTGGGCGAGGGTCATGCCCAGCACGAGCGTGGACGCCAGGAAGGTGATGCCCGCGGCGATGCCGCCCCACGTCACGTCGCGCGTGCGGCCGCGCGACAGCGTCACGGCGACGTTCACGACCTGCAGCACGATGCCCGTGGCGACGAGCACCACGCCGCCGGCGAGCAGGGGCGTGACGGTGAACGCCACGCCGGCCGCGAACAGGGCGATGCCGGGCGCCAGTGTCCAGAAGGCGGCGTGCCCCAGCCGCACGGAGTAGAGCGGCGCGCCGAGGGCCACGGGGAGGAGCTGGCTCAGCGCGCCGAAGATGGTGAGCGTGAGCCAGCCGAGGGTGAAGAGGTGCGTGACGCCGGCCACGCCCGGCGCGAGGAAGTCGCCGCGCGCGAGGTGCGGGGCGACGATCACGAGCCCCACGGCGCCCATTAGTAAATACAGAATGGCCGCCGAGAAGTGCTC
>JAGWRB010000033.1 GCA_028876725.1 Gemmatimonadota bacterium
ATTCGGTAACGCGCCGCCGGGCCGCGCGCGCCGCCGGGCCGCGCGCGCCGCCGCTCAGCGCGTGGCCGGCTGCTGCAGGATTGCGCGCACGCGTTCGACCAGCGTGGCGCCGCTGAACGGCTTCTGGAGAATTGGCGTCTCGGGGTTGTCGAGCGTGCGCCGCAGCGCATGCTCGTCCATGTACCCCGACATGATGGCGACGAGCGTATCGGGACGCTCGGCGGCGAAGGCGCGCGCCAGCTCGCCGCCGTTCATGCGCGGCATCATCACGTCGGTGAGGAGCAGGTCGATGGTGCCTTCGTGGGCGCGGGCCACTTCGAGTGCCTCGACGCCGTCGCGCGCGGCGAGCACCGTGTAGCCCTCGTCGCGCAGGATGCGCTCGGCGAGCATGCGCACCCCTTCGCTGTCTTCGGCAATGAGAATCGTCCCGCCCGCCGCCGGGACCGTGCGCGCGCGCGATGCGGGGCGCCGCGCCGTGTCGGCCCCGGTGCCGGCAGCGGGCAGGTGAATGGCCAGCGTGGCGCCCTGCCCCGGCGTGCTGTCCACGGTGATGAAGCCGCCGCTCTGCGTCACGATGCCGTAGACCATGGAAAGCCCGAGGCCGGTGCCGCGCCCGCGCTCCTTGGTGGTGAAGAAGGGCTCGAACAGCCGATCGCGCACTTCGGCCGTCATGCCGACGCCGGTGTCGGAGACGCGGAGCACCGCATATCGCCCGGGGGCGTGGCGCGAATCGGGCGCGGCCGGCATGTCGACGTTCGCCGTCTCGATGCGGAGCGTGCCGCCGGCGGGCGCCATGGCGTCGCGCGCGTTGAGCGCCAGGTTGAGCAACACCTGCTCCATCTGGCCGGGATCGGCGCGCACGATGGCGAGGTCTTCGTCGAGGCGCGTGGAGACGGTGACGCCCTCGCCGAGGAGGCGCTGGAGGATGCGGGCCAGGTCGGTGACCACCGTGTTGAGATTGAGCGGCTCCGGCCGCATGACCTGGCGCCGGCTGAAGGCCAGGAGCTGGCGGGTGAGCGTGGCCGCGCGGTCGGTGGCCTTGCAGATCTCCAGGACGTCGCCGCGCCGCGGATCGTCGGCGCGGATGCTCTGGAAGAGCACGTCGGAGAACCCGCGGATGGCGGTGAGCAGGTTGTTGAAGTCGTGCGCCACGCCCCCGGCGAGCTGCCCCACCGCCTCCATCTTCTGCACGTGACGGAGCTCCTCTTCCAGCCGCCGGCGTTCGGTGACGTCGCGCGCGACTATTAAGAATCCCGTAACATTGCCCGACTCGGCGTCGACGATGGCCTGATGCGTGGTCTCGCACCACACCTCGCGGCCGTCGGCGTGCCGCATGCGCGTGCTCGTGATCTCGGCGTCGCGCGCGTCGCGCAACCGCTCGTGGGCGGCGCGCACGGCGTCGGCGTCTTCGGCCTCGCAGAGATCGGCGAACGGCGTGTCCAGCAGCTGCTCGGGCTCCACGCCCAGCATGGCGCGGCAGGCCGGGGACACGTACACGAACCGGCCGCCCGGATCGAGACGGGCCAGCATGTCACGCGAGTGCTCGGCCAGAAAGCGGTAGCGCTCCTCGCTCTCGCGCAGCGCATTTTCGGCGTAGCGGCGGGCCGTGATGTCGCGAGCGACCGCGTACAGCGAGGTCACCCGCCCGTCCTGCACCTCGATCTGCACATTCTGCCCCACCCACACTTCCCGTCCGTCGGCGCGCAGCGCGGGAAATTCCCAGTAGGTGACCGGCGTGTGGTTCTTGATCTGCCGCGTGTAGAGCTCGATGCCTTCGACGCGGTAGTCGGGGCGCACGAAGTCGAGGTAGGTGCGCCCCACGAGCCCCTCGTCGCCCACGCCGAGGACGCGCCCGGCCACCGGGTTGGCGTAGATGAAGATCCCGCGCGGGTCGATGCGATAGATGCCGTCGGACGCGGTCTCCACGAGCAGGCGGAAGCGCTCCTCGCCCACGCGCAGCGACTCCTCGTCGAATTTGCGGTCGGTGATGTCGCGCACGGCGATGGCCACGCCGTCGTCCACCCGCGCGATGCGATAGCGCACCCACCGCACGCCCACGGCGGGGTCGTTCACCCGCTCCTCGATCTCCACGGGTTCGCCGTCGCCCACCACCGACACGCAGCGATCGATGAATCCCACTTCGCGCGACCGCGGCAGCGCTTCCGAGATCAGCGCGCCCAGGAGGACGTCGCGCGGACGGCCCAGGAACTGCTCGGCGCGTTCGTTCAGGTCCATGCAGCGAAAGTCCACGATCGCGCCGCCGGCATCGCGCACCGCCTCGAAGAGCGCGATGGGGTCGAGGCTCGCGGCCATGGCGCCGCGAAATCGGCTGTCGTGGGAAGACTGCGGAAGAGACGTCACGTGGGCGGGCGGTGGCGGGCTCGCGCCAGAGGGCGCATGCGAGGAACGTATCAGCGGCGACGCGTCTCGTCTATTATATCGCGTGACAGGCCCGATGCGCATGGAGGACGCGCGATGCGACGCGGCTGGTTCCCCTGGCGGCAAACACTCGGCGCGGCGGTTGCCCTCGCGCCGCTCGCCGTGCCATTGCCCGCGCAACGCGCCGCCGATTCCGCACGCCTCGTGCGCGCGGCGCATCGGGCGCAGCGCGACTACGAATGGACGCGGCGCACGCACCTTCCGTGGATCGCCGGAGGCGGGAGCGGGCACTGCGACGAGCGCATCGGGCGGTTCTGCTACTGGCACGGCGAAACCGTGGAGCATGCGCCGCCGGATCCCCCGGTCATCGCGCGCGCCCGACGGGACTTGCTGGCCGTACTCGACAGCGCCGGCCGCGTGGCGCCGGCCGACGGCTGGGTTGCGGGCCAGCGCGTGCGCTATGACCTCGAGGCCGGATCCCCCGATTCCGCGCTCGCCGCGCTCACGCCCTGCGGGGCCGAGGCCTGGTGGTGCGATGCCCTGAGGGGGCTGGCGCTGCACGTGAGCGGACGGTTCGCGGCGGCGAGCTCGGCGTTCGACGCCGCGCTGGCCGAAATGCCCGAGCGCACGCGGTGCCGCTGGCTGGATCTCACGCCGTTGCTCGATGGCGCCGCGGCAAGGCGGTCCGAACACACCGGCTGCGACGCGCGCGCCGCGCTCGATTCCCGGTTGTGGTGGCTGGCGCAACCGTTCTACTCGATGGACGCCAACGATCGCCGCACCGAGCACTTCGCGCGGCGCACCATGATTCGGATCGCGTCCACCTCGGTGTGGCCGGAAGTGTCGAGCTGGGCCGACGACATCGAGGAGCTGATCCTGCGGTACGGATGGCCGCGGTGGTTCGAGCGCGTGCGCCCCGCGGTGGAAGCCGACCCCAACTATTCGATCATGGGGCACGACCCGCAGCCGAGCTTCGCCTTCTTCCCCAACGGACGGCTGCTCGATTCGGCCTTTGCCGCGACGCCCGGCGACTGGGATCTGCGGGCCGGCCGCGCGCGCTCCCGATACGCGCCGGCGTACGCGATATCCATCGACACGCTGGCCGTTGCCCTCTCCCGCTTTGTCCGCGGCGATTCCGCGGTGCTGGTGGCGGCGTACGATGCGTCGCGCGATACGACGTTCACCGCCCCGGTTCTGCGCGCGGCGGTCGTCGCCATGCCCGACGAACGGCAACGGTTCATGCGCGTCGATTCGGCGGCCCGCCGTGCCGGGGCGCTCGCCGTCGTGATCCCGCGGCGGCCGACGATCGTGAGCGTGGAGCTGTTCGACGACAGCGCGCGCGCCGCGGCGCGCCTCCGCACCGCGGTTGCGCCCCCGGCGGACACCGGAGCGTTGCGTTTGTCGGATATGCTAATGTTCCGCCCGGCCGGCGATTCGCTGCCGCAATCCCTGCCCGCCGCCGCTGCGCTGGCGGTGGCGCGGGTGGCCGCGGCCGCACGGCTGCCTCTCGGCCTGTTCTGGGAAGTGTATGGGCCCCCGGGCGAGGCGATGCCGCTGGACGTCTCCCTCACCGTGGAGCGAACCGGCGCCCGTTGGTGGGAGCGCGCCAGGTGGGCGCTGCACCTGGGCGGGCGGGACGCGCCGATCTCCCTTCGGTGGCGCGACGTGGCGCGGTTCGACGCCGGGGTTTCGGCGCGGGCGGTGGCGGTCGACCTGTCGCGACTGGATGGCGGGACGTACCGGATCCGGCTGGAGGTTCGGGGACCCGCCCGGAACCTGGCGCGCACGGAGAAGACCGTTGAAGTGCGGCATTGAGACCCCGCCCCCTGGGCGGCTGGCGTTCGACGCGACCCGATGTGCGGGTCCCCAACGGGAATCACTTGTGGCCCGTATTAGTCTCAGAGTGCCACGCGAATGCTCGAACATTTGTGTGCGGTGTTCGCGAACGTAGCCCCCAACTGGCCGCTGCCGATGACGAACGACGAAATCGAACAGATCACGGCGTCCATGAACGCCATCCGATCCATCGTGCGGGCCCTGCGGGTCTCGTCGCGCATGATCGAGAGCAAGATGGGCATGAGCGGCGCGCAGTTGTTCGTGCTGCAGCAACTCGCCGAGAAGCCCGCGCACTCGCTGAACGAGCTGGCGGAGCGCACCGCCACCCATCAGAGTTCCGTATCGGTGGTCGTGCGGCGGCTGGTGGATCACGGGTACGTGTCGCGCACCGCGTCGGATGCGGACCGCCGCCGGATCGAGCTCTCGCTCACCGACCGCGGGCGCGAGGTGCTGGCGGGCGCTCCCACCACCGTCCAGGTGAAACTCCTGCGCGGGGCGCGCGCGCTCACGGCGCAGGAACGGCGCACGCTCGCGGAACTGCTGCAAGCGTGGGTGCAGGCGGCCGGGATCGAAGACGGCGCGCCGCCCCTGATGGGCGAAGATCCGGTTCCCGAGGGGAGCCGGCACGCCACGTTGTAGCCTGCCGGCGCGTCAGTCGGGATCGCAGGCCGGCAACAGCAGCGAGAACACGCTTCCGCCCCCCAGGCGCGGTGCGTACTCCACCACGCCCCCCTGCGCCTGCGCCAGCCGCTGCGCAATGGAGAGGCCGAGACCCGCCCCGCCGTCGTTGGCCGACGTGGGCGGCCGGTAGAAGGGCTCGAAGATCTGCTCCAGCTCGCTCGCCGGCACGCCAGGGCCGCGATCGGCCACCGAGAACCGCAGCCGCTCCCCCTCGCGCGTGGCCTTGAGCTCCACCTCGGAGCCCTTGGGCGCATAGCGCAGCGCGTTCTCCACGAGGTTGCTGAGAATGCGCAGCGTGTGCACGAAGTCGAACATTCCGAACAGCGCCGGCTGCGACAGATCGACGGCGGTCATGAGCTGTCGGCCGCGCGGCACGCCGGCGAACTGGCGCGCCACGGCCCCGATCACGTCTTCCGCCGAGTTGAGCTCCGCGGTGGTGGTGAAGGTGCCGCCCTTGATGCGCGAGAGATCGAGCAGGTCGTTGACGAGGCGCGACAGACGGTCGGCCTGCTCCTCGATCACCACCGCGTTCTCGTCCCCGTGAAGCGCCGCGTCCTGGGCCAG
>JAGWRB010000034.1 GCA_028876725.1 Gemmatimonadota bacterium
CGGCCGAAACTACGCAGGGCCGAGACGACGCACGGCCGAAACGACGCAGGACCGAAACTACGAAACGACAAACGAGCGTAACCGGCAACTGCGAACTAAAAACTGCGAACTACTGACAACAGCCAACTGACTACAGCCAACAGACTGCAGCCAACAGCCTACAGAAAGCAGCGCACAGTTTACCGAGCGGAGACGACAGACGACAGTTGACAGTTCAGGACGAAAAGCGGATGGCGGACAGCCGTCGATACCGCCGGCGGCCCCAACACGTGCGAGAAGTTACCGCCGTCGCTGGTCACGCCGTTTCGTCGTGTCGTGGTTTCGGTCCTGCGTAGTTTCGGTCCTGCGTGGGACCGGTACTGCGTGGTTTCGGCCGTGCGCCGTTCTTCAGTGACGCCGTTTCTCAATTCGCCGTTTTCGGCCCTGCGTTCCGTACCGCTTCTTCCACCTTTCCCGCGAACTGCTGGAAATTCTCATTGAACATCCCCGCCAGCTTTCGTGCCTGCGCGTCGTAGGCCGCCTTGTCCTTCCACGTTTCGCGGGGGCGGAGGACTTCGGAGGGCACGCCGGGGATGGCGGTGGGGACGTGAAGGCCGAACACGGGATCCGTTTCGGTGGGCACGGTATTGAGATCGCCACGGAGCAGCGCCTGCACCATGGCGCGCGTGTAGCCGAGCTTCATGCGCGAGCCCACGCCGGCGGGGCCGCCCGTCCAGCCGGTGTTCACCAGCCACACCGTGCTGTCGTGCGTGCGCAGCAGTTCGCCGAGCATTTCCGCGTACTTGGTGGGGTGCCACACGAGGAACACGGCGCCGAAGCACGCCGAGAAGGTGGCCTGCGGCTCGGTGACGCCGCGCTCGGTGCCCGCGACCTTGGCCGTGTAGCCCGAGAGGAAGTAGTACATCGCCTGCTCGCGGGTGAGGCGCGCCACCGGGGGCACGACGCCGAACGCGTCGGCGCAGAGGAACACCACGTTCTTCGGATGGCCGCCGCGTCCCGACGGGACGTGGTTGCGGATGTACGACAGCGGGTACGAGGCGCGCGTGTTCTCGGTGATCGACTGGTCCTCGAACTTCACCTTCGACGTCGCCGGGTCGAGCACCACGTTCTCGAGGATCGTGCCGAACATCTGCGTCGTGGCATAGATGTCCGGCTCGCCCTCGGCCGACAGGTTGATGCATTTGGCGTAGCAGCCGCCTTCGTAGTTGAACACGCCCTCGGGCGACCAGCCGTGCTCGTCGTCGCCGATGAGGTCGCGGTGCGGATCGGCGGAGAGCGTCGTCTTGCCGGTGCCGGAGAGGCCGAAGAAGAGCGCCGTGTCGCCGCCGTGCCCGATGTTCGCCGAGCAGTGCATGGAGAGCACGCCCGTCTTGGGCATGTAGTAGTTCATCACCGTGAACATCGCCTTCTTGAGCTCGCCGGCGTAGCGCGTGCCGCCGATGAGGATCATGCGCCGGGCGAGATTGAGGACGATGAACGTGCCGGTGCGCGTGCCGTGCCGGGCCGGGTCGGCCTCGAACTCGGGGGCGTGGAGCACCGTGAAGTTCGGTGCGAAGCTGGCGAGGTGGGCGAGGTCCGGGCGGATGAACATGTTCCGCACGAACGCCATGTGCCACGCGTTGGGGGACACGTAGCGCACGCTGAGGCGGTAGGCGGGATCGGCGCCGCAGTACAGATCCTGCACGAACAGCTCGTCGCGCGCGTCGAGGTACTCGCGCACGTCGGCGAGGAGCGTGTCGAAGTGGGCGGGGGCGAGGGGCTGGTTGACCTTGCCCCAGTCGACGTCGTGCTCCGCGGACGGTTCGCGTACGATGAACTTGTCCTTGGGGGAGCGGCCGGTGTGCGGGGTGGTGACGGCGCAGAACGGTCCCATGTCGGCGAGCGTGCCCTCGCCGCGCTCGATGGCGCGCTGGATGAGCTGCGGCGCGACCAGATTCCAGTGCACCGTGCCATTGGGGGACAGTCCCTGGGCGTCGAGCCCCTGACCGGCGGCCGGCGTCGACTGAGTTGCCATGCTAGAGCCTCGAGAAGATCGTCTGGGGAGGCGCGCCGGCGCCCCGGTCGGAGGATCCGGCGCGTGCGCGTTCCTGCGCGTCGACCACGGCGACCGCGGCCATGTTCACGATGTCCTGCACTTCGGCGCCGCGCTCCAGCACGTGCACGGGGCGGCGCATGCCGACCAGAATCGGGCCGATCGCCGCGGCGCCGCCCAGGTGGATCAGCAGCTTGTAGGCGATGTTGCCGGCGCCGAGGTTGGGGAAGATGAGCACGTTCGCCGATTCGGTGAGCGCGCTGAACGGGTAGTCGCGCTCCATGATGTTCATGTCGAGCGCGGTGTCGGCCTGCATGTCGCCGTCGACCATGAGCGACGGATCGCGTTCGCGCAGGAGCTGCGCGGCGCGCGCCATCTTCTCGGTGTCGGGCGTGCGCACCGAACCGAAGTTGGAGAACGACAGCATGGCGATGCGCGGCGTGATGCCCATGGTGCGGGTGATGCGGCTGGCCGCGTATCCGATCTGCGCGAGCTGCTCGGCGGTGGGGTCGAAGTTGACCGTCGTGTCGGCGCAGAAGACGACGTGCTTGGGGAAGACGAGCATGTACATGCCGCTCACGATCCCCGCCTTGGGGTGGGCGCCGATCACCTGCAGGGCCGGCCGGATGGTCTCCGGGTAGTGCAGGTTCACCCCTGACACCAGGGCGTCGGCGTCGCCGCGCGCGACCATACAAGAACCGTAATAATTGCCGTTGTACAGCCGGCGCCGGGCCTCGTCGAGCGACAGCCCCTTGCGCTGGCGGCGCTGCCAGAGGAAGTGCGCGTACTCCTCGCGGTTGGCGGAGGTCGCCGGATCCTCGATCGTCACGTCCTCGAGCGACACGTTCATCTGCGCCGCCGCGTGCTCGATCACCGCGCGGTTGCCGAGCAGCACCGGCTGGGCGATGCCGTCGTCGACGAGGATCGACGCGGCGCGGATGACCTTGGGCTCCTCGCCCTCGGGGAACACCACGCGCTTGGGCTGCTGGATGGCGCGGTTGATGAGCCCGCGCATGATGCCGCGTGCGCGGCCGAGACGCGCCTCGAGCTGCTCCCGGTAGATCTCCACTTCCACGAACTCGCGGGCCACGCCGCTGGCCACCGCGGCCCAGGCCACGGCCGGCGCCACCCAGAGCAGCGCCCGATGGTCGAAGGGGAAGGGGATCAGGTACTCGGGGCCGAACTTGACGTCCTGCAGGCCGTACAGCGCGGCCACGTTGTCGGGCACGTCCTGCTTGGCCAGCGACGCGAGCGCGCGCGTGGCCGCCATCTTCATTTCCTCATTGATCTCCGTGGCCCGCACGTCGAGCGCGCCGCGGAAGATGAACGGGAAGCCGAGGACGTTGTTCACCTGGTTGGGATAGTCGCTACGGCCGGTGGCGATGATCGCGTCGTCGCGCACCGAGCGCACCTCCTCGGGCAGGATCTCGGGCACCGGATTGGCCAGCGCGAACACGATCGGGCGCGGCGCCATCGTCGCGATCATCTCCGGCGTCACGGCGCCGGCGGCCGACAGCCCCACGAACACGTCGGCGCCGTCGAGCGCTTCGGCGAGCGTGCGGAGCGCGGTCCTGGCGGCGAATCGCGCCTTGTACGGATCGAGATCCTTGGCGTCGCGGTCGGCGTGGATCACGCCCTTGCGATCGCACATCAAGATGTGCTCGCGCTTGACGCCCAGGCGCACGTAATGCTCGGCGCTGGCGATCGCCGCCGCGCCGGCGCCGGAGAACACCACCCGCACCGTGGCGATGTCCTTGTCCAGGATCTCGAGCGCGTTGAGCAGCGCCGCTCCGGAGATGATCGCCGTCCCGTGCTGATCGTCGTGGAACACGGGAATGGA
>JAGWRB010000035.1 GCA_028876725.1 Gemmatimonadota bacterium
GAAGCGCAACGCCTTGCCGGTCATATGGGTCCCCTCGTTACACAACGCCGAACGGGGGGAACGAGGCCTCAGGCCTCGTCCCCCCCGCCCAGCACCCCCACGGGTGTGGTGTGGCGCCAGCTACCGGTACTGCTTCGCGGTCTCCGGGAGAATGTTCCGCAGATCCACGTTGAACGTCGGCGCGAAGCCGTAGTCCTTTTGCACCTGCTGGATGCTCGAGGTGAGCAGCGTCTCGATCAGGAACGGATTGTGAATCGCGCTCCCCGCCTTTTCCGCGAGCTGCAGATTGAACTTGGCGCCGATAGCCGTGTTCATGGTCGTCTTTGAGAATTCACTCGCCGGAATCTTGACGAGCTGGCTGTTGAGCGCCGAGTCGAGCAGTGCGATCCGCTGCTCCACGGCGGTCATCGCCGAGCGGGCAGCGGCCGGACTGCCGTGGCAGCCGCTCGTGGCGCACGCCGCGAACGAACGCTGCGAGATGTCGCAGTCGCCGGAGGCGGTGGGGACGCCCTTGGCGTCGAGGCACGGGGCCGCGGCGAACGTGTGCCCGTGATAGTTGTCCACGAACCCGCCGGCGGAATCGGTCACCGTCGTGGTGCCCATGTGGCAGGTCACGCACAGATCCTTGTTCGTCGACGAGCCGTGGGTGCCTACGATGTTCGTGGAACCCGTATAGCTCGGCGGGAACCAGCCGGCCTGGCCGATGAGCACCGGGCCTTCGGGCGCCATCGGGCCGTACTTGCTGAGGGGCGCCTTGGCGCGGTTGTCGCGCTGGTGGCACTTCATGCACAGGTTGGCCGTCGTGTCGGCCACGTCGATCCGGAAGCGGAGCTGGCCGGCGTTCGGTCCCCCGTGCGGGTCATGGCAAACCGCGCAGGTGACCGGCATCGGGTTCGTGCCTTCCTGGCTCGCTTCCTTGTAGTTGGTGGTCACGCCCCACGCGAGGAGCGCGTCCTGCCCGACGTGGCAGCCCACGCAGGCGGCATTGCCGAGGGCGTGCGCTTCCTGCGTCTTGGCATGCGCCGACTGCAGCCACTCGTCGGCGAAGCCGTGGTGCGTGCCGGTGTGGCACTCGCCGCAGCCCGCGCCGAACTGAGCGCCGGTGTCCACCGCGATCGAGGCCAGCGGCCGGTTGGCCAGCGTGGGCGACGTCACGTGATCCTGCCCTGGGCCGTGGCAGCTCTCGCACTGCACGTCCTTGTAGCGTGAATCCTTGGTCGAGACCCAGCCGACCTGCGTGTCGGTGGTGCCGTTGCCGTTCGAACTCACTGTATGACAGGGTTCGCACGACGCATTTGCATGGGAGTTGGCCTGCAGATCCGCCCACGCATTGGCGTGCTTCGTGGATTCCCACGCGAGCTGCTTGTCCACGTGGCAATTGCCGCAGACGGTCTGCTTGGTGAGGGTGTCGGTGTAGCCGACGAAGTTGCCGGCGGCCGCCGGCGGAGTGGTCAAGCTCACGTCGGGCTTGGACGTGATCTTGTCACTGCTGCACGATGAGGCGACCACCACGCCGATGGCCAGTGCGGTCAGCCGCCCCAGAACCTGCCCGCTGAACGATTTCATGTATGTGCTCTCCGCGCCCGCGGGGCGCGCTCAAGAGGAGTACGGTGATATCCGCTGCGCGTGGGGCCCTCGCCCCCTTCATTCATTCGTTTCATGCGTCGATGGCAAAACTCTCCGCTCCAGGACCGCATCTGCGTCAGCGGAAACCGGAGATTGGGTCGGGCACATTCCGAACGTGCGTGTAGTGCAATCCGGAACCGATCCGGGATCGGCGCCGCCCGTGCGGGATTCCCGCACAAGTCCGCCCCGTCCCCCTGACTGACGGCGGCAGGGGCGCCTCACAGGTTGGCCCGTAGACCGCGGGCCCTCGGGTCCGCTCCGCACAGGGAGGAGCGATGTGCCTCGGGGTGCCCGGCCGCGTGCTCGAAGTGAACGGCCAGATCGCGCAGGTGGACTTCTTCGGCGTCCGCCGCGAGACGCGGCTCGACATCATCGACGAGCCCGTGCAGCCGGGCGACTACGTCCTCAATCACGTCGGGTTCGCCATCCGGCGCATCCCGCCGCATGAAATCGAGGAAACGCTCGCCCTCTACGAACTGCTGCTGCACGAGGCCGAGCACGATATCATGGCCGCCGACGTGCGCGGCGAGATCGACGCGACGCGCGCGAGCGCCGGCGGCCCCGATGCCTGATCTCGTATCGGGCAGTTCGGCCGCGCCCGCTCGGCCGCGCGGCGCGGACGAGCTCAAATTCCGCGACCCGGCGCGCGCCCGCGAACTGGCCGGCGCCATCGGCCACATGGTCGCGCAGATCGGCCGCACGCCGGTCACGGTCATGCACGTCTGCGGCAGCCACGAACAGGCGATCGCCAAGTTCGGCCTGCGACAGACCTTCCCCGAAGGGCTGGACGTGATCATGGGCCCCGGGTGCCCGGTATGCGTCACCGACCTCCCGGAAGTCGACGAGGCGGTGGTGCTCGCCGAGGACGGGGTGCGCGTGGTGACCTATGGCGACATGCTGCGCGTGCCGGGCACGGCGCGCTCGCTCGCCGAGGTGCAGTCGATGGGCGGACAGGTGGACGTGGTGTACAGCGCCGCGCAGGCGGTGGAGATCGCACGCGACACGACGGCGCCGGTGGTGTTCTTTGCCAGCGGGTTCGAGACGACGGCGGTGGCCACCGCCGCGATCCTCGTCGACGATCCGCCTCCCAACTTCTTCGTCCTCTCGGCGCACAAGTACATCCCGCCGGTCATGGAAATCGTCGCCGAGATGCCGGAAACGCGCATCGAAGGATTCCTGGCCGCCGGCCACGCAGCGACGATCACGGGATGGGGGATCTTCGAGCGGTTCGTGGACCGGCATCACATTCCGGTGGTCGTCGCGGGCTTCGAGCCGCTGGACATTCTGGCGGGACTGGCGCAGCTCGTGGAACTGATTCGCGACGGCCGGCCCGCGGTGGTCAACACCTTTCCCCGCTGCGTGACCCGCGAGGGGAACCGGATCGCGCAGCAGCAGCTCTGGCGCGTGTTCCGCACCACGGGGGGCAACTGGCGCGGCATCGCCCACGTGCCCAACGGCAACTTGCGACTGCGCGACGAGTTCGCGCGCTTCGACGCGCGACGGCAGTTCCGCGTCGATCTCAAGCGGCTCTGGTCGCAGGCGCCGGCGGCGCTCACCCAGCGCTGCATCTGCGGCGACATCATGGCCGGCATCTCGTCGCCGGAGAAGTGCGCGCTGTTCGGCAAGGAGTGCGTGCCCGACGCGCCGGTCGGCGCCTGCATGGTGAGCAGCGAGGGCACCTGCCGCATCTGGCACCAGTACGGAGGGCATCCCAAGCTATGAGCAGCGTCATCGACCCCGCGGCGGCGCGCGATCACTCCGGCCGCCGCGATCCCACGATCGTCATGAAGCACGGCGCCGGCGGCCGCGCGATGCGCCGGCTCATTCAGGAAACGCTCACGCGCGGCTTCGTGGACGTCGCCGTGGACGGGGTGGGCATCGCCGACATGGACGACGGCGCCGCGCTCCGCGTGGGCGACCGATGGCTGGTGGTGACCACCGATTCGCACGTCGTGCAGCCCGCGTTCTTCCCTGGAGGGGACATCGGGCGATTGGCGATCTCGGGCACGGTGAACGATCTGGCGATGATGGGCGCCACCGAGCCGCTGGGCCTCACCTGCGCGCTGATCGTCGAGGAGGGGTTCACCTTCCCCGATCTCGAACGGGTGCAACAGTCGATGTTCGACGCCTGCCGCGAGGCGGGCACCACGGTGGTCACCGGCGACACCAAGGTCATGGGGCGCGGCGAACTCGACGGCGTGGTGATCAACACCACCGGCGTGGCGATGGCCGACGCGATCGTACGCGACAACGGCCTCCGGGTGGGCGACCACATCATCGTCACCGGCAACGTGGGCGACCACGGTATGGCGCTCATGGCGCACCGGCACCGGCTGCACATCGACGCTGAGCTGACCTCCGACGTGGCGCCGCTCAACGCCATGATCCGCGACGCCCTGCGCGCCCGTCCCGGCGCGGTGGTCGCAATGAAGGATCCCACGCGCGGCGGCCTGTCGAGCGCGCTGCACGAGATGGCGGAGAAGTCGCGCGTCGGCGTGCTGATCCGCGAAGAGTTGGTGCCGGTCAATCCGGTAGTGCGCGCCGCGGCCGAGATGCTCGGGCTCGACCCGATGCACGTGGCCAATGAGGGCAAGGCGGTGCTCGGCGTGCGCGGCGACGACGCCACGGTCCACGCGGTGCTCGCCGCGCTGCGCACGCACCCGCAGGGCGCGAACGCGGCGGTGATCGGCGAGTGCGTGGCAACGCGGCCCGGCGACGTGGTGCTCGACACCGGCCTCGGCAAGCGCCTGCTCTCGGAGTACGAGGGCGAGTTGTTGCCGCGCATCTGCTGAAGGAGTCGCCATGGCCATGGAACACATTCACATCGAGCGCGACGGCGCCGTGGGGCTGCTCGTCATCGACCGCCCGCAGCGCTTCAACTCCATGGACGTGGAAACCGCGCGCGACTTCCGGAAGGCGGGGCTGCAGCTCGCGCGCGACCGCGAGGTGCGCTGCGTGATCGTGCGCGGCACCAACGGGATCTTCTGCAGCGGGGCGGATCTCAAGTACATCCGGGCGCAGGGGTCGCAGGAGGACTTCGGCTACCTGCGCCCCGAGGGCACGGCCGCCTCGCCGGGATTCGGCGACGGATTCAAGGAAATCCTCGAGTACCTGCATAGCACGATCTCGGAGATCAAGCGGGCCCCCAAGCCGTTCATCGCGGCGGTGGACGGCGTGGCCGCGGCCGGGGGATTCGGCCTGGCGATGGCGTGCGATCTCGTGTTCGCCTCCGACGACGCGACGTTCGAGTGGGCGTATCACAAGACGGGCCTCACGGGCGCCGAGAGTTCCACGTTCTTCCTGCCGCGCCTGGTGGGGCTGCGCACGGCGATGCAGCTCGTGCTCCTGAATCCGCGTCTCACGGCCGCCGAGGCGCGCGAGATGCGTCTCGTCAACGACGTGTTCCCGCGCGGGGAATTTGATGCGCGGGTCATGGAGATCGCGCAGCGCATCGCCGCGGGCCCCACGGCGTCGTACGCGGTGGCCAAGAGTCTCATCAACCAGGCGGCGGGCGTCGAGCAGCTCGACTACCATCTGGACGAGGAGCTGCAGCACCTGACGCGCTCGGCCGACGGCGCCGACTTCGCCGAGGGGCTGAACGCCTTCTTCGGCAAGCGCGCCGCGGCGTTCGAGGGGCGCGGATGACGCCCCGCGGCGGGCGCTACAGCGCGAGGCCGAGTGCGAACAGCGCGCCGAACGCCAGCGCCACGCGCCCCGCGCGCGGGGTCATGGGAATGAGCGCGTCGTGCGTCTGGCGCTGGTACAGCTCGCGGGTCACGCGCACGGCCATCGGGAGCGAGAGCCAGGGGAGCATCACCTGGAGGCCGAAGCCGCCGCGCCGCCACAGCCACACGGGCACGGCGTACGCGAGCGCCAGCAGGGCGACGTACTCGGCGCGGCTCCACGCCGGCCCCAGCACCACGGCCAGCGTGCGTTCGCCCTTGCCGCGGTCGTATTCTAAATCTCTAATATTGTCGATGACCAGGATGTCGGTGATCAGGGCGGCCATCGGCAGGCTGGCCAGAAGGGCCGCCGTGGTGAGGGCGTCGGGGATCAACTGAAATCCCGGCGGCGCCCCCTGCCCCGCCGCCACCTGCACGTAGTACGCGCCACCCACCGACGCCACGCCGAAGAAGAGGAAGAACAGCGGGTCGCCCAGGGCATGGTCGCCCAGCGGGTACGGGCCGGCGGAATACGCCAGGCTTGCCGCCACGCACACGGCGCCGAACGCCAGCACCATCCATCCGCCCGTCCGGATGAGCGGATAGGCCGCGAGGAGCGCCGCGCCGTAGCAGGCCACAATTGCCAGCCGCAGCTCGCCCAGCGCCACCACCCCCGCGCGCAGGGCCGCCACGAACGCCGCGTGCTCCGCATCGTCGGCGTGGCGCGACAGGTTGAAATAGTTGTCGGTGATCACGCCGCCGAGCTGGATCAGCCATCCGGCCAGAAACGCGAGCGCCGCGGCGCCGGGCGCGAAGTGCCCCGTGTGCCACGCCAGCCCGCACGCCACCAGCACCGGCGCGGCCGCCGTGGGCAGCGTGTGCGCCGGATAGAGCAGCATGCCCACCCACACGTCGCGCCGCGTAGGCGCCACCGACGTCGCCATCTCGTTCCTCGCTCGATGCGTTCGGCCCGCAACCTCGCCGCGCGCCGCGGCGTTCGCGGTCGGCGATTCCCCGACGCTCGCCCGGTACACGCCCGATCCCTCCACCCCACCCCGATCACGTTACTACAGGTGTCGCGCGGCCGCCAAGCCACGAGCGGCCGGCAGGAGAACGGGCGCATGTTCACCACCAGAAGGAAGACCCACGCGGCCGCGGCCGATCCGTCGGCGCTCGACGCATTGCTCGAGGCCGAGCGCGCGGTAACCGCCACGCTGCAGGAGGCGGAGCGCGAGGCCGAGCGCCTCGTGCGCGAGGCACACGCCGCCGCGCGCGCCTCCGACGAACGCGCCGAGCGCGAATTGCAGGAGATGCTGCGGCTGCTCGATCTCCAGGCCGCCGAGCAGCGCACCGCCGACGCCCGGCGCGTGAACGACGAAGCCGAACGCCGGCGCCGGCTGTACGCCGACGCCGACGACGCGCGCATCGCCGAGATCGCCGAGCGCCTCGCCGCCATCGTCGCGCCCGCCGCCGCGGCGCCATGATCGTCCCGATGGCCAAGGTGCGGGTGCTCGGACCAAAGGACCGGTTCGACGCCGCCCTTGGCGCGGTGCAGGACTTCGGCCAGCTCCAGCTGGCCGAAGCGCCCGCGCGCGCCGGCATCGAGCCGGCGCGCCTGGAGCCCGATATCCAGCGCCGCCGCGCCCAGCTGCAGCGCGTGCGCGACGAGGTGGACGAAGGCCTCCGGCTGCTCGACGCCGAGGGGTCCGCGCCGCTCGGCCCGCCGGCAACCACCGACGACTTCGCCCGCTGGGCGCGGCTGGCCAACCGCACGGCGCGCGACGCGCGCGCTCTGCGCACGCGCGTGACCGCGCTCGGCGAGGAACGCGCGCTGATTACCCGCTATCGCGATTTCCTGTCGGCGATTTTGCCGGCGGTCAGAAAAGTTGCCGACGCCCCGCGCCTCACGAGCCACGCCGTGGTCGTGCCGGCGTCGGCGCGTGGCACGGTCACCGCGCTGGCCGAGGCGTTGCGCGAGCAGCTCGACGGCGAATTTACCATGACCTCGCACGATCTCCCGGGGGGCGACGTGGCCATACTGCTCGTGCTGCCCCGGGAATTCAGCGCGCGGCTCGACGCGCGGCTGGCCGAGGCCCGCGTGCCCGAGGTGCCGCTCCCCGAGGGGTACCGCGACCTTCCGCTCGAGCAGGCGGTGCCCAAGATGCTCGCGCGGCTGTTCGAGATCCCCGTCGAGCTGGACGGGTGCGAGCGGGACCGCCGGACGCTGGCGGCGGAGCGCGGCCCCGATCTGCGGCGCGCGCGCGCCGCGATCGACGACTGGCTGGCCGCCGCCGCGGCGCACGAACGCGCCGCGATGACGCGATTCGCGTTCGCCATCGAGGGGTGGCTCCCCGAGCGCGGCGTGCCCGAACTCACGCGCAGCGTGGCCGACGCGGCCGGCCCATCGGTGATCGTGGAAACGGTGGCGCGCGAGGAATGGGGCGAGGAGGACGCCCCGGTGGTGCTCTCCAACCCGCGGCTGTTCCGGCCATTCGAGAAGCTCATCGCGCTGCTCCCGCTGCCCCGATATGGCACGATCGATCCCACGCCGTTCGTGGCGGTGTTCTTCCCGCTGATCTTCGGCATGATGCTCGGCGACGTGGGATACGGCGCGGCGCTCGCCGGCCTCGCGCTGCTGGTCCACGCGAAGTCCAGGCCGGGATCGCTGCTCCGCACCGCCGCCGAGATCGCCGGTCCGTGCGCGGCGTTCGCCATCATCTTCGGCGTGCTGTACGGCGAGTACTTCGGCGACCTCGGCGCGCGTCTCTTCGGCGTGCGGCCGATCATCTTCGACCGCGAGAAGGCGGTGTTTGCCGCGCTGGCGCTCGCGGTGGGACTCGGCGTGGTCCACGTGGTACTCGGCCTCGTGCTCGGGGCCGTGACCGCGTTCCGAAAGGAGCCGAAGCACGCGCTCGGCGCCGGCGTCTCGGCGGTAATGGTGATCCTCGTGGTCGGCGCGCTGCTGGCCGCATTCCGCGTGCTGCCCGCCGGCCTGTTTACCCCCGCGGTCGTCGCGCTCTTCGTGGCCTTTCCAATACTCATATTCGCCGAAGGGCTCATCGCGCCCGTGGAGTTCCTGGCGACCCTGGGCAACGTGCTCTCCTACGCCCGCATCATGGCCATCGGCACGGCGTCGGTGATGCTGGCCATCGTGGCGAACCAGATGGTGGGCGCCATTGGCAGCACGCTCGTGGGCCTCATCTTCGCCCTGTTGTTTCACCTCGTGAACTTCGCCATCGGGCTGTTCAGTCCGGCGATTCACGCGCTCCGCCTCCACTATGTGGAGTTCTTCGGGAAGTTCTACAGCCCGGGCGGACGGCCATACGAGCCGTTCGGCCGCCGCCACGAACCGCCCGCCCCCGAGTCATCGAGGAAACCGTCATGACCATGATGTGGATCGTGCTCAGCGCGGCCGCCGTGCTCAGCGTCGCGGCGCTCGCCACCGCGTGGGCTCAGTCGAAGATCGGCACCGCGGGCGCCGCGGCGCTCGCCGAAAAGCCCGAGTTGGCGGGGACGATCATCGTCCTCGTCGCGATTCCGGAAACGATGGTGATCCTGGGATTCATCGTCGCCGTGCTCATCATTCTCCGGGCGGGCGGAGCGTAGGCCGTGACCGCCCCCGCCGGCCCGCTTCTCGAGCAGCTCCGGCGCGACGCTGACGCCGCGATCGCCGCCAGGCACGCCGACGCGCGCGCCGAAGCCGAGCGCGTGACCGC
>JAGWRB010000036.1 GCA_028876725.1 Gemmatimonadota bacterium
CTGCAGCGATTGGCCGGCGCGAGCGCGCAGCTCGGCGTGCGTGATCACATCGACGGAGCGCGCGGCAGCCGCCGTCGACGAGTCGACGCGGGAGCCCACGGTGACGTGCACGGTCTCGAGGCGCGCGGGGGCCTGCGCGGCGAGCGCCGTGGGGCCCAGGGCCAGGACGACCAGCAGGGCCAGCGTGCGCCTCACGGCGCCCTTGGCGGGAGCGCGCGGACCGACGGCCACCGCGACGGGCGTCAGACGCCCTTTTCTTCGAGCAGCGCCAGGAACTGCTTGGGTTCCGTGATTTCGAGCAGGCGCGCCGGCACGTCGGGCTCCTTGCTGAACTGCGCGATCTTGCCGAGCACCGGCAGATACTGGTTCGAGACTTCGAGCGGCGGCGCCACGATGAGGAAGAAGAAATGGACGGGCTTCTCGTCGATCGCCTTGAAGTCGAGCCCCTCCTTCTTCCGGCCAAACGCCACGCGCAGCTTGTTCACCACGAGCGAGCGGCAGTGCGGAATGGCGATCCCGCGGCCAATGCCGGTCGAGCCCAGATTTTCGCGGCGCTTGAGCATCTTGAACAGCATGCCCTCGGACTTCTCGTCGAGCTTCAGCAGGCCAATCAGCTCCTTGAGCACGTCGTCCTTGCTGGTGCCGTCGAGGTCGAGCTTGATCGCGTCTTCGCTGAAGAATTCGCGGAGTTCCATCGAAACCGATCCCCACCCTGTAAAAGCCGCGGCGCTCGCGCGCCGAATTTTGCATACCGAAGTCGTGAACTGGCGAAGTTAACCCGAGCGCCCGAGTGGTGTCAAATCGTGGCGTTGCACCGGTTTCCGGGGCGGGTTAGCTTGATTTGAATGGGCTTCCCCTTTCCCCTGGACGCCTCCGTCCCCCTCTACCTGGCCCCGATGGCCGGCGTGTCCGAGTCGCCCTTCCGGCGCCTCTGCCGCCGCTTTGGCGCCGACGTGGTGGTGACGGAATTCCTGTCGGCCGAGGGGATCCGCCGCGAGAATCCGGCCACCATCGCCAAGCTCCGCTTCGGCCCCGAGGAGCACCCCATCGGGGTGCAGATCTTCGGCTCCGAGCCTGCGGCCATGGGCGAGGCCGCGGCGTTCGTCACCGACGTGTTCCAGCCCGACTTCGTCGACATCAACTTCGGCTGCCCGGTCAAGAAGGTCGTGCGCCGCAACGGCGGCTCGGGGTGCCTCAAGGACCTCGACCTCGTGCAGGACATCATCCGGGCCGTGGCGCGGAGCACGCACCTGCCCGTGACCTGCAAGATCCGCAGCGGATGGAACGAGGAGATGCGCGACCCGGTGACCATTGCCCTGCGCTGCCAGGACGCCGGCGCCCGCGTGCTGGCCCTCCATCCGCGCACCCGCACACAGATGTACGGCGGCAGCGCCCAGTGGGACGAAATCGCCGCCGTGGCCCAGGCGCTCGACATCCCGGTGCTCGGCAATGGCGACATCAAGACCCCTCAAGACGCCGTGCGCATGTACCACCAGACGGGGTGCGACGGCGTGATGATCGCGCGCGGGTCGTTCGGCCAGCCGTGGATCTTCGATCAGACGCGCGATCTGCTCGACGGGCGCCCAATGCGCCCCGCGCCGCCGGTCGAGGAGCGGTTCCGCATCGCGCTCGAGCACTCGGCCATGGCCGCCGCGTACGAGCCCGACCGCCGCGGTGCGGCCATCGAATTCCGCAAGCACCTCGGGTGGTACGTGCGCGGGCTGCCGGGTTCGGCCGAACTGCGCAAGAAGCTGCACGCTGTGGAGTCGCACGCCGAGATCGCCGGCATCTTCGAGGAGTATCTCCGCGGCCGTGAGCGCGGCGACGTGCCGGAGCCTCCGGGCGACGAGGCGCCGCAGCTGGAGATCGTCGGCGCATGATGCGCGGGCGCGTTCGCGATCTGCTGGCCCAGGTCGCGGACGGTTCGCTCTCGGTTGCCCAGGCAATCGACGCGCTCGCCTTCGAGCCGTTCGAAACGCTGACCCATGCCACGGTGGACCATCACCGGGCGCTGCGGCAGGGGTATCCCGAAGTGATCTTCGGCGCCGGCAAGACGCCGCCGCAGATCGTGGAGATCGCCGAGCGGATCCTGGCCCGTGGCGAAGGGGTGCTGGCCACGCGGCTCTCGCCCGAGGCGGCCGAGGCCCTGCGGTTCGCCATTCCTGCCGTCGAGATCAACGAGCTGGCGCGCACGGCGTACGTGCCGGGTGAGTACCCGCCGGACGCCGGACGCGGCACCGTGTGCATCGTGACGGCGGGAACGAGCGATCTGCCCGTGGCCGAGGAAGCCGCGGTCACGGCGGCGGCACTCGGCAACGCGGTGGCGCGGATCACCGACGTCGGCGTGGCCGGGTTGCACCGTCTGCTGGCGCGCCGCGAGGAACTGCTCTCCGCGGCCGTGGTAATCGTAGTGGCCGGGATGGACGGCGCGCTGCCGTCCGTGGTCGGCGGCCTCGTGGCCGGTCCGGTGATCGCAGTTCCCACCAGCGTTGGTTACGGCGCGGCGTTTGGCGGAATCGCGCCCCTCCTCACTATGCTCAATAGCTGCGCGGCGGGAGTGACCGTCGTGAACATCGACAATGGATTCGGGGCGGCCGTGGCGGCCAGCCGGATCACGCACGACTGACCTCGTCCACCGGATTGCCGGCCGGGACATGACCAATTGGGAATGGGCGGTGCTAGGCGGGGGGGCCGTGGCGCTGGCGATGAACGTCTACCAGCGCGTGCGCGCCCGCGCGCGCCGGTCGGCGCCGCCGCCGGCCGTCGACGTGCCCTCGGTGCCATCCGTGGCCGCCAGCCGGGTCCAGACCCTGCTGACGTCCACCGCGCGCCGCCGGCGGCAGACCACCCCCACGGCGCCGCTCGCCGACCTTCGCAGCACCGTCGAGGCGACCCACGACGCGCAGGAGTTCGTGCGCGACGCCGCGCATCTGATGAACCAGCTCGCCGACGTGCGCGACGCCTGCGGCGCCGACGAAGCGGTGCTCTGGCGCTGGGACGAGACGCGCGACGCGCTGACCCCGGCGGCCTGGTCATCAGCAAACGCTGAACGCCCCCAGCACTTCGATCTGGAGCAGTGGGGCCCGTTGGCGCGGTGGTCGGCCGAGGGGCGGCTGGTGGTGCTCGACGGGGGCGAGGGCCCCACGCCGCCGAACTTCGCGGCGGCGCCGGTGCTCGACGACACGCTCCTGGTGGGGGTGCTCACCGTGGCCAACGCCGCGGGGCTGGCCATCTCGCGGCCGCGGGCCAAGGAATGGCTTCCGCGGTACGCCGCGCAGGTGCTGCGGCTGCTGTCGCTGAGCGAGTGGCGCCGGGAGTATGCGCGCCAGATGCGGCAGAGCCGGGCCCTGCTGGCGGCCGTGTGGCAGATCCAGACGAACAAGACGCAGGAGTCGCTGGCGGCGGCCATCTGCGAGACCGCGCTGCAGGTGTCGTCGGCGACGGCGGCGGCGCTGGTCCGGTGGCGCGCCGACGTGCAAAAGGGATCGGTGCGCCACACGACGCCCGGGTTTCGGCACCGCGCGCCCTTTCCGCTGGACCTCGACACGCTCGTGTCGAATGCGTGTCGCGACGGGATGGTGATGTTCATCGACGACGCGTCGCGGCTGGACGCGGGCGTCTCGTTGTTCTTCGACGGCGACGGGGGCTGGCACAGCGGGTCGGTGGGGGTCGTGCCGCTCAAGCGATCGGACCGGGTGATCGGGGCGATCGTCGTGGCGTCGCCCGAGGCGGGGCACATCACGCAGGACGAGGTGCGCAATCTGGGCGTGCTGGGGGCGGTGTCGGCGACGTCGCTCGAGATGGTGTGGGAGATCGACGAAGTGAGCCGGCGGGCCAGCACCGACGGGCTCACGGGGCTCGTGAACCGCCGTGCGTTCGACGAGCACTTGAAGCGCCTGCTGAACGAGACCGACCGGTTCGGGCAGCCGCTGGCGCTGATCGTGGCCGACATCGACCATTTCAAAAAAATCAACGATACCTGGGGCCACGAGGCGGGCGACGAGGTGCTGCGGCGCGTGGCCAAGAAGCTCACCGAGGGGGTGCGCAGCGTGGACGTGATCGCGCGCTATGGCGGCGAGGAGATCGCGATCCTGCTGCCGCAGACGTCGGTGGTGGGCGCGACGGACCTGGCCGACCGGCTTCGGCATGCGGTGGCGTCCAAGCCGGTGAAGTTCAAAGGGGAGGAGATTCCCGTGACGGTGTCGTTCGGCGTGGCGTCATACCCAGACGCCGTTCCGGTGCGCGACGGGCTGTTCCGGGCGGCGGACCGGGCGCTGTACGACGCGAAGAAGGCCGGGCGGAACTGTGTAAGGTCTTGCGGGGTATCAGCAAGCCAGTAGTGAACTTGTCGTTTGTCACATGATGTTGTACATTACACAGTGTGACCGGTTTGCAGTGGGCGGTGAGCCGTGAACTGCCAACTGTTGACGGCCAACGGTAGTTAGACTGTAGTCAGGGGGCGACAGGCTTCGACGGGGTAAGTGAAGCTGTGGCCGCGTGCCCAGGTCCTCGGGTTCCTGGTAAAACACTCGGGAAATTTTTAACTGCCAACAACAACTTGGCCCTCGCTGCGTAACTTCGGTTTCGCCGAGTGCTCCAGCGGAAGCCCTCCCGGGGCGGCTTCTGGAGTATCGCAAATCCGGGATGGTCGGCTCGCGCGTTCTCGGTGAGCTGACGAGACTCTAGAGAACTCATCCGGCGGTGGGCGGTTCACCGGCCAGCCGACGGAAACACCAATCGGTGAACTACGCACGTAGACGCTGTGGTGGATCTATTCTCGGACCGGGGTTCGATTCCCCGCGCCTCCATCGGCCAACGGGCCGGCCTTCGGGCCGGCCCGTTGCCGTTCAGTCGGCGTCTTCCGTCGAAATGTCGAGCGGATTCAGAACGCCGTGCGCGATCTCCGGCGGCGTGGGCGGCCGCTTGCGGCGGATGAATTCGGGCGCGAGCGCCACGCCGATCGCCGTCACCGGCAGGATCTGCTGCGTCTGGATCAGAAACGCCACCGCCACGGCGGCGTTGGAATCGAAGCCGAGCGCGGCCGCGGTGAGTGCGTAGAGGAGCTGGAACACGCCCACATTCCCGGGCGTGGGGCGGATGGCGAACCCCACGTTTACCGCGAGGAGGCAGGCCACGGTGCCGGTGAACGTGATGGGAAAGTGCACGGCGCGCGCGGTCATCTGATACGTGGCGATCTGCAGCCCCCACGCCCCGATCGAGAGCAGCATCGCCGCGGCGAACCGCGGCACGGTGGACACGCTGGCCAGGGTGTGCGTGAATCGGCGTGCGAAGCCTCGCAGCTTGCCCCGCCAATTGGTCTCGTCGGTGACGCGTTCCTCGGTCTTCTCGCGGCTCAGCAGGAACAGCACGAAGAACCCCAGCGTGGCCAGCGCCGTAATGGCGAATGGGCGCAGCGCCGAGATGTGGCCGGGCAGGGGGAGCAGCCAGATCCCCAGCACGAGCATCAGCACGTAGCCGCTGAGCTCGAACAGCCGCTCCAGTGCGAACGTGGCCAGGATCTTCGCGCTCGGCACATGCGAGGCGCGCGAGACGAAGATCACCCGTGCCGCCTCGCCGCCGTTGGCCACGAGCACGTTGTTCAGCCCCGCGCCGGCGAACGTGGCGCGCATGGCGAGCCAGAAGCTGTCGGCCCCCACCGGGCGCAAAAATATCCACCAGCGTACGCCCTTGAGGGCGAGCGAGAGCAGGTTCACCACCGCCGCCGCGAGGAGCATCGTGGGCGACGCCGACTCCAGCGCGCGCAGGGTCTCGCGCCATTCCACGCGCTGCGCGAACAGCACGAGGAACACGAACGCGACGATCCACACGCCGATGCGCAGCGCGCGCCCTGCGGCGCGCTTCATTCGACGGGCACCGGGACGAACCGGTAGCCGCGCGCCGTGAGGTCCGTGATCACCCGAGGCACCGCGGCCGCGGTCTGCAGCCGGTCGCCGGCGGGGTCGTACCCGTCGCCGTCATGCAGGAGCAGAATCGACCCGGGCCTCGCGCCCACCACGGTGCGGCGCGCGATTTCCTCGGCGCCGGGGCGGTCGGAGTCCCACACGCCCAGCGACCACCCGATCACGCGCTCGCCGAGCGAAGCGGCGACGCCGTTCACCCATGGGCTGCGAAAGCCGTGCGGCGCCCGAAACAGCCGCGGACGCACGCCGCAGGCGTCGGCGATGGCGTCGGAGCCGCGCCCCAGATCGTCGCGCACGTAGCGCGGCGTCTTGAAGTGGAGCTTGCGGTGGTAGTAGCCGTGATTGCCGATGGCGTGTCCCTCGTCCCGCAGGCGGCAGACCAGCTTGGGCCACCGCTCGGCGTGTCGCCCGAGCACGAAGAACGTGGCGTGCACGCCGGCGTCGGCCAGCGCGTCGAGGATGCGCGGCGTCGCCTCGGGGTTCGGGCCGTCGTCGAACGTGAGGGCCACCTCGCGTTCGTCCGTGGGCAGCCGTCCGAGCGCGCGTCCGAAAACGAAGCTGTTGCGATAGAAGGCGCCGTGGGCGGCGATGCCGGCCACGACCGCGGTGCCGCCGAGCACGGCCGGCCCCATCATGGCGCGACGGCGACCCGTCCGAGGATGGCGTGATAGACGCCCAGCACCTGCTCGGTGACGCGGTCCCATCCGTATTGGAGGGACTCTTCGCGCCCGCGCTTGCCCAGACGGGTCCGCAGCGTCTCGTCGTCGATCAGCCGGACGATGGCGTCGGTGAGTGCGTCGATGTCCCCGCAGGGGACCATGAGCGCCTCGCGGTTGTTCTCGACCACGTCGCGGAAACCGAGGATGTCGGAGCAGACGATGGGCGTCTCGCACGCCATCGACTCGAGCAGCGTGATGCCGAATGACGCCTTGGTGGTGGGGCAGGCGTACATCGTGGCGTTGGCGTAGTAGCTGGGGCGTCCTTCGAGCACCGAGCCCACGAACGTGATGTCGGGATCGCCGCCGGCGAGGTCGTAGTAGTGATCGCGGAGCGGGCCGTCGCCCACGACCACGAGCTGCGCAGCGCGGCCGCGGCGCTTCACCCGCCGGAAGGCCTCGATGAGCGTGTCGAGCCCGTTGCGGGGATCGAACCGGCCCAGGAAGAGAATCGACGGCACGTCCGTGCGAATCTCCGGCGGACGCGGCGCGTGCGGGTTGAACACCTGCACGTCGATGCCGTTGGGGATGATCGTCCAGTCGGCCTTGAAGTAGCGGTTCAACGCCACCGTGGTGGAGTGCGAGACGGCGATCGCCGCGCTCAGCTTGTCGAGCCGCTTCTGGAAGTACCGATTGAAAAGCGCGTATCCCTTGGAGTGGTCGAAGTACGTGTGGAACGTGCCGACCACCGGGACTTCCGCTTCGTCGATGGCGAGGAGCGGAAGCACCGGCGTGAGGGGCGAGTGCACGTGGACGATGTCGTACCGCCCCTCGCGCAGCACGCGCCGCATCGTGCGCCGGAGCCCGATGCCCAGGGTAATGCGCGCCTGGGAGCCGTTGGCCTGCACGGGCTGGCTGCGCCCGATGCGAATGACGTTGGGCAGGGCCTCGGCGCCCGGGATATGCGACGTGATGATGTCGACGTGGTGTCCGCGGCGCCGGGCCTCACGCGCGAAGAAGTGCACGTGCTCGCACACCCCACCCAGATGGGGATAGTAGTACTCGGTGATCAGGGCGATGCGAAACGTCCGCTCATCCCGGATTTCGGGAAGCGCGGGGAGCTGCGGCATCGCCGGATGGCGAACGGCCCGTACGGTGCGACCGGGCAGGCTCAGGATCGGCATGAAGGCGGAAATATACCACTCACGACGGGGCGCCTGGTAGGAAGTGGCAAACGGGTGAAGGGGCGCCCCGTGCCGCGGCGTCCACGCTCAAGACGGATACCACACCCGCCGCGTTTCGATCCCAACCGGCCGGGCCCGGCCGCCCCTAGCACTTCTGAAGGTCGGGGGGGAGCTCCGTGGGGTAGTTGCCCGAGAAACAGGCATCGCAGAACCCGTCGGGGCCTTCCGGCACCGCGCCGAGCATCCCCTCGAGCGACAGGTACCCCAGTGAGTCGACCCCCAGCTTACGGGCGATCTCGTCCTGCGAAAGGTTGGCGGCGATCAGTTCCCCGCGGGTGGGCGTATCGATGCCGTAATAGCAGGGGAACTTGATGGGCGGGGAGCTCACGCGCAGGTGAACTTCGCGCGCGCCGGCGGCACGGATCATCGCCACCAGCCCACGGGTCGTCGTGCCGCGCACGATCGAGTCGTCCACCATCACGACGCTCTTCCCGGCGATCACCTCGCGCACCGGATTGTACTTCACCTTGACTTTGGCGTCGCGCCCGGCCTGCGTGGGTTGAATGAACGTGCGCCCCACGTAGTGATTGCGGATCAGCGCCAGCTCGTACGGCAGCCCGCTCACTTCGGCAAACCCGAGCGCCGCCGAATTGGACGAGTCGGGCACACTGAACACCAGCTCGGCCGTGGGTGCGGGATGTTCCCTGGCCAGCTGGCGGCCCAGCGCTCGGCGCGCGCGGCTCACGGAGGCGCCGAACACCATGCTGTCGGGGCGCGCGAAATACACGTATTCGAACACGCACTTCTTTGGGGCGCGCGCCTCCAGCGCCTGGATCACCTGCACGCCCGTGTCGTCCACCACCACGATCTCGCCGGGGGCGACCTCGCGCTCCACCACCGCGCCCACGATGTCCAGCGCGCACGTCTCGGAGGCGAAGACCACCGCGCCATTGAGGCGGCCCATCACCAGCGGGCGCCATCCGCGCGGATCGCGCGCCGCGAGCAGCGTGCGTCCGATGGTCGCCACCAGGCTGTACGCGCCCTCGAGTCCGGTGAGCGCTTCGGTCATTCGCGCCACCGGCGTGGGGGCGTGGGACTTGGCCAGCCGGTGGACGATCACTTCGGAATCGGAGTTCGTGGAGAAGATCGAGCCGCTCGCTTCCAACTCGGCGCGCACCTGGACCGCGTTGACCAGGTTCCCATTGTGGGCGAGCGAGATGTAGCCGCCACGCGATTGCACGAAGATCGGCTGCGCATTTTCGATCGTCGACGATCCCGCGGTGCTGTAGCGCGTGTGGCCGATGGCCATGTCGCCGGGCAGCTGCTCCAGCTCCCGGGCCATCCCCTCGCTCAGCGTGCCCATGGTGCGCACGATGTGGGCCTGGCCGTCGGGCTCGACCACGGCCACCCCCGCCGATTCCTGCCCGCGATGCTGCAGCGAGTACAGGCCGAGCTGGGTCAGCCGGGCCGCGTCAGGGGTGCTGCGAATGCCGAAGATGCCGCACATGGATCAAACCGCCGTGGTCACGGGTGAATCGGCGGCCGCTGACGCCGGCCGCGACATGATGCGAGGAATGGCCTCGAAGTAGGCCTCGTCGAGCGCCGCGAGCTTCGCGACGATCGACCGGCCGCCGACCGCTATCTGAAGGGTATCGCCCCCGTCAACCGCCCCGATCTCGCGGGCGGGCACGCCGTGTTGCGCGGCGAGGGCCCGTACCCGCTTGGCATCGGGTGTTGAGACGAGGGCGCGACCCTGGCCCTCCCCGAACAGCAGCGCGCGGAGGGGCAGGCCGGCCCACGGCGTGAGGTCGACGCGGGCGCCGAGCTGGCGCCCGCGATTCATGATTGCGCACTCGGCCAGCGCCACCGCGAGCCCGCCGTCGCTGCAGTCGTGGGCCGACGTGACCACGCCGGCGCCGATGGCCTCGACCAGAGTGTCGATGAGCGCCTGTTCAGCGGCGAGATCGCAGGCCGGCGGCGCGCCGGCCACCACGCCGTGGATGCGCTGCAGGTATTCGCTGGCGCCAATGGACGCCGTGGGCTCGCCCAGGAGCACGATCCGATCGCCGGGCGCGGCGAAGGTGGCGCGGGCGGCGCGCGATACGTCGTCGAGCAGGCCGACCATCCCGATGACCGGGGTGGGGTAGACCGCGCCGCGTGGACTCTCGTTGTAGAGCGACACGTTGCCGCCGGTGACGGGCGTGCCCAGCGCGGTGCAGGCCTCGGCCATCCCGGCGACCGCTTCGCGAAGCTGGTAGTACGTTTCGGGCTTGCGGGGGTTGCCGAAGTTCAGATTGTTGGTGATGGCCTTGGGGCGCGCGCCCGTGCACGCGACGTTGCGCGCGGCTTCGGCCACGGCGATGCGCGCGCCGGCGCGCGGATCGAGGTAGACGTAGCGGCCGTTGCAGTCGGTCTTCACGGCGATGCCGCGCGTCGAGTGCGGGATGCGGAGCACCGCCGCGTCGCCGCCCGGTCCGACCACCGTGTTCGTGCGCACCGTGCTGTCGTACTGCCGGTACACCCACTGCTTGCTGGCGATCGTGGGGCTGGAGAGCAGCTGCGTGAGCGTCCAGACGGGATCCGATTCCTCGGGGCGCTCGGGGAGGGCGTCCACGTCGCGTTCGCGGAGGGCGCGGATGGCCGGGCTCTCCGCGGCGTCGGGCGTGTACGTGGGGCAGTCGGTCACCAGCCGCGTGCCCGGGAACTCGGCGATCACCGTGTCGCCCTCGGTGACGCGATATACCGGTTCCGCAATGACCTCCCCGATCACGGCGGCCGTGAGATCCCATTTCTCCAGGATGGCGCGCACGGCGTCCTCGCGGCCGCGCTTGGCCACGACGAGCATGCGCTCCTGCGACTCGCTCAGCAGAATCTCGTAGGGCGTCATGTGCGGCTCGCGCACGGGCACGCGCGAGACGTCGATCGTGACGCCCACGTCGCCGCGCGCCGCCATCTCCGCCGACGAGGAGGTGAGACCCGCGGCTCCCATGTCCTGGATGGCCACGATGTGACCGCTGTGTATGAGCTCGAGGCTCGCTTCGAGGAGCAGCTTTTCCGTGAACGGATCGCCCACCTGCACGCGCGGGCGCTTGGCCTCGTTGGCGTCGGACAGGTCTTCCGAGGCGAACGACGCGCCGTGGATGCCGTCGCGCCCCGTGCGGGCGCCCACGGCGATGATCGGGTTGCCCACGCCCTGCGCCACCGCGCGCATCAGCTCCGACTCCTTCAGCAGTCCCACGCACATCGCGTTCACCAGCGGGTTGCCGTCGTAGGCCGGATCGAACACGACCTCGCCGGCCACGGTGGGGACGCCCACGCAGTTGCCGTAGTCCCCGATCCCCTTCACGACGCCCGCGACCAGGTACCGCACGCGCGCCGAATCCAGCGCGCCGAATCGCAGCGAGTTGAGCATCGCGATGGGGCGCGCGCCCATCGTGAACACGTCGCGCAGGATCCCCCCCACGCCCGTCGCGGCGCCCTGGTAGGGCTCGACGGCCGACGGATGGTTGTGCGATTCGATCTTGAACGCCACCGCGAGGCCGTCGCCGATGGCGATGACGCCGGCATTCTCGCCCGGGCCCTGCAGCACATAATCGGCTTTGGTGGGCAGGGTGCGGAGGAGCGGGCGCGAGTGCTTGTACGAGCAGTGCTCGCTCCACAGCGCGCTGACGACGCCCAGCTCGGTGAACGTGGGCGCGCGGCCAAGCATGTCGATCAGGCGGCGGTATTCGTCTTCGGTAATGCCATGCTCGGCCACGAGGGCCGGCGTGATGGCGGGGTCGCCGGGGCGCTTGTGAACGGTCACGTCGTGGGGCTCGGGAGTTCGGGGAAGTCGGGAACGGCCTGCCGATCGAGCAGACGGATCGCGCGGGTCATGCGGCCACCGCGGTGAGCAGCGACTGGAACACGCCCACGCCGTCGGAGGAGCCGAGCAGGGGGCTCACCGCGCGCTCGGGGTGCGGCATCATGCCCAGCACGTTGCCGCCGTCGCTCACAATGCCGGCGATGGCGTGCATGGCGCCGTTGGGGCTCCACCACTCGCCGGCGCCCGGCGTGCCCGGCGGGGCGACGTAGCGGAACACCACGCGGCCCTCGCCTTCCAGGCGCTGCAGCGTGTCGGCGTCGGCGGTGTAGCGGCCGTCGCCGTGCGCGATCGGAATGGCGATGGTCTGTCCCGGCCGGTAGCGGTTGGTGAACGCGGTGTCGGCGCGCTCGACGCGCAGGGTCACGAGCTCGGAGATGAATTGGAGATTCGCGTTGCGCAGCAGCGCGCCGGGCAGGAGCCCGGCCTCGCAGGCAATCTGGAATCCGTTGCAGATGCCGAGCACGGGGCCGCCGCGCCTGGCGTGCGCGGCGACTTCGGTCATGATCGGGCTGAACCGGGCGATGGCGCCGGGGCGGAGGTAGTCGCCGTAGCTGAATCCGCCCGGCAGCACGACGACGTCGGCGTCCTGGAGATCGTGATCCTTGTGCCACACATACACGGCGGTCTCGCCGAGCGTCTCGACCACCGCGCGATACGCGTCGTAGTCGCAGTTGGAGCCGGGGAAGGTGACGATCCCGAACTTCATGCGGACGCGGCCTCCACGCCCGCCACGGCGAAGTCTTCGGTGACGGGATTGGCGAGCAGGCGCTGGCACATCTCGCGCACCTGCGACTCGGCGGCGGCGCGGTCGGCCGCGTCGAGCTCGACGATCAGGTGGCGTCCGACGTGGACGTCGCGCACGGCGCCGAAGCCCAGCGTATGGAGCGCGTCGGCCACGGCCTTGCCCTGCGGGTCGAGGAGGCCGCGGCGTGGCGTGATGTGGAGCGATACGCGAAAGCGACTCATTCGGCGGTTGACTCGGGTGAAGGATTGGGTGACCGGGGGCCGGCAGGTGGCGGAGCGTCGGGCGCCGGCACCTCGCCGCGGCGTCCGCGCCGGCGGCGGCGGGGACGCGCGTCGGGCCACGGCTCGTCTCCCACGTCCTCGCGGCGGCTGGCATCGCGGGAACGGGATGGCATCGCGCGCTCCGCCGCGATGGCCGGCGTGGCGCCCCGGCGGTCGAGCAGCCCGAGCGTGGCCGCGCGGACGATGCCGAACGCCACGTA
>JAGWRB010000037.1 GCA_028876725.1 Gemmatimonadota bacterium
CGGTGGCGCGCGTCGCGACGACGTGCGCGGCACCGAGACCGTGCTGATCGCCGAGGACGAGGATGGCATCCGCGCGCTGCTCACCCGCACGCTCCAGTCGCGCGGGTACACGGTGCTGGCGGGCGCGAACGGCGAGGAGGCGCTCGCCCTGGCCGGGTCGCACACCGGCCCGGTGGACCTGCTGGTGACCGACGTGGTGATGCCGGGGATGAGCGGCCCCGACCTCGCAAAGGAAGTCGTCGCGCGGCATCCGGAGGCGCGGGTGCTGTTCCTGTCGGGGTACACCGACGAGGCCGTGGTCGCGCACGGCCTGGCCACCGGCCAGACGGCGTTCCTGCAGAAGCCGTTCACGCACAACGTACTGCTGGGAAAGGTGCGGGAAGTGATTGAGGCGGTGAGACCGTGAGGCGGTGAAGCAGTGAGGCAGTGAGGCGGTGAGGCAGTGAGGCGGTGAAGCAGTGAGGCGGTGAAACAGTGAGGCGGTGACCCCGGATTATCGTAATATTTATATAATACGGGGCGGTGGGCGCCGCGCGCCCACCGCCCCGCACCGCGAAAGGCGGTGCTACTTCTTCTCCACCTGCCCCCGAATCTCGCCGCCCGGATGCGCGGCCGTGTGCACATTCACGTACGCGTCGCCATTGGCGAGCAGCGTCTTCAGGGAATCGCCCGACACGCCCTTGAAGACTTCCTTGCTCAGATCGACGTAGCCTTCGGCCAGCGTGCCCGCCGCTACCTTCTTGATCTCGAAGGCGTACACCGGCGGCCCCGACTTCCCCTTGGCCCCCACGTGGATGTGCGCCATGGTCGCCGGCCCCGAGAGGCCGAGCACCGTCAGCACATAGTGCATCCGGTTGCCCTGCACAGTGAACGTCGCTGTGCCGGTGGCCGTCGAGTTCGTGGCCGGCGTTTCGCTCGCCCCGTTCAGCTGCGCCTTGTAGGTGACCGCCTGGCGCGCGGCGGGAGTGGGGTGCGCCGGCGCGCTCCAGGCGCCAACGGCCAGCAGCGACGCGACCAGACCGATCATTCGAACTTTCATAAGACTCTCTCCGTGGTATGGATGCGGGACACACACCGGGCGGCGGCGGCCGGACGCGGCCGCTCCGCCCCGATCGGGGAACCCCTGACAGTGCACTGCGTGCATCGCCGACGCCACTGGGGCGCCCCCCGGACAGATGGGAGCCATGCCGGTTCGTAGGCTCAGACAACGCCACCGGCCGGCCGACCCGCGCAACGAGGGCCGGCCGCCGGATTGGACACAGCCCACAGGAACGCCATGCCCCATCCGCCAACGGCCACTACCCCGCCGGCGCCCCGGAGTGCCCCGGGCGGAACGGTCGCGCTCCCCACTCACGTCATGGCCTTCGGCCCCGGGGCCGTGGCGCGGAGCGCGCCGCGGATGCTCGGCATCCTTCGGGTCCTGCGCCGCCATGGCATCCTCGGCGCCCTCCGCGGGCGCCGCCACTGGCCGGAGCCGGCGGAGGTCCGCCTCGCGCTCGAGGAGCTGGGGGTCGTGTTCCTCAAGTTCGGCCAGGTGTTGGCCGTGCGGCGCGACCTCCTGCCCGACGACTACCTCCGCGAGCTGGAGCGCCTCCACGACGATCTCCCCGCCATGCCGTTCCGCGAGGTCGCCGCCATCGTGGAGCAGGATCTGGGCGGACGCCTGTCCGATCACTTCGCCTGGGTGGACGAGACCCCGATCGCCGCGGCGACGATCGCCCAGGTGCACCGCGCGCGCCTGCGCGACGGCCGTGAGATCGTGCTCAAGGTGCGCCGCGGAGGGCTGGAGCGGCGGGTCGCCGAGGACGTGTCCATCCTGGCCTATCTCGGCGCGCTGGGGGAGCACTACGTGCGGCGCCTCCAGACGTTCGACCTGGTGGGGCTCATACAGGAATTCAGATTCAGTCTCCAGCGAGAACTGGACTTCCGCCTCGAGGCCCGCACGATTCGGCGGTTCCGCGAGGCCCTGCGCGACGTGCCCGGCGTCTGGACGCCCGACATCGTGCCCGAGGCGTGCGGACCGGCGGTGATCGCCATGGAGTACTTCCGCGGCGTGCGCGTGGACCGCTACGCCGACGCGCACCCCGACGAGCGCCCGCGCCTCGCCCGCGGCATCGCCACCCTGCTGCTGCACCAGATCTTCGAGAACGGCCTGTTCCAGGCCGACCCGCACCCGGGCAACCTCGCGGTGCTCGACGACGGCCGCCTCTGCCTCCACGACTTCGGCATGGTGGGGGAACTCGACGCGAGCATGCGCGAGAGCCTGACCGCGCTGCTCGACGCCGTGGTGCGCGGCGACGTGCGTGACACGGCCGACGCGTACCTCGATATCGGTCTCGTGGGCGCCGACGTGGACCGCCTGGCGCTCGAAGCGGACCTCAGCACCCTGCTCCGCCACATTCACGAGCAGGACATCGCCGAGGTCTCGGTGGGCGACGCGCTGCAATCGCTGCTGCGCCTGGGCACCAGCCACCGGATCCGGAACCCGGGCCCGGTGTTGCTGCTCACGCGCGCCTTCCTGCTGGCCGAAGCCGTGATGCGCGATCTCGATCCCACGCTGAGCGTGGCCGAGGCGTTCCAGGACGAAATGCATCGCGTCGCGGTACGGCAGTTCGCGCCGGCGCGCCTCTTCGAAAACGCCCGGCGCGCGCATCGCGAACTGGAACGGCTGCTTGGCGCCGGCCCCGGCGATCTGCGCCGCGCCCTGCGCCGGCTGTCGGACGGCGAGTTGGGCCAGGTGCGCCTGCCCAACCTGGAGCGCACCGAGCGGCGCGCCACGCGCGGCATCGAGCGGCTCACCGGGTCGGTGGCCGCGGCCGCGCTGCTCATCGCCGGGAGTCTGCTCGTCGTGGCCGGCAGCTGGTATCGCTACGCGGGCGACGCGTTTCTCCTCTGGGGGGCGGTGGGCACCGCGCTGGTGTCGGCCGGCGCCTGGCGCGCGCGCCAGCGCTAGGGCGCGGGCGCCTCGTGGCGCCACTCCGCGTACGGGTGCGCCGCGAGATACGAGTTGAAGAAGCGCGGGTCGCCCGACACCTCGCGTCCCGCCCAGGGCGGGAGGTCCACGGGCGCGTCGACGGCCGGCAGCTCGATCTCGGCGAGCAGGAGTCCGGCGTTGGCGCCCTCGAACTCATCCACCTCCCACACGCGGCCGGCGTGGGGCACGCGATAGCGCACCTTGTCGATCAGCGGCGCGGAGCACAGGGTGGCAAGCATTTCCTCGGCGTCCGCCGGCGGGATCGCGTATTCGTATTCCGCGCGCGCAATGCCGCTCGTCGCGCCCTTCACGGTGAGGAACGCCCCGTGCGCGGATACGCGCACGCGAACCGTGCACGACGGGCCGGCGGCCAGATATCCCTGGCGATAGCGCACGCCCGTACCGGACACGGGGTGCCAGGCCTCGCGGCGCACGAGGAATTTGCGTTCGATTTCCGTTGCCATGTCCGCCTCGATGGGGAGCGTCGGCTCCCCAAATCCCCAAATGTAGCGGCGAACGGCTCAGTGCAACGACAGGGCGTGCGGCGTAGACGAGTGGTCGGGGAAGCCGAGAATGCGCTTGAGCGCGCTCGGATAGTCTTCGTTGTCGACGGGAGAGAGGCCGAGGCCGTCGAGGGTGTCGATGACCCGGTTGGAATCGGCGTCCTCGAATGACAGCGTATTCCAGCGGTGCCGGCCAATGGCGATCTGGCCGCGCTCGCCCTGGCAGGGGCCCACGCTGATGCGCATGCGGCGCTTGGTCAGGGTGACGATGCGCAGCGCCCGATGCCCCACGATGACGTTCCGCAAGAGATCGCTGAGCGAATGCGGAGGCGTCCCCGGAGCCGGGCGCGGAATGCCCCACGCGTCGCAGGCGACGCCCAGTTCATCGACGCCGATCGGAAATGGCGCTTGGAGCACCGGCCGCCAGAGGTGAATGCCGCGCTCGTCGACCCGCTCGAGCCGCTTCACGGTGAGCTGTCCGTCGCGAATTTTTACGCTGTGGGGGGAATGCAGGGAGAGGATGTACGTCTGTTCGCTGGCGGCGCTGGCGGTGGGCTCGACCCCTGGGGTCATGGCGAAGGTGCGCTCGAAGGTCCGCCACTCCCACCTGGGCACCGCGGCCGCCAGCCGCGATGGACTGGCGGAGGGAGGCTCCGGCTCGGGCACTTGTGCAGCGGCGATCATGCGGGCTCCTCGAATTGGCACCCGTACAATGCCGCCCCAGGAACATGGACTCCATAGGGAGGTTTCCGCACTCCGCGTGAGGATTTCCCGTCGCATCTGCGGGGGGCCGCCTCACGAGGCGGCGCTGGGCGTTCTGGCCGGCCTACCAGCGCGTCCCCAGCCAGAGCCCAACGCCGAGGGCCGCGGCCAGCGCCAGGAATCCGGGGACCACCGCTTTGCGGAAGCGCGGCGTGCCCACGGCGAGCGCGATCCCGAGCTTCACCACCGTGTTGGAGAGGATGCCGATGGCGATCCCCTGCGCCGCGAGCGCCGCGGTTCCTCCGTTTCCCACCGCGCGGCACATCGACACCGTGAGCGCATCGACGTCGGTGAGTCCCAGCGCCGCGGCGGAGGTGAGCACCCCCGTGCGCCCCCAGTATGCGCGGGCAACGGCCAGTGCCATCATCGCCAACTGGAACCCGATCGCGAGCTGAACCGCCCACCAGAGGCGCAACGGATTGCGTCGATCGGGGACCTCGGCCTCGGTGGCGGCGGGCCACGGCTGTCGCATGGCGGCGGCCACCAGCGTCACGCCCACGAGCCCCGCCGGCGCCAGGAACAGCACGAGTTCACGCGCGACGCTGGCGTTGAGCACCGCCGCCGCGATGAACACGCGACCCACGAGCACTGTGCACGCGCCGATCACTCCCAGCGCGAGCGGATGCTCCACGCCGTCCTCGGTCCGGCTCAATCGCGAGAACTGCAGCGTCACGGCGGTCGACGAGACGAGTCCGCCCAGCATGCCGGCCACGCCGTAGCCCCGGTTGGGTCCCACGGCGTGCCGCGCCAGATGACCGGCAAAGTTGAGGGCGGCGAACAGGAGCACGATGGCCCAGAGCATGCGCGGCCGCACGCCGCCCCACGGGCCGTACGGTCCCTCGGGCAGCAGCGGCAGCACCACCAGCGCGAGCACCGCGAACTGAAGCGCGGCGCGCATTTCGTGTTCTCCTATCTTGCGCACCAGCCAGTGCAGCCGCTCCTTCTCGCCCAGCGCGAGCACCACGACGGCGACGGCGCCGGCAGCCAGCCCGGTCTGGCCGATCCCCGCCAGCACGCCGAGTGCGACCACGACGAGCGCCGCGCCCTCGGTGGTGCCGTCGAGGTCGGCACCGGGGCGGCGAACGGCCATGGCGTAGGCCGCCACCACGAACAGCCCGGCCGCCGAAATAAGCGCGACGCCGGCGAGCGGATAGCTCCACGCGACCAGCAGTCCCGCCGCTCCGCCCAGAATCCCCAGGAGGAGAAAGGTGCGCACGCCGGCGAAGCGGGCGTGGGGGCCCGACGCATGTCCCGACCACTCGCGCTCCGCCCCCACGGCGAGGCCCACGAGCGCGGCGATGCCGAGTCGGACGGCCGTTTCGACCGCCGGACTGCCGTTGGGCATCACCACGAGCCCCGTCATGGCTTCCTCCCGGGCGCCCCGGTTCGCGGCGCGTGCTACGCGAAAATGGCGCCGGCCAGGAACACGAGTGTGGCGATGGCCAGCGCGACCGTGAGGATCACCGGGAGCGCCCGTTCCCCGTCACGCGCCATGGCGCGGAGGGCCGTGGCGCCGGCAATCAGCGACGCCGTGTCGGCGAGCACGATCGTGGTGCCGAGCAGCGGGTTGGAGAAGAGCGTCTCGCCGCCCCGCTGCCCCGACGCCACCAGCGCCCAGAACAGGGCGTAGAGCACGATCGCCGCCAGGGCCACGACGACCGCGGTCCAGCCGGTGGAGGTGCGCGGCAGGCCGAACACCGAGTGCCAGAACGTTTCGTGCTGCGCGCTCGCGGGCGCGGTCGACCCCAGATACTGCTTGTGCGTCGTCACGGCTGGCCTCCCCGGTCAGGGATATTTCGATAGTAGGATCGGCGGGCGGAATCGTCTGTAGGGAATTCCCTTTTTGGAGCCGTAAGGCCGTGAGGCGGTGAGGCGGTGAGGCGGTGAGGCGGGAAAGCGGAAAGAGGGCAGAACGGCGACGTTCTACCCTCTCTCTGAGTCCCGTCTATGCTCGTACCGAGCGAGCCCTATTCGTACCGCAGCGCCTGAATTGGGTCCAGAGCTGCGGCTTTGCGCGCCGGGTAGTACCCGAAGAAGATCCCCACCGCGGCCGAGAAGCCGATCGCAATGCCGACCATCGCCGGCTCGATGGACGTCTTCCACCCCGTGGTGTGCTGCACGATGGCCGACCCGGCGTAGCCCAACCCCACGCCGAACAGCCCGCCGATGATGCTCATCACGATCGCTTCGACCAGGAACTGCGTGAGCACGTCGCTCCCGCGAGCGCCGATGGCCATGCGGATGCCGATCTCCCGCGTCCGCTCGGTGACCGAGACCAGCATGATGTTCATGATGCCGATGCCGCCCACGAGCAGGGAGATGCTGGCGATGGCCGCGAGCAGCAGCGTCATCACGTCGGCCGTGCCCGACGCGGCCTGCGCCAGGTCGGTCTGATTGCGCACGGTGAAATCGCTGGGGTCGTACGACGCGAGCTTGTGGGCCCCGCGCAGGATCTGCGTGATCTCCGCCTCGGCCGAGGGGATTTCTTCCTTCGTGGCCGTGCTGGCGATGATCTGCGGGATGAACTGGTGCCGCGACATGCGCGTCTGCACGGTGGTGTAGGGGGCGAGGATCACGTCGTCCTGATCGTTGCCCTCCGCGGTCTGTCCCTTGGCCGCGAGCACGCCGATGATCTTCACCGGCACGCGGTTGATGCGCACCTCCTGCCCCACCGGATCCTGGTTGGGCCAGAGGTTCGAGGCCACCGTCTGCCCGATGACGATCACGCGCGCGTTGGAGTTCACGTCGGCCTGGTCGAAGAACCGGCCCGACGTGACCTTCCACGCGCGAATGTCGGCGAAGTCGGGCGTGACGCCCTGGATGCCGGTGCGCCAGTTCCCCGCCCCACCCACGATGTGCGCGAAGGTAATGACCACCGGCGACACGTGCTGCAGGAGCAGCGCCTGCTGCTTGAGTACTTTGTAATCTTCGATGGTCAGGCGGTTGGAGCTGCCCGCCCCCTGGCTCACGCCGCCCTGATTCAGCGCGCCCGGCGTGACGACCACCATGTTCGTGCCCAGGTTGTCGATGCGCCGCTGGATTTCCGACTTGGCGCCCTGGCCCACCGCCACCATGACGATCACCGCGCCCACGCCGATGATGATGCCGAGCATGGTGAGCAGGGTGCGCATCTTGTTCTTCAGGATGCTCTTGCCGGCAATGTTGACGAGTCGAGAGGCTTTCATGTCAGTCCACCACCCCGGCCAGCGTGTCCACTTTGGCGACGTCTTCGGCGGCGGCGCGCCGCGTGCGGATCGGTTCGTCGCGAATGATGTGGCCGTCGCGCAGCTCCACCACGCGGCGGCAGTACTCGGCGATGTCGTGCTCGTGCGTCACCAGCACCACGGTGATCCCCTGGTCGTTCAGCTCCTGGAACAGGGCCAGCACCTCGACCGACGTGCGCGAGTCGAGGTTGCCCGTGGGCTCGTCGGCCAGCACCAGCGCCGGCTGCGTCACCAGCGCCCGAGCGATCGCCACCCGCTGCTGCTGGCCGCCCGACAGCTCGGCCGGCTTGTGGCTGAGCCTATCCCGCAGGCCGAGCGCCCCGATCACGGCGTCAAACCAGGA
>JAGWRB010000038.1 GCA_028876725.1 Gemmatimonadota bacterium
ACGAATAGGGATCGCATCCGCCCACGAGACACCGTCCGGGCACATCCACCGTCATCACGACATTCCGCACGGGCATCGGGCCGGCCAGCGGGCCCGCGCCGCCGCACGCGGCAGCCAGCACCAGGGGAATCACGGATCGCGTGTTGCGCATGGACGACTCCGGGCATCGACGACTGCACCTGAACCGGATTCGTCGCCGCGGAGTTCCCGAACACCGGCCTGCAGGGCGGCCCCGCGGGATCGCCGTCCCGGGCGGCCCGCCTGACGTATACTTCCCGCATGTCCGATTCCGACGCCCGCGTTCGCATCGACAAATGGCTCTGGGCGGCGCGGTTCTTCAAGACGCGCTCGCTGGCCACCGAAGCCGTGCAGGGCGGCAAGGTGGAACTGAACGGCGACCGCGCCAAAGCCGCCAAGGAAGTCAAGCCGGGCGACGAGGTGCGCGTGCGCCTCGGGCCGTATGAGCATATCGTGATCGTCCGCGCCCTGGGGGTGCGCCGCGGGTCCGCGCGCGATGCACAGGCCCTCTACGAAGAGACGGCGGAGTCACGCGCCGAGCGCGAGCGGCTCGCCGAGCAGCTGCGCATGGCCCCCGCGGCGTTCGTGTGGGAGGAGAAGGGCCGCCCCACCAAGAAGGACCGCCGGCAGATCACCCGCTTCCGCGACCGCCGCGGCGACTGACGCGCCGCTACGCCGGCGGCTCGCCCGCGATCCGTATGAGCGTTTGCGGATCGATGGCGTGGCCGCCCTCGAACGGCACGTACTCGAAGGGCACCCCCGCCGCGCGCAGGAGGTCGGTCTGCTGCGCGATGCGCGCCCCGTCGAAGTACGGGTCGCGGTCGCCGAACGCCACGGTCACCGCCTCGGCGCCGAAGCGCGCGCGCCCCGCCGCGAGGTCCAGGTCCTGCGGCACGCTGCCGCACCAGGCGATGCATCGGTCGACGCGCGTCTGCCCCATGGCCAGCCACCGCATGACGGTGGCCACGCCCTGCGAGAACCCGAACGCCACGAGCCGCGGACGCGACTCGCCGCCCGGCGCCGCGACGGTCGCCGCCAGCGCGTCGAGGTACTCCACGTAATCGGCGATCTCGCTCTCGCGGTCCTCGCGCGTCATCCAGGTGGCGCCGATCCGCGCGTCGGGGCCGTGCGGCAGCGTGTTCTCGAGGTAGAAGCGCGACAGCGCTTCGGGCGCCACGATCAGGCGCCGCGCGTGCTCGATGGGGCGGAAGTGCCGCACGAAGCGGGCGGCAAGCTGCCCGTACCCATGGCACGCGATCCACACCTCGCGCACGCCGGGGCCGGACTCGCCGAGGGTGGAGTACCGCGCGGTGCGCCGGACGCGCAGATGATGCTCGGGCACCGCGCCTGGGCTACTGGCTCTTGGCCACCGCGAACAGCTGCTGCTGGCTCGTCGCGCGCTTCAGCAACTCGATGGCCTTCACGAGCTGATTGTCCTCGTTCAGCGTGAGTTGTTTGGCCTCGCCGTCGCCGAACGCCTTGCTCACCGTGCGCACGGCGAGCTGCTCGGCGAGAATGGAGTCGGCCACGGCGGCGTACTTGGGCTCGATCTTCATGCCCTTGGCCGCGAGCGTCGTCATCAGGTGCTGCGTCCACGCCGGCTTGAGCGCCAGCGTGGGCGTCTTGAGGCTGTCCTTGAGCTCTCGCGAATACTGGTCGAGCTCGGTGCTGATCACGCCGGCCGACGCGGCCACGGAGCGGAAGAACCCCTGCTCCAGCGTGGTGAGCGTGTCGCCGCGAACGACCACGTCGGGCGTGATCCCGCCGCCGCCGTACACGATGCGGCCATCGTCGGAGCGGTACTTGGGGCGCGCCAGCCGCTCGGAGTCGGTCTCCAGCGAATCGGGGCGCACTTCCACGAGCTGCCCCGCGTCGTTGAGCTTGCGCTCGCGATGGATGGACCGGCCGCTGGGCGTGTACCACTTGCCGGTGGTCAGCTTGAGCGCGTAGCCGCCGTCGAGCCCGTACACGGACTGCACCAACCCCTTGCCGAACGACGTGGTGCCCACGACGAGCGCACGGTCGTGGTCCTGCAGCGCGCCGGCGACGATCTCCGACGCCGACGCGGTGCCGCCGTCGACCATGACCACGAGCGGCACGCCCGGCAGCATGTGCTGCGTGCCGGCACGCGAGATCTCGTCGGCCTGCCCGCGCGAGCGGACGCTCACGATCTCCTGCGAATCCTTGAGGAACAGCCCGCTGAGCTGCAGCGCCTGCTCGACGATGCCGCCGCCGTTGCCGCGAAGGTCGATGACGTATCCCTTGGCGCCCTTGGCCGAGAGCTTGCGAATCGCGTCGGTGACTTCCTCGACGACGTTCTCGTTGAACGTCTGGATGGGGATGTAGCCCACCGAGTTGTCGAGGATGGTGGCGTATTCCACCGCGGGGATGTGGACCTCGCGGCGCACGAACGAGAGGTCGATGGGCTGCGCCACGCCCGGGCGGTGATACGTGACCCGGACCTTGGTGCCGATGTCGCCGCGCAGCTTGGTGGCGATGTCCACGCTCGACACGCCGACGACGGTCTTGCCGTCGACGGCGATGATGTGGTCCCCTTCCTGCACGCCGGCGTCGGCCGCCGGGGTGTGGGGGAAGACCTGGGCCACGTACGTGCCGGCCGAGTCCTCTCCGAGGAGCATGCCGGTGCCGCCGTAGCGGCCGCCGGTGCCGCGGGCAAAGTCCGCACTGGCCTGCGGCGAGAAGAGCTGCGAATACGGATCGCGCAGCTCCTTCACCAGCCCCGCGGCCGCCTTGGCGTAGATGTCCCCGGCCGGCAGCGAGTCGACGTACCGGTTGGACACCAGCGACATGACCTGCTCGAAGAGCTGCACGTTCGCCCGCGCAGGGGGTTCCTGCAGCAGGAAGCCGCCGGCCACGATGGGTAGGAACAGCAAGGCGGTCACGGCAGCGGTGCGAAAGCGCGGCTTCATGTGCGGGGGGTCCAGTGGATGGTTCCTCGGAAGAAGTATTTCCCGAGGGCGTTTGTCAACGAGACGCGCGGCGGTTGGTGCAAGAATTCCGCAAACTCGCGCGTGGCACGAGCTTCCCGCCCTGGCGAGATTACGGCCATGCCCTCCGCCACACGCCGTCAACGGGCCGGATCGGACGTTTCCGCAGGCGAGCTGCGCCCGCTGGTGGCGCTGGCCCTCCCAGTGGTGGTCGTGCAGGTGGGGCTCATGGGAATGGGCGTGGTCGATTCAGTGATGGTGGGGCACCTGTCGGCGCGGTCGCTGGCCGCCGTGGCGCTGGGGAGCCTTTACTTCTTCAACATCATCGTGTTTGCCATGGGCACGCTGATGGCACTGGACCCGATCGTGGCGCAGGCCGTCGGCGCCGGCGACGACCTGGCGATCGCGCGCGGCGTTCAGCGCGGGTTCGTGCTGTGCGTGGCGCTGAGCGCGGTGACCGCGCTGGCCCTGGCCCCGGCGGCCCGGGTCATCACGTGGGCGCGGCAGCCCGCCGAGATCGTGCCCGAAGCCGCGGCGTACGTGCGGGTGTCGATTCTGGGCGTGCTGCCCTTTCTCGCGTTCGTGGTGCTGCGGCAGAGCCTGCAGGCCATGCACCGTCTCGCGGCGATCGTCGTCACCATCGTGGGGGCGAACCTGCTCAACGCGGGGCTCAACTGGGTGTTCATCTACGGACATCTGGGCTCGCGGGCGCTGGGCGTGGTGGGGAGCGCAATCGCGACCGTGATCAGCCGGTGGGTGATGTTCGCCGCCCTGCTCGCGCTGTCGTGGCCCGTGCTGCGTCCATATCTCGGCGCGCTGCGGCGCGACGCGCTGGGGCCGCGTCCACTCGCGCGGATGCTGGGCATCGGCGTGCCGATCGGCTTTCAGCAGGTGCTCGAGGTGGGCGCGTTCGGGACCATCGGCCTGTTGATGGGGTGGTTCGGCACGGCGCAGGTGGCGGCGCATCAGATCGCGATCCAACTCGCGTCACTCACGTTCATGGTGCCGCTCGGGGTGTCGGGCGCGGCGGCGGTGCGCGTGGGACACGCCATCGGCGCCGGCGACTCGGCGCGGGCGCGGCGGGCGGCGCGGGTGTCGTTCGTGTGCGGCGTGGGGTTCATGAGCGCGACCGCCCTGCTCTTCCTCTCGGCCCCGGGATGGCTGGCGGGGCTGTTCACGAAGGACGCGACGGTGGTGGGGATCGCGTCGCTCCTGATACCGGTGGCGGGGGTGTTCCAGGTGTTCGACGGCGCGCAGGCGGTGGCCGCCGGCGTGCTGCGCGGCATCGGCGACACGCGGGCGCCGCTGGCGGCCATGCTCGCGGGCTACTGGCTCATCGGGCTGCCGGTGAGCGTGTATCTGGGATTCCGCACCGGCGCGGGCCCCATCGGCCTCTGGTGGGGGTTCGTGGCCGGGCTGTCGTCGGTCGCGCTCTTTCTCTCGCTGCGCGTGGGCGTGCTGTTCCGCGGCGAGCTGCGCCGCCTGCACGTGGACGACGACCGCCCCGCGGCGGTCTAGGCGGTCTTCAGCCGGGCGAGCAGCGCGTCCACGGCCGCCACGGCGGCGGCGAATCGTTGGTCCCAGGTGCCGCTGATCTCGACGTACGGGAGCCCCATCGCGTCGAGGCGGTCGCGGAACAGGGCGTGCATCTCGTCGCGGCGATCGCCGCGGTCGCGCGCCGGATCAGCCACCCAGGGGACGTCGATGTTCATGAGCAGATACAGATCGCCGGCGCGGGAGGCCGCGGCCTCGGCGATCCACGCCGGGCACTGGCCGTAGTAGTGCGCGCAGTAGACCACGGTGCTCACGAGATCGGTGTCGAGGAACGCCACGCGGCGGGCCTCGGCGACTGCGGCGTCTTCGGCGGCCATCTGCCCGCGGGCGATGGGCCCGTGGTCCGCGAACCCGAGCTGGTTCCCGCGCGCGAGGGCGTATTCGCGCACGAACTCGCGCGATGCCACCGTGCCGTAGTGCTCGGCGAGCCGGTGGGCGAGCGTGGTCTTGCCCGTGGACTCCGACCCGGTCAGGACGACGCGGGCGACGCGAGCCGGCGGTAGCTGCGCTTCCATTCGACGAGCCCCATGACTGCCAGCGCGAGGAACACCAGGTACAGCCCCGACGTGACGTATAAGTGTTTATAGATATACATCGGCACGTACACGATGTCGGCGACGATCCAGAGCACCCAGTTCTCGACGATCTTGCGCGTCATCATCCACTGCGCCACGAGGCTGGTGGCGGTGAGCCCCGCGTCGATGGACGGAATCGAGACGCCGTGCAGCCGCCGCGTGATGGACCAGATCACCAGCCACCCCAGCCCGCCGGCGGCCGCCGAAACGAGCCACACGCGCCCCGACGCCTTGCTCACCTCCAGCTTGCTGCGGTTGGCGCCTCCGTGCAGCCACTCGTACCACCCGTAAATGGACAGCACCAGATACACCACCTGGAGCCCCATGTCGGAGTACAGCCCGCTGCGCTGGAAGATGAGGATGTAGAGCCCCACGTTCACGATCGCCGTGGGCCAGCTCCAGATGTTCTCGCGGGCGCTCAGGTACACGCTGATGGCGCCGGCGATGGCCGCGATCCACTCGACCGTGCTCACGGCGTGAGCTTCGCGATCAGGGAATCGGCATAGGCGCCGATGTCCGCCGCCCCCGCGTCGATGGCACGCCCCGTCTCGGGCGACGTCCCGCCCAGCTCGATGTCGGTCATCGCCCGGATCGCGCCCACATACCAGGCCTTCCACGCCGAGAGGATCTCCACCTCGTGCGCCGCCGGGCCGCCGGCCTTCACCGCCGCCGCGCTCAGCGCGTACTCGCGGTCGAGCCGCGAGCGGCCGTCCCCCTCGATTTGCGACACGAGCGCCCGCGTCGTGGGCCCGTCGGCGCTGGTCAGGGTGAGCGCCGACACCAGCGCTGACACGCCGACATTCTTCATCTCGTCGGCCGATACCATGGACAGCCGGTCGCCGTCGGTGTGGTAGTACACGTCGGTGAAGTGCCAGAACAGCAGCCCCGGCTTGTGGTACTCGATGTACGGCGTGTGGTCGCTGCCCCCTTCATACGGATTGGTGTTCACCACCCACCCGGTGGCGGCCGCCTGGTCGAGGCACCGATCGAGGATGAAGTCGTTGAAATAGTGCGGGTGCAGCATCGACAGCGGCACGGGGCTCCCGCCCCACGCGGTGTGATGGTCGTCGCCGCGCGTCCACACGGCCGACGGATCGGGCATCTTCTCGATGAGGAACGTGCCGCCGGTCTTCGCGGTGTTCTCGCCGGTCATGTCGAGACTCACGCCCCAATGAATGTCGCGGCGGCGCACGGAATCGTCGGCCAGGAAGTTGCGCGTCTGCTCGATTTCGTTCCCCCAGATCATCGTGATCGTGCGGCCCGGATCGATGGCGCCGCGCCGCAGCAGCGCCGCCAGCGTGCGCGCCATCTCGGCCTGCGTCCCCACGCCGCTGGCGTTGTCGTTGGCGCCGGGCTCCTGCACGTGCGCGCTGAACACGAACCGCTGGTCGGGCGATACGTTGCCCAGCACCTCGGCAATGAGCGTGCGCTCCACCGACGGATAGATCTTGGTCGCGGTTTCCACGTGCACCTGCACGGGCCCGCGATCGAGCGCCGCGCGCAACGCATCGTACGCCGCCTTCGACAGCGGCATCGCCCAGCTCCGATGCACGGAGTCGAGCGGGATCTGCGTGAACTGGATGGAATGCGTGTGCACATCGGGCTGGGTGTAGCCAGGCATCGAATATCCCAGCACCCCCACGGCGCCGCGCGCGGTCACCGCGTCGGCGAACACGCGGCGCACGGGCCCGGCCACGAGCACCACCTTGCCGGCGACATGCGCCGAGTCGAGCTCAGCCGGACTGCCGCTCCCCGCGAACACCAGCGGCGCGATGACGCCGCCCGCCGGCGTAGAATAGGAGTCGATGGCCAGCATGTTGCGGTTGGTCGCGAAGCGCAGCAGCGCCGAATCCTGCCCCACGATCGACAGCGAGGCGTCGACGGGCTCCCAGGTGGGGCCGCGCAGCGGGCGCGTCTCGATGCGATAGGTGAGGCGCGCGCCGGGCGCCGCCGTGGACTCGGGCTGATATCCGGCGCGCTCGAGGATGTCGCGCACGCGGTCCAGACTCGCGTTGAACCCGGTGTTCCCGGGGACCCGGAAGTAGTGGTCCATGAACGCGACCACGTCGAGCGCGTTGGCCCCGGAATACTCGGCGCGCACGAGCGAGAAATCGCGGGCCACGGCGGGCGGCGGCGCGGGACGATGGGTCTGCGCGGCAGCGGTGGACCACGCAACGAGCAGCAGAACGGCGAGTGGGCGACGAAGCATGAGGCAGTGGGCGAAAGCCGACAGCGCGCCGATCGCCGGCCCGCCGCGGATCGAAACATACCCCGCGTCCCGACGCGCTCGCCAGCAAGGCATTAGCTTCTCTGATGCATGGAGCTCCTGCGCGTCGATCCCACGCATCCCGATCCCGCCACGCTGCGCGTGGCCGCCGGCGTGCTGCGCGCCGGCGGGCTGGTGGCCTTTCCCACCGAGACGGTGTACGGCCTGGGCGCCCACGCGCTCGACGTGCACGCCGTGGGGCGCATCTACGCCGCCAAGGGACGCCCGTCGTACAATCCGCTCATCGTGCACGTGGCCGACGCCGCCGCGGCCCAGGCGCTGGTGTCCGATTGGCCGCTGAGCGCCGAACTGCTGGCGCGCGCGTTCTGGCCCGGCCCGCTGACGATGGTGCTCCCCAAGCGCGACACCGTGCCCGACGCGATCACCGCCGGTCTGCCCACCGTCGCCGTGCGCGTGCCCGGGCATCCCGTGGCGCTCGCGCTGCTGCGCGAAACGCGGCTCCCCATCGCCGCGCCGAGCGCGAATCGATTCACCGAGCTCTCGCCCACCACGGCGCTGCACGTGGTGGAGTCGCTGGGTGACGCGGTGGACATCGTGCTCGACGGCGGCCCCACCACGGTGGGCATCGAATCCACGGTGGTGGATCTCACTGGACCGGCGCCGCGCGTCTTGCGGCCGGGCATGATCAGCGCGGCGCAGATCGCCGACGTTGTGGGCGCGGTGGACGAGCGTCCGGTGCACGTCGAGGAGGGCGCGGCCCGCTCGTCGCCCGGGATGGTGGATCGCCACTACGCGCCGCGGGCGCACCTGGTGCTATTCGACGACGCGACGCGTCACGAGATCCTGGCCCGCGCCACGGCGGAGGCGGCGGAGGGCACGCGCGTGGGGAGCCTGGCGTTCACGCCGCTGCCCGTGACGGATGCGCACGTGATGCCGCGCAACGCGGCGGCGTACGCGCGCCGTCTCTACGCCGAGCTGCACGCGCTGGACGAGCTCGACTGCGAGCTGGTGCTCGTGGAAATGCCGCCGGCGGGCGCCGAGTGGGCCGGGGTACGCGACCGCCTGGAGCGGGCGGCGCGCTGATCAGGCGATAGGCATCGCGGCCTGCGCCGCGCGCTCCATGGCCGCCTCGACGTCCAGGCTCTCGCCGTCGCGGAAGATGGTGGCCACGGCGACGACCCGACCGCCGTCGACATAGCGCACCGTGCAGTCGCGCGCCGCGGGATCGCCCTCCACCCGGATCTCGTCCCAGCGCTCGGCGTGTCCCACGTAGTTGATGCTCACGTCGTAGTGCTGGCTCCAGAAAAACGGGACGGCGTCGAACCGCTCGCGCGCCCCGAGCGCGTTGCGCGCCGCGGTCTGCCCCTGGCGCTCGGCGACCACCCAGTGCTCCACGCGAATGGCCGCGCCCGAGTGGGGATCGGGCCAGCGGGCGAGATCGCCGGCCGCGAACACGGCGGGCGCGCTCGTTTCGAGATATTCATTTACTAATATGCCGCGGTCCAGGGCGAGCCCCGCCGTCTCGGCGAGCGCGGTCGCCGGCCGCACGCCCACCCCCGCCACCACGAAGTCCGCCGCCACCGACGTGCCATCGTCGAGCAGCACCGCGCGCCGGCCGAACGCGCGCGCCGAGCGCCCCAGGTGAAAGTGCACGCCGTGCTCCTCGTGCAGCGCGCGAATGAAGTCGCCGAGCTGGGGGCCGAGCACCCGCTCCATGGGGCGTGCCTCGGGCGCCGCGACGTGGACCTCGAGCCCCCGGGCGCGGAGCGAGGCCGCCGCCTCGAGGCCGATGAAGCTCGCGCCGAGCACCACCACGCGGCGCGCTTCGCCGGCGGCGGCGATGATCGCGTCGCTGTCGGCGAGCGTGCGCAACACGTGCACCGGCGTCCCCTCATTCGGCAGCGCGAGGCGGATGGGCTCGGCGCCGGTGGCCAGGATGAGCGCGTCGTAGCGAAGCATCCCGCCGTCGTCCAGCGCCACGGTGCGCGCCGCAGGATCGAAGGCCGTGGCCCGCGCGCGGCGCAGCGTGATGTTCTGCTCGGCGTAGAACTCGGCGCCGTGCAGCGGGATCCACTCGGGCTGCGCGTTGCCGGCCAGGTAATCCTTGGAAAGGTTCGGCCGGTCGCACGGCGCGCCGGGATCGGGGTCGACCATCGTCACCGGGCCGTCGTAGCCTTCGTGACGGAGCGTTTCCGCGGCGGCGTTTCCCGCGGCGCCGGCGCCGACGATCACCACCGAACCGGGGCGCCGCTTGGGCGTCGCGCGTCGCGGAGCGGCTTCTGCGCGCTCGCCAACGAACACGAGGCCATCACGCTCGTCCACGCGGTATCGCGGAAGGTCGAACAGCGCCGGCGGGCGCAGCGCGTGCCCCGTGCGGAGCGAGAAGCACGCATGGTGCCACGCGCAACGCACCGTGCCCGCCTCGTGCCGCCCCTCGATGAGCGGCGCACCATAGTGCGTGCAGACCGCGCCTACGGCGCAGGCCACGCCGTCCACCCGTGTGAGGAGCACCGGTTCGCCAAAGGCATGGCCGAGGGTGGGCCGATCGGTCACCGTATTCGCGGGCACGCCGCGCGTGAAATCAGGGCCGGAAAGCGGGGCGGGCTGGTCGCTCATGCGGGGTCTCCGGGTGGAGGAGCGTGAAAGCCGTCGGGCGCGCGCACGGGGCGTCGCGCCGGATTCACGCAAACTATCACATCCGGGGCGCGGCGGTTCCCGCGCGGGGCAGCCGCCGCCGGTACGCCATCCCTGACGCCGCCCCGCGCGCGCACTAACTTCTCCGGGACCACAACCTGCCTGCCATGCCGTCCACTCCGCTGAATTCGCGCCGCCCCGCGCGCGCCGCGCTTGCGCTCGCCGCCCTCGCCCTCGCCGCCTGCCAGCCCGCGCCCGCGCGCTCGCCACAGGACGGCAATACGATGAGCGCGACGATCGGGCGCCTCCCCACCGGCGTGCACCTCGATCCCGCGGCGCCGCAGCATCCCACCCGCTCCTTCCCGCTCGGCATGGCCGTGTCGCCCGACAGCGCGTACGTGGCCGTGTCCACCGACGGGTGGTACCGCCAGGGTGTGCAGATCGTGAACCGCGCCACCGGCGCGGTCACGCAGACGCTCGACCAGCCGGCGGCGTTCATCGGCATCGCGTTCTCCCCCGACGGCCGCATGCTGTACGCGTCGGGCGGCAATCAGGATGTGGTATACCGCTACGACTGGGCCGACGACCGCGCCACGCTGCGCGACAGCCTCGTGCTGGCCGTGAAGCGCAGCCCCCGGGCGTCGGGCACGAGCTACCCCGCCGGCATCGCGTTCTCTCCCGACGGACGGCGGCTCTACGTGGCCGAGAATCTGGCCGACTCCCTCGCCGTGGTGGACGTGGCGAGCGGACGCGTGGTGCACCGCTACGCCACGGGCGCGTATCCGTACGCGGTGGCCGTCGCGCCCGACGGGCGCGTGTACGTGTCGGCATGGGGTGGGTACACGGTGTCGGAGTTCACGCCCGACGGCGACGGCTACGGTGCGCGCGCCATTCGCGTGGCGCGGCATCCGTCGGCGCTGCTGCTGAATCGCGCGGGCACGCGGCTGTTCGTCGCGTCGGGCAGCACCGATCGGGTGGACGTCGTGGGCACCGCCGAGCATCAGGTGATCGAAACGCTGCTCGATCCGCCGCCCGCGGGTCCGGGCGAGGGGAGCACGCCCAACGCGCTGGCGCTCTCCCCCGACGGCACGCGGCTCTACGTCGCCGAGGGCGACGCGAACGCGGTGGCGGTGTTCGACCTCACCGCCGACGCGTCGGGCGTGGCGTCGGCGACGGGCAACGACCTGTTGGCCGGACGCATTCCCACGGCGTGGTATCCGTCGCTCGTGGCGGCGTTTCACGACACGCTGTTCGTGGCGGCATCCAAGGGAATGGGCACGCACGCCAATCTCGACGGCGCCCAGCCCGTGCCGATGCCGGGCCACCCGCCGCGCGGGCGCAACTACACGCTGGGCCAGCTCGACGGGTCGGTGATGCTCGCGCCGCTGGCCAGCGTGGCCGGCGCCGAATTGGCCGCGCTCAGCGCGCGCGTGACGCGGGCCAACGGGTGGGATCAGCCCACGGGGCGCACCGGCGCGTATCCGCCGTTCAAGCACGTGATCTACATCATCAAGGAGAACCGCACGTACGACCAGGTGTTCGGCGACATGCCGTCGGGCGACGGCGACCCCTCGCTCCTGTTCTTCCCGCGCAAGGACTCCCCGAATCATCACGCGCTGGCCGAGCGCTTCGGACTGTTCGACCGTTTCTTCGTGAACGCCGAGGTGAGCGCCGACGGACACAACTGGTCCACGGCTGCGTACGCGACGGATTATCTGGAGAAGACCGTGCAGTCGCAGTACTCGGGACGCGGGCGGCCGTACGAATACGAGGGTTCGGTGTTCGGCGACGGGCCGGCGCGCATTCCCGACGACGACGCGAACGCGCCGGCCAACGGCTACCTGTGGGACCTGGCGCACCGCGCAGGGATTAGCTTCCGGAACTACGGCGAGTTCGTGGTGCCGGGGTCGATGGACCCCGACGATCCGATGCCCGCGGGATATCGCGGCGACAAGCCGTTCCTCAAGGAGCATACGAATCCCGACTACCCGGGCTTCGACCTCAAGATTCGCGACCAGCATCGCGTGGACGTGTGGCAGAAGGAGTTCGACGAGTACGTGCGCACGAATGCCTTGCCGTCGTTCGAGATCGTCCGGCTGCCGAACGACCACACGTCGGGCGCGGCCGCAGGCGCGCCCACGCCGCTCGCCGCGTTCGCCGACAACGACCTCGCGCTGGGGCGGATCGTGCAGGCGGTGTCGCATTCGCCGTACTGGAAGAACACCGTGATCTTCGTGCTCGAGGACGACGCGCAGAACGGGCCCGACCACGTGGATTCGCACCGCTCGCCGATGCTCGTGATCTCGGCGTACAACCGGCCGGGCACGATCCATCGATGGACGAACACCACCGACGTGCTGCGCACGACCGAGGAGATTCTCGGGCTGAAGTCGATGTCGCAGTTCGACTATTACGGGCGTCCGCTGCGCGACATCTGGGCGTCGTCGCCGGATCTCACGCCGTACACCGCGCTCACGCCGGCCACGTCGCTCGACGCCGTGAATCCGGGCACGGGGCGCGGCGCACGCGAGTCGCGGCGGCTCGATCTGGAAGTGGAGGACATGTCGAACATGGATCTGTTCAACCACATCCTCTGGCGCGCCATCAAGGGCGACGCGGTGCCGTATCCGGGAACGCACCGGATCTCGGCGCAGGACATCAAGACCGGGCGGTGACCGCCCGCGAAATCAGTTCTTGTGCCGGAAGGTGATGCGCCCGCGGCTCAGGTCGTAGGGCGACACCTCGATGGTCACACGATCACCGGCGAGGACGCGAATGCGGAATCGCCGCATGTTGCCACCCAGCGTCGCGAGCACGGAGTGGCCGTTGCTGAGCAACACCCGGAACGTGGCGTTGGGCAGCACTTCGGTCACCTGACCTTCGAGTTGTATCGCTTCTTCCTTCGCCATCCAGTCTCTCCACGGGGGTCGGCGACGGGCTCAGGGGAACTACCGGCACGCGCGTCGCAGCGGGAAGTCTAGGACACCCCCCGGCCCCCGTCAACGCGCGGGCGGCGCCGCGCCTGCGGCGAGGGGCGACTCTCCAGCGGCGATTCCCGAGTCGCTGATCACCCGATTGCGCCCGGCGCGCTTGGCCGCGAGCAGCAGATCGTCGGCGCGCTGCAGGATTTCGAGCCCCGCGTCGCGGTCGGGATCGAGCGTGGCCACCCCCGCGCTCAGCGTGAGGCGGCCCTCCTCCACGCCGGGCATGTCCATCCGCAGAGCCTCGACCTGCGCGCGCACCTGCTCCACCTTGAACGCGGCGTCGGGGCCCGGCGTTTCGGGGAGCACGAGCACGAACTCCTCGCCGCCGAAGCGGGCCACGATGTCGGTGCGCCGCATGGCGCTTCGGAGCGCATCGGACACGGCGCGCAGGGCGGCGTCACCCGCGGTGTGCCCGTACGTGTCGTTGAACCGCTTGAACCAATCGAGGTCCACCATCGCCACCGCGAGCGGGCGGCGGTAGCGGCGCGCGCGAATCACTTCCTCGCCCACCCGCTCCTCGAGCACGTTGCGGTTGAGCAGACCCGTAAGCGGGTCGTGCGTGGAGAGCTGGCGCAGGCGCTCGGTGCGGCGCAGAATGGACCAGCTCAGCGCGGCGGCCGTGGCCAGCACGAGCAGGCGCCCGATCTGATCGCCCCACGAAAAATCGCCGTACCCCGCGAACCGCGGATCGCCGGGATCCCAGCGCCCGTGCACCACCGCAATGATCGCCGCGTATTCCAGCACCGCCGCGATGCCCGCCGCGACCGCCGCGTGGCGTTCGTAGCGCAGGCAGGTGGCCGCGATGGCCAGCAAATACACCTCGAACACGATGCGGCTGTTCACCGCGATCTGCGGCACGCCGATGAGAATGAACGTGCCCAGGATCGCGCTCACGGCGGTCACGTCGTACACGCTGGTCACGACGCCGAGCCAGGGGCGATAGTAGCCGCGCGCGAGCACGCCCACGAGCATCAGCGCGATGACCATCCCCAGCGTGGCGCCCGCGAGCCCCACCCAGTTCTCCGGATGCGACGGCTGCTCGATCACCGCCTGCACCGGAATCAGGGCCAGGATCAACGTGATCACGACGCGCGCGCGCGCCACCGTGCGTTCGCCGGCGGCACCGGCGTCGATCAGCTTCGCGTCGCGAGCCGAGACGAGGCGCGCCCAGCGCGCCGCCGCGGGAACTTCGTGGGCCATCGGGAGTGGAACCGCCGGGGGAAGGAGGTCGGAACGCGGAGCGCTCCGCCCCCATTTTGGGACGAATCGGCCGTTGGCGCCAGAGCCACGGGTGCCGCCCTCCACGCACCCCCGTTAGCTTTCGCCGTTGACCGGGGTGCCCGTGCGCACGTCCGCGCACGCGCTGAGATCAGACCCGTCGAACCTGAACCGGCTCATACCGGCGTAGGGAGTCAACCATGCCCAACACTTCGCCTGCCCCGGCGCGCCCTGTGGCGCGCCTTCGTTGCGTCCGCCCGGCCGGGAGGATCGCATGACCTTCTTCACGCTCATCGCGGCCCTGCTCGCCGCATCCGGCGTCCGCGGCATCGTCCGCGACGCGCGCACCCATGCGCCCCTTTCCGGCGTGGAGTTGCGCGCCACGGGCGCGGCCGCCGCGGCGACGACCGGGCCCGACGGCCGTTTCACCCTCGACGTCTCCCTGCCCGCGCACCTCCGCGTCACGCGCAAGGGCTACACGGCGCTGGATCTCGACGTGACCGCCGACACCGCGCTGACCCTGGACCTCACCCCCGCGGCGCAGACGCTGGAGCGCGTGACGGTGTCCGCGCTGCGCGCGGGCAATGCCGCCCCCATCTCGGCGCAGGTCGTGACCAAACAGGCGATTCAGGACCGCTCGTTCGGCCAGGAACCGCCGCTCCTGCTCGCCAACACGCCGTCGTTCACGTCGTACGCCGAGCAGGGCGGATATTCGGGGTACAGCTACATCCGGTTGCGCGGCATCGACCAGACGCGCATCAACCTCACGCTCGACGGCATTCCGCTGAACGATCCCGAAGACGAAGTGTTCTACTTCGCCGATCTTCCGGGCGTGATGGGCGACGTGCAGTCGGTGCAGATCCAGCGCGGCGTGGGGACGAGCACCAACGGGACCGCATCGTACGGCGGGTCGATCAACTTCGAGACCACCTCGCTCACGGGGACGCCCGCGGGCGGGCACGTGGAGCTGGGCGGCGGCGCCTGGAACACGCGGCGCGGCGCCGTGGACTACGCGTCGGGGCTCCTGCCCAACCGCCTCGCGTTCTACGCGCGCGTCAACGACCAGAGCACCGACAGCTACCGCGAGCACGCCGGTGACATGTCCCACACCGGCTTCTTCAGCGCCGGCTACTTCGGCGACCGCGACATCGTGAAGGTCACGGCCATCGCGGGGCACGAGCACAGCCAGCTCGCGTATTATGCGTCGGCCGAGTCGACCCTCGTGCGCGACCGCCGCGACAATCCGCTCTCGCCCGACGAACGCGACAACTTCGGCGAGTCGCTGGGCAGCGTGGACTACACGCGGCTGCTCACGCCGCGGTCGTCGTGGTCGACCATGGTGTACGGCGTGACGGCCACCGGCTACTACGACGTGATCTACGGCGAGACCGACCGCTACCATCTGGATTTCTGGTGGAACGGACTCGCCAGCACGTACACCTATCGCGGCGACCACGGCCGGCTGGACGTGGGCGTGAACGCCGAGAACTATCATCGCGACCACTACGACTACACGTTCCCCGATCTCACGCACCGCGTGTATTCCAATCGCGGGATCAAGCGCGAGGCGAGCGGCTTCGTGAAGGGAAGCTACGACGTCGGCGCGGTGACCCTGTTCGGCGACGTGCAGGCCCGCGACGCGTGGTGGCGCTACGTGCCCGATCGCAACGCGGGCATCGACGCGCAGAGCATCAGTTGGCGGTTCCTGAATCCCAAGGCGGGCCTCACCTGGCACATCGCGCCGGCGTGGAGTGCGTACGCGTCGTACGGCGTGAACGGGCGCGAGCCGGCCCGCAACGACATCCTGGCCGGCTTCGACAATCTCGACACGACGAACGCCGCGTTCGTGGGGCCGTTCGATCGCGTGCGCCCGGAGACGGCGCACGATCTGGAAGCCGGGGTGCACTACGGCACCGCCGCGCTGGCGCTCGACGCCGACGTGTACGACATGGAGTTCCGGAACGAGATCGCGGCCATCGGCCAGCTGAGCTACCTCGGCCTGCCGCTGCGCCAGAACGTGCCGTCGAGCACGCGCCGCGGCGTGGAGGCCACCGTCACGTGGCGGCCCGTGGCACGGCTCACCGCGTCGGTGAACGGCGCGCTGAGCCGCAACTGGATCGCGGCGTACACCGACGACGCAAGCGGCACGACGTACCACGACGTGCCGCCGCTGCTCACGCCGCGCGTGTCCACGAATCAGCGCGTGTCGTACGCGGCCGGCGCGGGGGTCCGGGTATCGCTTGAGGGCCGGTACACGGGGCGCAGCTTCCTCGACAACACCGGGAATTCGCAGTTCGTGCTCCCGGCGGCGTACATCACCGACGCCCAGGTGGCGTGGGATGCGCCCGGCGACCGCGTGGGCGCGACGCTGTTCGTGAACAACCTGGCCGGCGTGAACCGGTACGGAAGCGGTTATACGGACGGTTCGATTTCGTACTACTATCCGCTGCCGCCGCGCAATCTGTACCTGCAGGTGCGCGCGGCATTCTGACCGGCGTTCGGAGGAGGGGCGGGAGCGTTGCCCTTGAGAAAACGGCTCCGAGAGTCGATACTCCCCGGAGCCAAACTCCCGATGCCGCAACCTCCCGTCTCCCCCGAACAGCTCAAGGACGCCTGCCTGCTCCTCGTCGACGACGAGCAGGCAAATTTGACGCTGCTCCGGCTGATTCTGGGGCGGGCGGGGTACACGCGCGTCCACACGCTCTCCGACGCCCGGGACGTGCTGCCGCTGGCCCGCGCGCTGAATCCGGACCTCGTCGTGCTCGACCTCCGCATGCCCACGATGAGCGGGTTTACGGTGCTCGAGGGGCTCGTGGAGCAGACCGCGCCCGACGAATTCCTTCCGATCCTCGTCGTGACCGGCGACGCGAGCCAGACGGCCCGCCAGCGCGCGCTCAAGCTCGGCGCCAAGGACTTCCTCACGAAGCCGTTCGAGGCCACCGAGGTCCTCCTCCGCATCCACAACCTGCTCGTGACGCGCATCCTGCACGAGTCGCTGCGGTCGCAGAACGAGCGCCTCGAAGCCAAGGTGAAGGAGCGCACCGAACAGCTCGAGCGGGTGGCCAAGCAAGCTGAGGAAGCAAACCGCGCCAAGAGCGTGTTCCTGGCCACCATGAGCCACGAGCTGCTCACGCCGCTCAATGCCGTGATCGGCTTCGCCAACGAATTGCAGAAGAACCACGCGGGCAATCTCCTGCCGCAGGATCTCACGTACGTCCAGCGCATCAGCAGCAACGGGATGCACCTGCTGCGGGTGATCAACGACGTGCTCGACCTGTCCAAGGTCGAGGCCGGCCGCATGGAAGTCGAACGCATGCCCGTGGCGCTCGACCGCGTCGTGAAGGAAACGCTGAACGAGATGGAAGGCCGGTCGGTGCGCACCGCCGTCGTGCCGCGCGTGTCGCTCCCGCCGTCGCTGGCGTCCATCGACAGCGACGAGGGCAAGCTGCGCCGCGTGCTCGCCAACCTGGTGGACAACGCGGTCAAGTTCACCGAGTCGGGGAGCTTCCGCGTGGGAATCATCAGCGAGCCCGGCACGGGCCGCCCCCTGCGCCTCGACGTCATCGACACCGGCATCGGCATCGCGCCCGACCGGCTGGAGCGCATCTTCGACGCGTTCGAGCAGGTGGAGTCGGGCACGCGCCGGCGGCACGAGGGCACGGGCCTCGGCCTCTCGATCTCGCGCGCGCTGTGCGAGGCCATGGACTTTCGCCTCACGGCCGTCAGCGAACCTGGGCGCGGCTCCGCGTTCAGCGTGCTGTTCGCGCCCGACGCCGAGGCGCCGCGCAGCTACGACGACGCGCTCCGCGCATACGCCCCCGCCACGTCCGACCCCGGCGCGCGTGGCTCGTAAGCTGTTCCGCTCCGCCGTAGCCGGTGTGCTGGCGCTCGTCGTGGCCGCTCCGGGAGCGGCCGCGCAGGCGTCCGCCAAACGCCCGGCGCGCACCGAGCGCGCGAAGGAGGCGCCGGCGGCGAAGAAGCCCGCACGTCCGCCCGCGCCGCAGCCCGTGTGGCCGGTCGCGAACGCGCCGGAACCGCTCCCCGGATCCATTCTCCCCGCGCACCGCATCGTGGCGTTCTACGGCAATCCGTTCTCGCCGCGCATGGGCATCCTGGGCGCACTGCCGCCCGACCAGATGCTCGCCAAGCTCGACACCGAAGTCGCGCGCTGGAACGCCGCCGACCCGGCCACGCCGGTCGTCCCGGCGCTCCAGCTCATCGTGAGCGTGGCGCAGGGCGCGGCCGGGCGCGACGGCATGTTCCGCGCGCGCATGCCCGACACGCTCATCGAGCGCGTGGCCGAGTGGGCCGCGCGGAAGAACGCGCTCCTGTTTCTCGACGTTCAGGTGGGGCACAGCACCGTGGCCGCCGAGCTGCCGCGCCTGCTCCCGTATCTCGCGCGCCCCACGGTGCATCTGGCGCTCGACCCCGAATTCTCGATGAAGGACGGGAGCACGCCCGGACAGAAGATCGGCACCCTCGACGCGAGCGACGTGAACTACGCCATGCGCGTGCTCGACAGCCTGGTGACGGCGAACAACCTGCCGCCCAAGGTGCTCGTCGTGCACCGGTTCACGCGGCGGATGCTCACCAACGCCAGCCGGATCACGCTCGATCCGCGTGTCCAGGTGGTGGTGAACATGGACGGCTGGGGGCCACGCTCGCTCAAAGAAGACAGCTACCGCGCGTATGTGTACGCGGAGCCGGTGGAATACACGGGGTTCAAGCTGTTCTACCACAATGACACGAAAGGCGGGCATCGCCTGATGACGCCCGCCGAAGTGCTCAAGCTGTTCCCCGCCCCGCTCTACATCCAGTACCAGTAGCGGCGGCGCGCCGGTCAGTTGGGCCCGAGGGCCTGCACGTACACCGAGTCGGTGTACGCCGTCTGCGACGACTTGGGCGTGAAGCTGCCCACGACCCACGTGTTGCCCACCGCGCGCGTCGTCACCAGGCCGTGCACGTCGACCGTGGCCACGGTCGTGTCGCGCGCGACCCACGTCGTATCGCCGATGAGCGCCAGCGGGTTGCCCGCGCCGTCGATCGCGGTGCCCGAGAGCGCGACCGTGTTGCCGAACAGCACGCTCGCGGTGTCGCGGTTTCCGGTGGCCCGCACGACGAACCCCTCGATGGACCCGTAAATCACGGTGATGGGAGCGCCGCCGCCCCCTCCGCCGCAGGCGGAGAGCACCAGGGCGCCGCCAAAGCCGGCCAGCAGCGCGGTCATACGTCGCATACGTCGTCCTCCAGAATTAATCGGGGGTGGAGCGGACTCGGCCGCCTCCGAAAAAGCTAGCGCTCAGGTGGGAACGCGGGAACCGCGGAATGCCAGGGGTGATACGCCGGGGGCCGGCAGCCGTTCCCGGCCGCCGGCCCCCGCGGACGGGGCGCGCGCGCCCCGTCCGTTTGCCGGCGCCGCTACGGCGACGACGGCGCGGTCCAGACGTTGTTGCCGCGGTCGATGTCGATGAGGCGGTGGTCGGGGTCGAGCTCGATCTTCGTGAGCGTCTTGCCCACGAAATCGTACTGGCGCATGAACTGCACGCTGTTCATGTACCACGACTCGGCCGGGTAGTCGATGTCCTGCGTGGAGCCGTCGGAGAAGGTGAACCGGGCGATGATCGGCAGCACGCCGCGCCGGCGGTTGCCGTAGACCACCGTCACCTTCTCGGTGTCCGCCGCCGTGCGGGTGACCACCGTGTCCACGGCCTCGTCGAACCGCGTGTTCGTTTCGAAGAACTCGCGCCAGTACCAGTCGAGCCGGCGGCCCGAGGCGTCTTCCATGGTGCGGAAGAAGTCCGACGGCGTGGGATGCTTGAACGCCCAGCGGTGGATGTACTCGCGGAAGCCGTCGTCGAACGCGCTGTCGCCCAGCACCTCGGAGCGCAGCAGGTGCAGCGCCATCGACGTTTTCTCATATTGGTTCTCGCCCAGCAGCAGCGGGTTGATGCGGTCCGGCCCCACGTCGATCGGGCGGTCGTACCCCAGCTTCATGAACTGCTCGATCTGCTGGCGTTCCTCGGCCTCGCGCTGGGCTTCGGTGCCCTTCTGCGGATAGCGGCGCGCCTCGGAGAACGTGTTGATGAAGGTGTTGAACCCCTCGTCCTGCCAGAAATGCATGCGCTCGTTGGAGCCGACGATCATCGGGAACCAGTTGTGCCCGATCTCGTGCGTGATGACGTTGTACAGGTCGTACACGTCGCTGC
>JAGWRB010000039.1 GCA_028876725.1 Gemmatimonadota bacterium
CGCCGCCGTACGACGGCCAGAAGCTCGTCTGCGTGTCCTCCACGACGTACACGCCCGTGGGTTTCATGAGGGGAAACAGGAGCTTGAACGACTCGATCTGATGTTCGTTCACGTGACTGCCGTCGTCGATCACCACGTCGAAGCCGCCGAACCGCTCCGCGATTTCCTTCAGGGCTCCGGCGTCCGTTTGCGAACACTGATACACGTGCACGCGCCCGCGTGAGAGGTGGCGCTGGTCCAGCACGTCCACCCCGACGATCGTCGCCCGCCGGAAGTACGCCTCCCAGAGGTTCAGCGAACGCCCCGCCGCCAGCATCTCGTGGCCGCCCACGCCCAGCTCCAAGAGCGTGATCGGGCGGTTGCGGTACGGCGCAAGCAGCCGCTCATACGTCGGGATGTAGTCGTGCCCCCGCGCCTTGTCGGTGCCCGAGATGCGGGCCAGCGTGGCCATCGACACCGGGCAGTAGCGCAGGAGCTTGAGCGCAACGCGAGACGCGCGGTCCAGCCGCCCGACGAGTCTGGCCTTATCCTCCCCCGAAAGTCGTCCGACATGGCGGCCGATCCTGTCGGCAACGCGGGAAAGCACGGTTCGCTGAGCTCCGAAGGGCGTTTGAGGTTTGAAGACGATCGATTATCCGTGGGCGGTTGGCAGTGGACGGTGGGCCGTTACACCCCCTTCTTGATCGCCTCCAGCATCCGGTCCGTAAAGAAATCGATTTCGTCGAGCGACGTGTAGACGTTGGGCGTCACGCGGAGCCCCGCGAACTCGTCGGTCACCATCGGCGTGGTCACGATGTGGTGCTGGCCTTCGAGCCAGCCGCCGAGCTTGCCCATGTCCATGCCGTTGATGCCCACCACGCCGATTGCGCCGCCGCGCCCCGGCTCCATGGGCGTGAACATGTGCACCCGGTCGCTCGCCTCGAGCAGCCGCTTGGCCCACCGGTTGCGCAGGTAGAGGAAGCGCTCGTACTTCCGCTGCGCGCCGATGCTGCGGTGGAACGCCAGCGCCACTGAGATCGCGTTGTGGTTGGCCGCGGGGTGCGTGCCGATCTCCTCGTACTTGCGGATGTTCGCGTCCTCGTCGGGGTTGTCGGAGTACATCCCCCACACGTGCGGAATCTTCTCGCGGCGCACGTACAGGAACCCCGTGCCGATGGGCGCCTGGCACCACTTGTGGAGACTCGTGCCGTAGTAGTCGCAGTTCAGCTCGTCGCGCGTGAACGGGAAGTGCGCGAACGCGTGCGCGCCGTCGACCAGCACTTCCACGTTATGGCGCCGAGCCATGTCCACGATCTTCCGCACCGGGGCGATGAAGCCCGTCTGGAAGCTCACGTGCATGACCTCGATCACCTTCGTGCGCGGCGTGATCGCCGCCTCGAACGCCGCCACCACCTCATCGTCGCTCGGCGGCGGCGTGGGCAGCTTGATCTGCTTGAAGACGATCTTGTTCCGCCGCACCCGCTGCTTCCAGCCGTTCACCATGCGCGGGTAGTTCTGCGTGGTGCTCACGACCTCGTCGCCCGGCTCCAGGTCGAGGCCGAAGATCACGTTGAGGTTCGACTCGCTGGCGTTGCGCGTGACCGCCATCTCCTCGCGATCGCACCCGAACTCCGTGGCCAGGTCCGTGCGCACGCTCTCGATGCGCGGCTCGAGCACCCGCCACATGTTGTCCACGGGGAGCTCGTTGCTGAACCGCAGGTCGCGGATCATCTGCTCGAGCACGTGCGTGGGCGCGGGGCTGCACCCGCCGTTGTTGAGGTTGATCATCGTGTCGTCCAGGTCGAACGACCGGCGGATCTGGCCCCAGTAGTCTTCGTCGGTGGCCACCGACGCCGCCGGCCGGAGGCCGGCGATGCGCGTCGCCTCGTGCAGATGGTGCACGGCGCGGGAGTTCATGACCGGAAGCGCGACGGCGGCGTTGAGCACCGTCGACACGAAGGCACGTCGGTTTTGCATGGATCGGGGTTCCTGAGGTGGGTTGCGGAATCTTCGCTCCACCTGCGCGCGCTGTCCAGCACCGGCGCGTCCCCTGCGCAGTACCGCGCGGGTTCGTCCCCTACCCTTCGAACGACGCGGGGCGTGCAGCAAGCTGCACGCCCCGCGCCCGTTTGTTCTCGGCCCTACGGTCCTACGGCCCTACTGCTCTACGGTTCTACGATTCTACTTCCGGTCCTTGAACGCCTCGTACAAGTCCAGGTGCTTCGTCTCCAGCGGCACCGGACGCCCGTCGATGAACAGGTACTTCGTGTCCGTCCGCGGCTCCAGCATGTCGCCCGTCGTCACGACCACGTTCGCCACCTTCCCCACCGCGAGCGAGCCCACCTGGTCGGCGATGCCGAAGATCTGCGCCGGCCAGAGCGTCACGCTCTTGAGCGCGTCCTCCCTGCTCAGCCCGAACCCTGCCGCCTCGCCCGCCACGTAGGGCAGGTCGCGCATGTCCGGCGGCGACTCGCCCGACGAGATCGCGAACTGCACCCCAGCCGCGGCCAGCTTCCCGGGCGTCGAGAAGTTCACGTCGTAGGGCTCGTCCTCGTTCTCGGGCAGCTCGCGCACGCCGGCCAGGATCACCGGCACGTGATGCTCCTTCAGATAGTCGGTCATCTGGTAGCTCTCACGCCCGCCCAGGATCACGGGCCGGAGCTGATGCCGTTCCGCGAACTCCACCGATCGGCGAATGTCGGCCTCGCGATCGGCCACGAACATCACCGGCTCCTTCCCGTCGACGGTCGCCTGCATCGATTCGAGCACGACGTCGTGGTCGGGACGCGGGAGCGTCTTGTCGTGGTCGTACGCGTCCCACGCCTTGCGGTACGCGCGCGCGTTGGCGATGAGCGCCTCCAGCGAGTCCATCTGCTGCTTCTCCAGCGCCGCGGCGTTGCCGCCGCCGCGCCCGAATCCGCCGAACCCGCGGCGCCCGCTGCTCGATCCAGGCAGCGTGATCACCATCGCCGCGTCCTGCACCATCGTCATCTGCGGCGTGGTCGACCCCTCCAGGCGCAGAATCGCCGCCTGCCCGGAAATGACCCCGCCGGTGGGGCGCGATATTACTTCCGTAATACCCACCACCCGCGTGATGGCGATGATCGCGCTCTGCGGGTTGATCCCGTAGTACGCCTGCGCGTTGGGGTTGAAGTTCCCCACCTCGGCGTTGTCCACGGTGGACGCCGCGCCCTGCCCGATTTCCGACAGCCCCAGCATCGAGCCGCCGTCCATCATGCCGGGGTACACGCTCAGCCCCGTCGCGTCGATGACCGTGGCGTTCGACGGAACCGTCACGTCGGCGCCCAGCGCGGTGATCTTCCCCCCGCTGATCACCAGCGTCCCCCTGGCGATGTCGGGGCCCGACACCGGCACGATGTGCGCGTTGGTGATGGCGAACGTTCCCTGCGGCCCCGCCGGCGGATTCACTACGCCGAACTGGGCCTGCGCGGCAGCCGGTGCCAGCGCGACGGCGGCCGCCCACGCGGCCATGCGAAGTGTGCGCGGCATCAGCGGACCCCTCCATTGCGCTGCGACGCCCCGCGCCCATGCGGGCGCGCGGGCGGCAACTGGTTCTCGGGCGCCTGCTCGAGCTGCGCCTTGAGCGCGGCTACCGAATCGCGCCGCGCCAGATCTTCCTGGCGATCGAACAGCTTCTCGCCGTCCACGTACGTCTGCAGCACCTTGGCGGACACGCTCAGCGGATCGGCGTCCCAGATGGCGACGTCGGCGTCCTTCCCCGCTTCGAGCGAACCCACGCGGTCCTGCACGCCGAGCTGCACGGCGCCGTTGTAGGTGATGGTCTTGAGCGCCTCGTCTTCCGTGAGGCCGCCGTACCGCATTTCCTTGGCGGCGTCCACGTTGAGCCGGCGCGCGCGGCCGTCATCGTCGGAGTTGATCGTCGTCACCACGCCGTGGCGCATGAGGATCGCCACGTTGTACGGAATGGCGTCCTCGGCTTCCACCTTGTAGCCCCACGAGTCTTCGAACGTCGACAGCATGTCGCCGTCGGCCGCCAGCTCGCTCGCGATCTTGTACCCCTCGAGCCCGTGCTGGAAGAGCACGTGGAAGCCGAAATGCTTGGCGAGATTCGCCATCATCAGCATCTCGTCGCTGCGGTACGAGTGCGTGTTCACGATGCGCTTGTGCTCGAGCACCTGCACCAGCGGCTCGAGCTCCAGATTCTTGCGCGGCGGCACGAGGTTCGTGGCGCCCTTCGCCACGGCGGCGCGATACGCATCCCACCGCGCCTTGTAGTCCAGCGCGCGCGTGAATGCGTCGTTCATCACCTCTTCCTGCCCCATGCGCGTGAACGGATACCGCCGCTCCTGGCCCGGCTGCGCCGGAAAGTTCTTGCGCGTCACGTTCTCGCCGAGCGCGAACTTGATCCCCGGCAGCGCGCCGGGGAAGATCATCGAGTCCGCGGGATACCCCCGGCGCAGCTTCACCGTGACGGTCTGCCCGCCGATGGTGTTCGCCGAGCCGTGCAGCACGTTGATCGTCGTCACGCCGCCCGCAAGCTCACGGTAGATCGCGGGCGACGTCGGATCGAGCACGTCGATCATGTTCACCATCGACGTCACCGACAGCGTGCCCTCGTTCACGGCGTCGATCATCGAGTGCGAGTGCGGGTCGATGATCCCCGGCATGACGTACTTGC
>JAGWRB010000040.1 GCA_028876725.1 Gemmatimonadota bacterium
TCGAGTTCGGCGGCGGAGCGGTCGCGGGCGGCCTGAGCGGCGGCGACCGAGGGGTGCGTGCGCAGCGCGCGGTCGACCACGGCGCGCAGCGAGAGGCGCGCGGAGTCGGGCGCCTGCAGGGCGAGCGCGAGCAGGAGGGCAGCGATCATGAGACGACCCTGGGCGTGTAGGCGATCGAGCGGCGGACGCTCTCAATTACGTGTTCGGTGATGCGGGTTTGCTGGTCGGCGGCGCCCGGGTCGACGCCGAGGGCGACGCTGACCACGCGGCGGGCGGCGCGGATGAAGAAGGGCTGCGACATGACCGTGACGGCGAGGAGCGCGGGATCGCCCTGGCGGATCGTGCCGTCGCGCTGGCCTTCGGCGATGATGGCGGAGACGACGCCGAGGTTGCGGCGCATGAGCGCGGCGAGCGGCGGGGGGAGGGGGCGGTCGTTGGAGAGTTCGCGGAGGAGGACGATGGGCGGACCCGGATTGTCGAGCAGGTGGGCCAGGGCGCCGCGGACGATGGCTTCGATGCGGTCGAGGGGGGTGCCCGGGGCGGCGGCGAGCGCGGCGACGCGCCGGGCGAAAGGTTCCGTGATCGACTCGATGGCGGCGTGGTAGAGCGCCTGTTTGGAGCCGAAGTGGTAGGTCACGGCGCCGAGGTTGACGTTGGCGGCAGCGACGATGTCGCGGATGGAGACGGCGTCGTATCCGCGGCGGGTGAAGAGGTCGGTGGCGACGGCGAGGATGCGGTCGCGGGTAGTGGTCGCGTCAGTCATACGTTCGTATGATATGATACGACCGTATGAATTGCAAGGGGGCGCCTGAACGCCGCGCGAGATCCTCCCGCGCGGCGTTCCCGAGGGCCGGCCGGTGACCTACCCGTTCGCGATCTCCGTCACCGGGGTCACCGCGATCTTCCGCGGCTGCGCCGCCGCCGCCTTGGGCACCGTGATCTCCAACAGGCCGTTGGTCGCGCGCGCGGTGATGCGATCGCCGTCTACGAACTCGGGCAGGCGAATCGAGCGCTCGAAGCTTCCGGTCACGCGTTCGTTGGCGTAGATGCGCAGATCGGCATCGCTCGGATTGAGCGTGGACGTCTTGGTGCCGCGCACGGTGAGCACATGGTGCTCGAAGCTCACCTCCACGTCCTTGGGATCGACGCCGGGCAGCTCGACGGCCACGACGTAGGCATCCTTGCGCTCGCTGACGTCGAGCGCCGGCACCCACACGCGGCCGCCGAAGGCCGGGGACGTGCCGGCGAACGCGTCGTCGAGGACACGGTTCATGGAAAGCATGCGGTCGAGCGTGGACGTGAGAGAACGAGTGGCAATCATGGCGATCCTCCTCAGGCATGCGTTGGATTTGGCGTCAGGGCCCCGAACCGCGGAGCCCGCGTCTCGCTGGCGATCGGAGCATCGGCCGTGCCACGCCAGCGCGGCCAAACTGGCAAACGCGCGCCCCGTGCCGTATTCCCGGATGACAGGTCCCGCGGCCCGGGTCTGCCAAAACGCGGGAACGCTTCGGTGAAACAGCCGGTATGTTCGAAGAGCCCCGCCCCCGACCGCCCAGGAGCGACGATGCTGATCCGAAAGCCCGAAGACATCCCCTCGTCCGAGATCACGCCCGAGCGCGAGTACCTGAATCGCCGCTCGTTCCTGAAGCTGGCCGGCGGCGTGGGCGCGATCGCGGCCGGCGGCGCCCTGGTACCGCGTCTGCTGCACGGCGCGCTCGTGGATGATCAGCCGCAGGCCGATACGCCGAACAGCTGGGACCAGATCACCTCATATAACAACTATTACGAATTCGGCACGGACAAGGCGGACCCCAAGGCCAATGCGCAGAACTTCCGGACCTCGCCCTGGTCCATCGAAGTCGGCGGGCTGTGCAACAAACCGGGCCACTACCACTACGAAGACCTGTTCAAGCCGGCCAGCCGCGTGGACCGCGTCTACCGGCTGCGCTGCGTCGAGGCGTGGTCGATGGTGATTCCGTGGAATGGCTATGTGCTCGCGGACATCCTCAAGCGATTCGAGCCCCAGCCCGGCGCGAAGTACGTGAAGTTCACCACGTTGTACGACCCGCAGCAGATGCCGGGGCAGCGCCGCCCGGTGCTGCAGTGGCCGTACGTGGAAGGGCTGCGCATGGACGAGGCGATGCACCCGCTGACGCTGCTCGTCACGGGACTCTACGGAAAACCGCTCCCCAACCAGGATGGCGCGCCGGTGCGGCTCGTGGTGCCGTGGAAGTACGGATTCAAGGGCATCAAGGCGATCGTGAAAATCGAGTTCGTGGACCAGCAGCCCATGACGACGTGGATGATCGCCGCGCCCGACGAATACGGGTTCTACGCCAACGTGAATCCGCACGTCGACCACCCGCGGTGGACGCAGGCGGTGGAGCGGCGCATCGGGGAATTCCGCCGCCGCCCCACGCTCATGTTCAACGGCTACGCGGACCAGGTGGCGTCGCTGTACACCGGCATGGACTTGAGGAAGTACTTCTGACGCTCTCCCAAACGCTGGCCCGGCAACGCTGGCTCAAACCGGCGGTGTTCGCCGCGTGCCTGCTGCCGGCGGCGGACCTCGGCTGGCGCGCGCTCCACCCCGACGGGCTCGGCGTGAATCCAATAGAAGAAGCCGAGATCTTCACCGGCCTGTGGACGCTGCGCTTTCTCGCCATCACGCTGGCGGTCACGCCGGCGCGCGAACTGCTGCGGCTGGGGGTGCTCGCGCGATACCGCCGCATGTTCGGGCTGTTCACGTTCTTCTACGCCTGCGTGCACCTCTCGATGTGGGTGGGCGTGGACTGGTTCTTCGCGTGGTCGCTGATGGGCGGCGAGATCGTGAAGCACAAGTACATCCTGATCGGGATGGCGAGCTTCGTGCTGCTCATCCCGCTGGCGCTCACGTCCACCAACGGGTGGGTGCGCCGACTCGGCGGCCGCCGCTGGCGGCGGCTGCATCAGCTCGTCTATCTCATCGCGATCGGCGGAACGGTTCACTACCTTTGGGCCGTGAAGAAGGACACGCTCTTTCCGCTCGTGTACCTGTCGGTCTTCATCGCGCTGCTCGCCTACCGCGTCGTGATCCGGTGGAGCGCACGCCGCGCGCACCCCGCCCGAGCCGCCGCCGTTGTCCCGAACGCCGCCCTCCCGCGCCCTGAATAGCGCCTTCGAGTGCTTCGCCATCGCGGCGCCCGGGCTCGAGCCGCTCGTTGCCGCCGAGTTGACGTCGCTGGGTGATACGCCGTCCCTGGAACCGGGCGGCGGGGGCGTGGCGTGGACGGGGGACGCCGAGTCGCTGTGCCGCGCCAACCTGTGGCTGCGCACGGCGAGCCGCGTGGTGGTGCGGCTGGCGCGATTCCGCGCACGCGCGTTTTACGAACTCGAGCGCCACGCGCGGCGCATCCCCTGGGAACGGTTCGTGACCCCGGGGAGCGCCGTGCGATTTCGGGTGACCTGCCGCAAGTCGCGCCTCTACCACTCCGACGCCGTCGCGGAGCGGTTCGCGGCGGCGATCGAACATCGCCTGGGCGCGGCGAGCGCCTACTCGGCGCGCGAGGCCGCGGGCGACGAGGAGGGCGGCGAGGCAGAACGCGAGCAGCTGTTCATCGTGCGCATTGCGCACGATGAGTGCACCGTGAGCGCCGACAGCTCGGGTGCGCTACTCCACCTGCGCGGATACCGGCAGGCGGTGGCCAAGGCGCCGTTGCGCGAAACGCTCGCCGCCGCGCTGCTGCTCGCGGCGGAATGGAAGGGGGACACCCCGCTCCTCGACCCGATGTGCGGATCGGGCACCATTCCCATTGAAGGCGCCATGATCGCCCGGCGTATCGCGCCGGGGCTCCGGCGGCAGTTCGCGTGCGTGGAGTGGCCCGAGTTCCGGCGTGAGGTGTTCGCGGGGCTGATCGCCGAAGCGGAGGAGCGCATGCTGCCGCGAAGCCCCGTGGCCATTGCGGGCTCCGACCGCGACGCCGGCGCGATCGACGCGGCACGCGCGAACGCCGAACGCGCGGGCGTGGCGGCCGACGTGGAATGGTCCGTGCGCGCGGTGTCGGCGATCGAGCCGCCGCCAACGGCCGGCCTCGTGGCGGCGAACCCTCCGTACGGTGTGCGCGTGGGGGAGCGTCACGAGATCCGGAACCTGTACGCGCAACTCGGGCACGTAGCGCGGCGCCGGGCCGCGGGGTGGCGGTTGGCGATGCTCAGTCCCGACGCGCGCCTCACGGCCCAACTCGGCTTCGCGATGCGCACCGTGCTCACGACCACGAATGGGGGCATTCCGGTGCGCATGGACGTGGGCGAGGTGCCGGCGGCAGAGGCGCCGGCGCCGTCACGCGTGTACTTCTGAACTCACCGGGCGGGATGTCGGCCGCGTGCCCGCGGCGGTAAGTTGGCGGGCGTCCATGCGAAATCTGTATCGAAGCGTCGTCAATCTGCTGCGCACCCTGGCGCGGCTGCGCGAGTACATCCCGTTCACGCGCGCCACCGCCGTGCTGCTGGCCGCGACCGTGCTGCTGTCCACGTCGCTCGAAGTGGTGAGCGTGGGTCTGCTGGCGCAGCTGCTGAATCTCGTGCTGGGCACCAAGTCCCCCGGCGCGCGGCCGGTGACGCTGGCGCTCAAATTCATGCCCGAGGCGTCGACCGTGCAGCTCACCGTGCTGTTCGCGGTGGCGGTGGTGGTCACGATGGCGCTCAAGAACATGGCGGCGTACGGCAACACGACGCTGCTGGCGCGGGTGGAACGCAACGGCGCAATCCGGTTGCGGGCGGCGCTGTTCGCGCGGCTGCAGGCGGCGCCGCTGGACGTGTTCGAACGTCACGCGTCGGCGTCGCTCGTGAACCTGTTCGTCGACGAATCGCGCCGGGCCATGGAGTGTCTCACGGTGGTGACGAGCACCGTGCAGACGGTGGTCACGGCGCTGCTGTTCTTCGCGGCACTCATCTGGATCTCGCCGCCGTTGGCGCTGGCCACGCTCGTCGTGGGCGGGCTGGCGGGGCTGCTGGTGGCCGGGCTGTATCGCAACTTCAGCCGGCTGGGGCGTGACTACAGCGACGCCAACACGGCGATCACGCGCGCCGCATCGGAGGCCTTCAACGGCGTGCGCGTGGTGCGCGCCGCGCACGCGCAGGATACGATGGGCGAGCGCTTCGGCGTCGCCAATCGGTCGCAGGCCGGAGTCGAGGAGCGGTATCGGCGCGCGAGCGGCCAGGTGGTGCCGGCGGTGGAGACCGGATCGATTCTCGCCGCGCTCGTGCTGCTGGTGGGGACCTACGCGCTGCTCGTCGAGCCGGGGCACATGTCGCAGGCCAAGCTCACCGCCTTCGGCCTGATCCTGCTGCGCATGGTGCCCCTGGTGAACCGGTTCTTCGGGACACAGGCGCACCTGCTCTACGCCGCGGGCGGCGCGCGGGCGATCGTGGAGTGGCTGGGCGTGGGGCAGTACCCCGTCCGGCCCTATGGCACCGAGACCTTCACCGACCTTCGCGAAGGGCTCGAAGTGCGCGACCTCGTCTACGAATACGCGCCCGACCAGCGCGCCGTGGATGCCGTGTCGTTCAGGGTGGGCGTCGGCGAGACCGTGGCGCTGGTGGGGCGGTCGGGGAGCGGCAAGTCGACCATGGCGTCGCTGTTCATGCGCATGCGCCAGCCGAAGGCGGGCACGGTGCTCGCCGACGGCGTGGACTACTGGTCGTTCACTCCGGAGAGTTGGCATGCGCACGTGGCGCTCGTGGAGCAGGAGCCCTTCCTGTTCAACGACACGCTGGGCGCCAACGTCGCGTTCGGCTGCCCGGGCGCCACGCGCGAGGCGGTGGAGTTCGCGCTGCACGTGGCGCACCTGGACGACCTGCTGGAATCGCTGCCCGACCGGCTCGAAACGCCGATCGGCGAGCGCGGCGTGATGCTGTCGGGCGGGCAACGGCAGCGGTTGTCGATCGCGCGTGCCATCGTGCGCAACCCGCGGCTGCTCATTCTCGACGAGGCGACGTCCAATCTCGACACCGTGTCGGAGCAGCTCGTGCAGGCGGCGCTGGAAGCGGCGATGCGGGGGCGGACGACCGTCGTGATCGCGCACCGGCTCTCGACCGTGCGCCGGGCCGACCGGATCGTGGTGCTGGAGCATGGGCGCGTGGCGGAGTCGGGCACGTGGGACGAGCTCGTGGCGGCCAACGGGGTGTTCACCGGGCTGGTGCAGAGCGGGTTCGACACGGACGTGGGGGGCGAAACCGCCGGATCGTGACACACCCGATCCCTGTCTGGGATCCCGAGTGATTGACTCCGGTTGGTTTAACCGTCAGAATCTGGCGTCAGGATTCCGGCAACAAGTGTTTCACTGCCGGCAAACATCCGCTCTCCCTTCATTCACCCTCTCCATTTTGCGGAGTCGCCCGTGCGAA
>JAGWRB010000041.1 GCA_028876725.1 Gemmatimonadota bacterium
CCTGATCGGACTGGGACTCGCGCTCCTCGCCAGCGTGCTCCTGGTCGTCCTCCTCCGGGCGCTCTCTCGGCTGCGACGCGCAGGGCTGGCCCGCGCGCGAGCGTTCGCCACCCGCCTCGCGCCCCAACTCGAATTTCGCGGCACGCCGCTGCTGCGGGCCACGCAGATCGCGCAGGCCGCCCGCCACGTCGTGACGTGGACCTACGCCGCGCTCGTGGGGTTGGCGCTCTACATCTACACGGGCTACGTGCTCAAGCGCTTCCCGTGGACGCGCCCCGCGGGCGAGGCCCTGGGCAACTATCTCGGCGACACCGTGCTGCACCTGGCGAGCGGCCTGCTGCACGCCGTGCCCCGGCTGTTCACGGTCTTTCTGATTTTCGTGATCGCCCGGATGGCCGCGGGTGCCGTCCGCACGCTGTTCGACGCCGTGGCGCAGGGCCGCATCGCGATTCCCGGCGTGCATCCCGACACGGCGCTCCCCACGCGCCGCATCGCCAACGCGCTCCTCTGGCTGTTCGCCATCGTCGTCGCGTATCCGTACCTGCCGGGAAGCGAATCGGCCGCGTTCAAGGGCGTGTCGGTGTTTACTGGTTTGCTAATAACCCTGGGATCGGCCGGCCTTGTCGGCCAGGCGATGAGCGGGCTCGTGCTGATGTACTCGCGCAGCTTTCGCGTGGGGCAGTTCATCCAGGCGGGCGAGGTGCAGGGCACCGTCGTGGAGCTGGGGCTGCTCGCCACGCGCATCCGGACCACGAAGAACGAGGTCGTGACCCTGCCCAACACCGTGGTGATCGGCGGCGCGGTGACGAACTACAGTGCCCCCGCCGAGTACGGCCACGCGCTGTTCATCTATTCGTCCGTGACCATCGGCTACGACGTGCCCTGGCGCCGGGTGCATCAGCTGCTGCTCGACGCCGCGGCCGGCCTCGAGTTTGTGGTGAAGGAGCCCGCGCCATACGTGCTGCAGCGCGCGCTCGACGACTCGTATGTGGAATACCAGATCAATGCCGGCATCGACGCCGCCCGCTCGGCCGAGCTGCCGCAGCTCTACGCCCAGCTCTTCGGCGCGATTCAGGACCGCTTCGCCGAGGCCAACGTGGAGATCATGTCTCCCACGTATCTGAGCGTGCGCGACGGCAACCGCAGCACCGTGCCGGCTCAGACGGGCGCGAACTCGCGGTAGGCGCGAGGCTGGCCCTCGGGCACGGCGAAGCGCAGCAGCGCGTCGCCCTCGGCCGCGATGTCCGCGCGCACGCGGCGGGGCAGGGACCCGAACGGCTTCACCTCGACCACCGCGCCGCGGTGCTGGCGGCGCAGGCTCCACGTGGCGCGCACGAAGCCGTCCACCAGCACGGTGCCCGGAATCATCCCGTTGAGGGTCGAGACCCACCGCCGGTATTCGTCGCTCATCACGCGCGTGCGGTCGTCGTGCGACAGCACGAGGTTGTCGAAGGGCGCCACGAAGCGCACGGGAGCGGCCGTGTCCGGGTCGGGGCGGGGCGCGTCGGGCAGGTCGAACAGTTCGCGGCCGCGTTCGTCGCGAAACGTGACGAGTCGAGGCCGCAGGCGCTCCAGCACCTCGGCGAGCCGCGAAAGTCCGGACCATTGCTGCGTGTCGGCCACGGTCGCGGGGCCAAACGCGCCGAGGTAGCGCAGGACCATGTCGTCCGGGCCGGCGGTGCGGGGAATGGAGTCGCCGATCCATCCGTCCGCCGCCACGTGCACCGGCGGACCGCTCTTGCCCCACACGCCGCGCGGCGGCGGCTGCACCTGCGGCAGCCATGCGCGTGCCGCGTAGGCGAGCGCACTCGGATTTCGCGCACGCCACCGTTGCGCGAGGCGTCGCCCCAACTCGCTCGACACCAGAGGCCGCTCGGCCAGGATCTTTCGCGCTTCGGCCACCACGCGTTCGCGGTCGATCCCGGTCAGGAATCGCCCGTACGCCGACTGGAATCCGCGTTCGAGCATCGGCTGCGCCGCGGGGCGCAGGCGCAGACAGTCGCGTCGGGTGACGAGATGGATGGTGGAGCGCATGAGCGCGATGCGCACCGCGCCGCGCGATTGCACCAGCGCCGCGAGTTCGCTGGGGTCGAATTCGTGGAGCCGCGACCAGAGGCCAAAGTACGGCGCGTCGGGCGCCTGGGCCTGGAGCCCCACGAGATGTTCCAGCGCGTCCTCGGCCGGCCGGTGCACGCGCTCGAGGAGCATCTGACGCGCGAGGAGCGCCCGGTTGAGCGCGCGACGCGAAAGCGTGTTCGGGTGGCGTTGGGAGCGAGCCATCACTGCGGCCGGGCGCACAGGGTGGAAGACGATCGCGCGTGGAATACGCGGGCAGGCGCGAGGCAATCTGTGTCGGCCAGCCTCGCGCGGCAATTATTCGCCGCCTCACCCTCTCCCTTGCCTCCCGCCGCCCGCGTGCGCATCGTCCCTTTATGCCCGATACCAACACGCCATTCGTCTCTCCGGCCGACGCGCTGCCCGCCAACGAGGTCAGGGCCGGCACCGCCACCAACATGCAGGTGCTCGTGGGCCCCGACACCGGCGCGCCCAACTTCGCGCTTCGCCGCTTCCGCATGGGCGCCGGCGGCGGCATGCCCCTGCACACCAACGAGGTCGAGCACGAGCAGTACGTGCTCCGCGGCCGCGCGCGCATCCGCATCGGCGACCGCGTGCACGAGGTCGCGCCCGATACCACGCTCTACATCCCGGCCGGCGTCCCGCACAGCTACGAGGTGCTCGAAGCGCCCTTCGAGTTTCTGTGCGTGGTGCCCAACCGGCCCGACCAGATCCGCCTCGTCGACGGCTGTTGACCTCCGATGCCGGCAATGCCGCTTTCGCGAACACTCATCGGCACCTGGGAACTGGCATCGCGGGAGGACCGAACCGCGTCGGGAGCGCTGCGCGCCGACCCGACGCTGGGCCCCGACCCGGTGGCGCTCCTCTACTACGACGCCTCCGGTCACTTTGCCGCGCAATTCATGAAGCGCGACCGTTCGGATTCGCCCGTCGAGGCCGCGGCGGCCGGGGCCAACAACAGCCGCGCGCGCGGCGGCTACGATGCCTACTTCGGCACGTATACCGTGAACGACGCCGAGGGCACGGTCACGCAAACCCTCACCGGCGCGCTGTCCCCCGAAAACGTCGGCATGACCCTCACGCGCGCGATGGACGTCCACGGCGACGAACTCGTCATTCGGCTCGACACGACCGCCCTCTCGGGCGAACCGGTCACCAGAACCTTGCGCTGGCGCCGCGTCGGGTAGCGACGCCCGCCGATCGCGCTCCGCCCCCCCCATACCCCCCCTCGCTCCTCCCCCCACACCCACCCGTCCCTTTCTCAGGAGAGTCCCGCATGTCATCGGCGACTGGCGACGAGTATTTCTGGTTTCTCGATACCCTGGTGGCGGTCCGCGTGCCGCACACCCTTGGCACCGACACGCTGAGCCTGCTCGAGCACCGGGCGCCCGAGGGGCATTCGCCCCCGTGCCACGTACACCGCAACGAGGACGAGCTGTTTCACGTCCTCGATGGCGAATTCCGCTTCCAGATTGGCGATGACGAGCGGAGGCTCACCGCGGGCGCATATGTCCTGGCGCCCAAGGGCGTGCCGCACACCTTTCGCGTGGAGTCGGCGGGTGGCGGGCGGTGGTTCACCGTCACCTCGCACACCGACTTCGAACGGTTCGTGCGCGCCGTGGGAACGCCGGCCCCGCGCCGGGAACTGCCGCCCCCGCCCCCGCCTCCCACGCCCGACGCCATCGCGCATCTCGGAACCGTCGCGGCGCAGCACGGCATCGACATCGCCGGCCCGCCATTGCACTGAGGCCCGCGCCGGCGCATCACGCCGCCCTCAGGCGGCGTGATGCTGTTCCAGCTTGCTCTTGGTCACCGTGCGCTCGTAGAGACTGAGCACGTGGCTCCGCGTGATGAGCCCCAGATAGCGCCCGTCGGGATCCACGACCGGAACGGCCCCCGCGCCCCGCACGCCCATCTTGCGAATGGCGTCGAGCAGCGAGTCCTGCGGCGTCACCGTCTCCGTGGGACGCGCCACGTCCGCGGCGACGATCAACTCGGCGAGGTTCCCCGAGTCGGCGGCCACCTCCCCCATGTCGCTGAACGCCACCACGCCCACGAGCTGCCCCTCCTCGCTCACGACGGGGAAGTAGAGCTGGTCTCTGCGCCCGATCTCGCGCATGAAGTGGTGCACCGGCGCGTCCTCGTCGAGCGTGAGCGCCTCGCGGTCGAACGCGTCGGCCACGCGCAGCCCGGCCAGCGTGTCCCGATCGGCGCCGTGCGCCAGACTCTCGCCGCGCCGGCGCAGCCACCCGCTGTACAGTGAGTCGGGCTCGAGACGGCGCGCCACCGTGTGCGCGATCACCACCGTGAGCATCAGCGGCAGCATGATCGCGTAGTCATTCGTCATCTCGAATGCGAGCAGGATGCCGGTGATCGGCGCGTCCGTCGCGGCGGCGACCATCGCTCCCATCCCCACCAGGCCGTACACGCCGGGGTTGATCGCGCCCGACGGCCACGCCGCGGCGAGCGCGCTCCCCACCGCGCCGCCCGTCGCCGCCCCCAGATACAGCGACGGCGTGAACAGCCCGCCCGATCCGCCGGTGTTCAGCGTGAGGACCGTCACCGCGATCTTGCCCAGCGCCAGCGCCCCCAGCGCGTACCACGTGTACGTCGTGAACGACGTCACGTTGATGGCCAGGTGCCCGAAGCCCACCAGAATCCCGTTGGACGCGAACACGAGCAGGCCCACCAGCGCGCCGCCCCCAAGGGCGATGACTTCCGGACGATACTTCAGCTTCGCCACCCGCTCGCCGAGGCCGAAGTAGGCCCACACGAACAGCGCCGCCACCAGTCCTGCCACGACGCCGAGCAGCGGGAAGAACACCAGCACCTCGCTCACGTGGCTGTAACCGAACGCCTCGCGCGGCGGCAGCGCGAACGCCGGGTGGTTGCCGAACACCGCGCGCGTCACCACTGCCGACATCACGCTCGCCACCACCACCGGCGCGAACGAGATCCCCGACATGGTGCCCAGCGTTTCCTCGAGCGCGAAGAACGCGCCCGCGAGTGGCGCATTGAATGCCGCGCTGATCGCCGCGCCGGTGGCGCACCCCACGAGTACGCGCACTCGGCTCGCCTCGAATCGGAAGCGCCGGCCGAGCCAGCTTCCGATGAGCGCGCCCAGCACCACCACCGGTCCTTCGCTGCCCGCCGAGCCGCCGCTGCCGATGGTCACCGCGCTCGCCGCCGTGCGCGCCAGCGCCGGCCGGCTCGGGATGTATCCCCCGCGCTTCACCACGGCGAGCTGCACGTCGGGGACGTTCATCCCCTCGTTGCCCTGGCCCAGGTGCTGCATGATCCAGTAGGCCGCCACGAATCCCAGCCCCGTGATCACCGGGCGATACGCATTCACGGTGACCGGAGGGATGTACTGCGACGGCCACTTGTAGAACACGTCGAACGCGAGGTCGATGCTCTTGTAGAACGCCACCACGCCAAGCGCGGCCGCGATGCCGATGGCGACGGCAAAGCCCAGGAGCACCCAGTTCTCACTGAACTCCCTGGCGTTGAACCACTTGACGAACTCGTCCCAGACGATCTTCGCCACCACCACGCTGCGCCTCAGGAACTTCCGGGCGCGGCGGGCAACACTAGATTTTGGGGCGTCGGACGCCGGTTCGGTCATGGCTGGACAGCACCAAAGGCGCACCCGGCCAGAGGGGGGGGCCAGGCGCCGTGAATATGGACGCGGTTGTGTTCCAGACCATGGAATCTATTTAAATTTCCCGGTTCGTGCATTGGTGGGGCCGCGCGGTCCCATTTTTACCCTGGGGAGGAACTGTGATGAACGTTCGGTTTAGCGCGGGCATGGCTGCGGCCGTGCTGTCGCTCACGATGATGGCGTGTGGTGGTGGCGAGAAGGCCCCGGCCGCGGAAAGCACCGCGGCGGCGGCCCCGGCGGCGGCTGCGGCGGCCGCGGATACGACGAAGCCCGCGGCGGGCGCGGCCAGCTACATGGCCCCCACCGGCAAGACGTGGGAAGTGAAGATGCTCGGCGACGCGCAGGGCTATCGCTTCGAGCCCAAGACGCTCACCATCAAGCAGGGTGATGCCGTCAAGTTCATCATGGTCTCCGGCGGCCCGCACGACGTGACCTTCTGGTCCGACAGCATTCCGTCCGGCGCCGAAGCGCAGCTCGACGCGAACATGCCGAACCACACGGCTCCGCTCACCGCGCCGATGACCATCAACCCGAACGACTCGTACACCGTCTCGTTCGCCGGCGTGCCCGACGGGCTCTACAAGTACTACTGCACGCCGCACCTCGCGATGGGGATGGTGGCGAGCATTACGGTTCAGAAGTAGCAGTCAGTGAGCAGTGAGCAGTGAGCAGTGGGCAGTCCGCAGGCGACTGCTCACTGCCCACCGCTGACTGCCCACTGGGCTTCTGCCCCCTTCGCCCCGCATCGGCACCCCCGATGCGGGGCGTTGTGCGTTTGCGGCACCGGAACTCCACAGGGCTTGCGCGGGTTCCAGTACTGCCAACCGCTCACCACCCACTGCCCACTGTTGTGCAATGCTCGCTCATAGCATTCTCGAAACCATCGGCCGCACCCCGCACGTCCGCCTCGCACGCCTCTTCGGCACCCGCGTCGAAGTCTGGATGAAGCTCGAGCGCGCCAACCCCGGCGGCAGCATCAAGGACCGCATCGGCGTCGCCATGATCGAAGCCGCCGAGCGCGACGGCACGCTCAAGCCCGGCGCCACGATCATCGAACCCACCTCCGGGAACACCGGCATCGGGCTCGCCATGGCGGCCGCGGTGAAGGGCTACCGCCTCGTCCTCGTGATGCCCGAATCCATGTCCATCGAGCGCCGGCGCGTGCTCGCGGCCCTCGGCGCCACCTTCGATCTCACGCCGCGCGAAAAGGGGATGAAGGGCGCCATCGAGCGCGCGCACGAGCTCGTGGCCGCCACGCCCAACGCGTGGATGCCGCAGCAGTTCGACAATCCCGCCAACCCCGAAATCCACCGCCGCACCACGGCGCAGGAAATCCTCGCCGATTTTCCGAACGGGCTCGACTACCTCATCACGGGCGTCGGCACGGGCGGCCACATCACCGGTGTGGGGCAGGTGCTCAAGGAGAAGTTCCCGCAACTGCGCGTCTTTGCGGTGGAGCCCGAGAAGAGCGCCGTCCTCGGCGGCGGCCAGCCCGGTCCCCACAAGCTGCAGGGCATCGGCGCGGGGTTCGTGCCCGGCGTGCTCGACACCGGCATGCTCGACGGCTCGATTCAGGTGAGCGAGGAAGCCGGCTTCGAATTCGCGCGCCGCGCGGCGCGCGAAGAGGGAATCTTCATCGGCCCGTCCTCGGGCGCGTCGCTTGCGGCTGTGGCGCAGAAGCTTCCCGACATGGCGCCGGGGAGCCGAGTGCTGACCTTCTGCTACGACACCGGCGAGCGGTACCTGTCGGTGGACGGGCTGTTCGGCCCGCCGGCCTGAGGCGCGGGGCCGGGTGGCCGGGGGGCGGGGCGGTGCTGAAACGCCGCCGGCCGCGGACTCGTAGGGATGGGTGCCACTCACCACGAGGCCCTGGAAATGTTCACGCTCGTCAATGCCGTGATCGGGTTCGTCGCCGCCGTGGTGCTCGGGGTGCTGTTCCTGGTCGGGTTGCCGTTCATCATCATGGCGGGGGTCGCGCTGGTC
>JAGWRB010000042.1 GCA_028876725.1 Gemmatimonadota bacterium
ACGAGCGCGCCGCCGCCCGGCCCGACCGCGAGAACCTGGCCGACGTGCGCCGCGGGCAGTTCGAGGGCATCCGCGACGAGATTGGCCGGGTGCCCGCCCGCAAACCGGATTTCGGCCCCGAACGCGTGCACCCCACGGCCGGCGCCACGGCCGTCGGCGCGCGCCCGTTCCTCGTCGCTTACAACGTCTACCTCGGCGGCCCCGAGCACCTCCCCGTCGCCAAGGCCGTCGCCAAGGCGGTGCGCGGATCGTCGGGCGGCCTGCGCTACGTGAAAGGCCTCGGCCTCGAAGTCGACGGCCAGGCGCAGGTCTCGATGAACCTCGTCGACACCGAACAGACTCCCGTCCATCGCGCCTTCGACATGGTGAAGATGGAGGCCGAGGCCCGCGGCGTGTCACCCACCTGGAGCGAGATTGTGGGGCTCATCCCCGAACGCGCGCTGTTCGACGCCGCGGCGCGCCACCTGCAGCTCCGCGACTTCAACCCCGGCCAGGTGCTCGAGCGCCGCGTGCGCGACGCCGTCTCGGGCGGCGAAACCATGGCCGGCTTCGTCGGCGCGGTCGCGTCGTCGGCGCCGACCCCCGGAGGCGGCAGCGTAGCGGCCCACGTCGGCTCCCTCGCCGCGGCGCTCGCCCAGATGGTGGCCGGCCTCACCGTGGGCCGGAAGAAATACGCCGCCGTGGACGCCGAGATGCGCGCCGTGGCGCTCCGCGCCGCCGCGCTCGTGGGTGAGCTCTCGACGCTCGTGCAGCGCGACTCGGACTCGTACGCGGCCGTGAGCGCGGCCTACAAGCTCCCCAAGGAGACCGAGGCCGAGCAGCAGGCGCGCGCGAAGGCGATCACGGCGGCGCTCCTGGGAGCCGCCGACGTGCCGCTGGAGAGCGTGCGGGCCTGCGTGCGCGTCTGCGAGCTGGCGTCGGTGGTGGCGGAGAAGGGCAACACCAACGCCGTGTCCGACGCGGCCGTTGCCGCCCTGCTCGCCGAAGCGGCCTGCAAGGGCGCGGCCTACAACGTGCGCATCAACGTCTCGGCCCTCGACGACAAATCGCTGGGCGCCTCGCGCGCCGAGGAGGCCGCGGCCCTCGTGCGCCGGGCCAGCGAGCTGGCGGCGAAGGCGATCGGGCGCGTGGAAGGCGCGATCGGGAGCTGACGGTAGTCAGTCAGCAGTGGGCAGTGGGCAGTGAACGAACCGCCCACTGCTCACCGCCAACTGCAAACCGCCGTCAATTCATCTCCCCGCCGTAAATCCCGTTGAAGAGGAATTTGAAATCGGCGTGCGGCTGCCCGCGGAAGAGAATCTCCGGGCCCAGCAGATAGAGGTTCCCGCTGCCGATGCGCGCCGCCGCAGCGGCGACTCCCCCGCGCAGGTAGCCCTGCCCCCACGCCCATCCGCTGTGCAGCGGCGTCGCCGTGTCGAACCACGCCACCGGCGTCACGCCGCGCATTTCGGCGTCGGGGTCGAGCCGGAACACGGGCGAGTTCTGGAAGAACACGTCCACGTGGCCGGGCATCCCGGCGCCGAGCACGCTGGTCGAGTCCACGGCCGCGGTGAGCAGCGAGCCCGGCACGTAGAACTGCTCGCCGGTCAGAGGCCGCACCACGCCCTCGGGCGTGCGCTCGGTGAGCTGGTTCTCGAGCGGCAGATTCAGATCGTACGCGATCCCCGTGGAGTTCCCCACGGCGATCACCGTGCCGCCGTTCTCGATGAACGTCCGGAGCTGAGGCGCCGTTTCCCGCGCCGTCAGGTTCCCCACCATGTACTGGTACGCGGCCGGCACGTCTTCCGTCCGTCCGCCCCCGCGGCCGCCGCGGCCGCCGCCCCCCGCGCCCCCCTGGAACGGCGCGTCGACGAAGATGATCACGTCGTACTTGGCGTTGAGGTTGCCCGCGTCGAGTTCCTTGGGATAGATGAGCGAATACGGGAATTCGAATTGCTCGAGCTCGTACCGCGCCCATCCCGACGGCATCGACCCGCCGTACTGGTCGTACAGCGCCACGCGCCGCGGCCGGAGCCGCACCGCGTCGGCGCCCGGCGCCGCCCCGACTCCCGTGAAGCTCACCCCCAGCGACTGCGCCGCCGCGTCGACGATGGGCCGCGCCGCGCTCGACGCCGTGACGTAGAACGTGCCCGCCGGATACGTCGTGCCGCCCGCCGCGAGCGGGCTCCGGAGCCAGTACACCTCGGCGTTCGCCGAGAGCAGGCGGTTGATGACCGTGAAGGCGTCGTTCTCGGCGTGGCTGAACACGAAGCCGCGCGCGCCGTCCGCGTGCGCGACCGTCGCGCCGCCCGGTGTCGCCAGTCCATTAACGTTTTCGAATGGACCGCTGAAGTCGTCGAGCACCCGGTCGAAGCGCACCCCCATCTGAAAGGCGAGAGTCCACCCCGCGTTATCGTAGGGCCGGATCGGCGGGCCGCCGGGATACGCGAAATCGTTGGGATAGTCCTGCGGCTCGAACATGTCGAGCACGTGCGGCCGGAACGCCTGCGCCGTCTTGATCACGTACGATCCCTTGGGGTACTGCCTGCCATCCACGGTGAAGTCCGCCGTCGCGCGCATGACGTCCACCCCGTTGTAGCGGAGCGCGTTGATGAACTTCGTCGCCGTGGGGAAATCGGGCTGGTTCGCGGATACGATGTAGCCCCGAGGATCGCGGTCGGCCGGATTGCGCAGATACTTGTCATACAGCGCGTCGGGCACGCCGGCGCCCCGCCCGCCGAACCCGCCGGCCGGCGCGTTCCCGCCCCGGCCGCGCTGGTCGCGCGCCACTGCCGAATCCACCTGCGCGATCATCGCCGGCGTCACGGTCCAGCTGTCGCGGCTGCCGCGGACGATGGAATTGCGCCCCATGTCGTAGATGCCGTAGAGAAACTCATCACGACGCCGCGAGGCGATGTCGAGCACCGCGTAGTTGGCGCTCACCGAATAGTCGATGGACTGCCGGAAGTGCCACTCCTGCGGCGCCACGGGATATGGCAGGTCGTTGTGCGGAAGCTGCGTGGCCGGCACGAACGGAATCCGCATCGGCGTGGGATTGCCGATGGTCTCGGTGAGCAGGCCAATCATGTTGTGGAAGTACGGCGCGGTGCGCATGCCGCCGTTCCACCACGTGGAATAGCTGGATCCCGACCGCATCGTGAATCCGGGCTTGTGCTCCACCGTGAGCCGGCTGTGAATCGCGGCGCCCAGCATGTCCACGCCCATCACGACGAGCGGATCGAAGGTGTACGCGAACGGATCGCGGAACGGCGGCGAGAACATCACCGTGCCCGCCGGTCCCGTCTGGTGATGGTCGTACACGATCTGCGGGAACCAGTCCCAGAACATCATCTTCAGGTCGTTCCGCGTCTCGGGCAGGTTCGCCATGTAGAAGTCGCGGTTGTCGTCATGCCCCGCGTACTTCTCATAGAGCCGCGGAATGTTCATGTTCCGCTTGAGCGAGTCCGGCTCCTGCATGTACCAGTTCGCCACGAGCTGCATCCCGTCGGGATTGATGTTCGTGAGCAGCACGATGTCGTCGCGCAGAATGCGCATCGTCTCGGGATCGGTGCGCGACACCAGATCGTATTCCGTCTGGATGAGTTGATTCGCGCCCAGCACCTCGGTGGCATGCAGCCCGCCGTCGATCCACACCACCGCCTTCCCCTCCGCGGCCAGCCGGTGCGCTTCGGCATCGGTGAGCCCCTTGGCCAGCGCCAGCCGCTCCGCGATCTGCCGGTAGTGCTCGAGATTCCGAATGTTCTCGGGCGCCGACACGATCAGCGTGTACTGCGAACGGCCCTCGGCCGTCTTGCCGATCTCCACGAGCTTCACCCGGTTGGATTCCCGGGCCAGGGTCTTCAGGTAGGCGACGTACTGGTCGTAGGTCGGCAGCCAGTAGTCATCGCCGATATCGTGCCCAAAGTGCTCCTTCGGGCTGGTGACGTGACCCTGCGCGCGCGCGGCGCCGGGCGCCAGCAGCACGGAAAGGGCAAGGGCGAGCAAGAGGCGGGAGTGGCTCGGCCGCATCGAGAGACCTCCAGGGAGTGGCGAGACGCGCGGCCTGCCCCCGGGGGCAGGCCGCGCGCGAAACGAGGGGTGTCTCTGAAACTACGCCGCGGACGCGCCGAGCGCTGGCGCCCCGCGCGATCCGCGCGTGAGCACCACCGGGCCGTCGGCCGTAATCGCCACCGTGTGCTCGAAATGCGCCGAACGCGAGCCGTCGACGGTGACGATCGTCCACCCGTCGGCGAGCGTCTTCACGGCGGGGCCGCCCACGTTCACCATGGGTTCGATGGCGATGGTCAGCCCCGGCTGCAGCTTCGTGCCCCGGTGCGGCTTGCCGAAATTCGGCACCTGCGGCTCCTCGTGCATCGCCGCGCCCACGCCGTGCCCCACGAGCTCGCGCACCACGGAATAGCCCGCGGCCTCTACCACCCCCTGCACCGCCGCGCCGATGTCGCCGATCTGATTGCCGGGCTGCGCCGCGGCGATCCCGGCCTCCAGCGATTCCTGCGTGACGGCCAGCAGCCGCTCCGTCTCGGCGTCCACCGCGCCCACGGCCACCGTCACGGCGGAGTCGGTGAACAGCCCGCGAAAGCCCACGCCCACGTCGAGCGACACGATGTCGCCGTCGCGCAGCGTACGCTTCCCCGAGGGAATGCCGTGCACGATCTCTTCGTTGATCGACGAGCAGATGCTTCCGGGGAAGCCGTAGAGCCCCTTGAACGCCGGCGTGGCGCCCTCGTGGCTCCGAATGAACTCCTCGGCCTTCCGGTCGAGGTCGAGCGTGGTCAGGCCGGGCCGCACCGCCTCGCGCAGCATGTCGATCGTGGCCGCCAGGATCTTGCCGCCCTGGGCCATCAACTCGATCTCGCGGGTCGACTTGAGCTTGATCACGCCGGGCGCCCCAGCGCCGCCAGCGCCCGTTTCGTGACCTCCTCCACGCTCCCCGTCGCGCTCACCGTGGCCACCCGCGCGCCGTGCGTGCGGTACCACTCGAACACCGGCGCCGTCTGCCGCTCGAACACCTCGAGGCGGTTGCGAATCGCGTCGGGTTCGTCGTCCTTGCGGCGCACGAGCTTGCCGCCGCACTTGGCGCAGGCGTCGCCCACCGCGCCCGACATGTAGGGCGTCTGGCAGCTCGAGCACACGAGCCGGCTGCTCAGGCGGCGCACGATCTCGTCGTTCGACACGTCGAAGTTCAGCACCGCGTCGACCTGTCGCCCGAGACTGGCGAGCGCATCGCGCAGGCCCTCGGCCTGGGGCACGGTGCGCACCACGCCATCCAGAATCACGCCGCCGGCGTACTTCGCCTGGGCGAGGGTTTCACGCACGATCCCGAGGATGACGTCGTCGGGGACGAGCGCGCCGCGGTCCATATAGTCCTTGGCTTTGAGACCCAGGGGCGTTCCCGCCTGCGCGGCGGCGCGAAGCACGTCGCCCGTGGCCAGCGTGGGCACCGTGAGGGCCTCGGCCAGCCGGGGCGCCTGCGTGCCCTTGCCGGCGCCTGGTTTTCCGAAGAGAACGATGTTCATGATACGAAGGATGACACCGAACGCCCCTGAGGGGAATGGAGCAAAACCCCCCGGTGCGACGTGGCGCGCACCGGGGGGTTCGACGATGGAGTGGCGGAGCTCCCGGTGGGCGTCAGAATCCGCCGCCGAGATTGGTGGTCCCACCGCGGAACTTGATCCGGCCCTTCTTCATGAAGCCGTCGTACTTCCGCAGAAGCAGGTGCTGCTGCATCTGCTGCAGCGTATCGAGGGCCACGCCCACCACGATGAGCAGCGACGTGCCGCCGAACACGAACGGCACGTTCACGAGCTGGGTGAGCCAGATCGGGAACAGCGCGATCGCGGTCAGGAACACCGCGCCGGGCAGCGTGATGCGCGATACGACCGTATCGATATACTCGGCCGTCTTCGCGCCCGGCTTCACGCCGGGAATGAACCCGCCCTGCTTCTTCAGATTCTCCGCCAGGTCGACCGGGTTGAAGATGATCGACGTGTAGAAGTAGGTGAAGAAGATGTTGAGCAGCGCAAAGCTGACGTAGTACCAGCCGGTGCCCGGATTGAAGAGGTCGGCGACGTCCCGCAGCCGCTGATTGCCCATGAACTGAGCGATGGCGGCCGGCACCACGATCACCGACTGGGCGAACACGATGGGCATCACGCCGGCGGCGTTGATGCGCAGCGGAATGAAGCTGCGCGACGCCTCGCGCATTCGCCCGCGCGCCATCGTGCGCTGCGGAATCTGGATCAGCACCTTGCGCGCGCCCACCGTGATGTAGACCGTCGCGGCCACGACGGCCACGAGCAGTACCAGCACGACGAGCAGCGAGAAGGTCCCGAGCGCGCCGGTGGTGACATAGGTGTACGCCTGGCCGATGCTCGGCCAGATGCGCTCGGCGATCGAGAAGAAGATCATGAGGCTGGCGCCGTTGCCGATGCCGTTCTCGGTGATCTGCTCGCCGAGCCACATCACGAACACCGCGCCCACGGTGAGGAAGAACGTGAACTGCAGCCGGAAGCCCATCCCGGGTTGCATGACCACGTTGGGCAGCCCCTCGGCGAACAGCGCGAACCCCCAGCCCTGCACGGCGGCCAGGGCCACCGTGCCGTAGCGGGTCCACTGCTCCACCGTCTTTCTCCCCTCTTCCTCCTTCTGCATCTTCTCGACCTGCGGCACCACGGCCGCGGCGATCTGGAAGAAGATGCTCGAGGAGATGTAGGGCATGATTCCGAGCGCGAACACCGTGGCCTTGGACAGGCCGCCGCCGGTGAACAGGTCGTAGAGGCCGAGCAGGCCGCCCGACTGCTGCTTGAAGTAGTCGGCCAGGCCCACCGGATTGACCCCCGGCGCGGTGACGTGCGCGCCGATCCGGTAGATCAGCAGGCACAGCAGCGTGAAGAGGATCTTCTCCTTCAGCTCCGGGGTCTTGAACAGCCCCTGAACCGCGGCGACCGGGTTTGACTGGGCCATGTTACTCCTCGACGCGGCCCCCGGCCGCGAGAATCTTTTCGCGGGCGCCGGCGCTGACCTTGAGGCCGCGCACCGTGATCGCCTGCTTGATCGCTCCGTTCGCGAGCACCTTGCCCGGGCCCTTGTTCGCCCGGATCAACCCGGCCGCGACCAGCGTCTCATTGGTCACGTCCGTGCCCGCCGGGAGTTTGTCCAGGTCGTCCAGCCGGACGATCTGCGCTTCGACGCGGAACGGGTTGGTGAACCCGCGCTTGGGCAGCCGCCGCGTGATCGGCATCTGGCCGCCCTCGAACTGCGGCTTGCCGCCGCCCGG
>JAGWRB010000043.1 GCA_028876725.1 Gemmatimonadota bacterium
CGGCGTCGGCGCGCGGCGCGGTCAGACGGAGCTGCGCGAATCCCAGCCCCACGCGGCCGCTCGTGCGCGCTGACGATCCGTCGGGGGCAAAGTACGTGAGCGCGTCCGTGAGCCGGTGCAGCAGCAGCGGATCGACGGCGTCACCGTCGGGGGCCAGCAGGCCGATGAATCCGCTCATCGGGCGCTCACGCCGCCGGCGGGCGGCTACCGCGCCTCGGGCGCGGCCGCAATCACCAGACCGTGGGCGTTCAGGTCGGCGAGAAAGGAGAGCAGGTCCGCGTGGCAACGCTCCCGGTCGACGTCGAACTGGCTCACGATCTCGTCCACCAGCGCGCGCACCGTGCGCGGAACGCCGAGCAGGCGCCACACGTGCGCGCCCACGGCGTCGAGTCCGTAGTACACGCCGTCGGCCAGGTTGAGCACCACCATCTCGCCGGCGAGATCGCTGGCCAGGAGATCGGGGGCCGCAACGATCCGCGACTCGGATGACAACGGCGCGGTCACGTCCAGTTCCTGCGCCATGGGCCGTTACGCCTTGGCGAGATGCCGCTGTCCGCGCGGAAGTGTTGGGCCTTCGTGTCGCCCGTACGCGCGGCCAGCGGCTGCCACCGTCCATGGCGTGGCGTCGAGAAGGCCGTGCGTGCGCAGCCACTGCCCGCACGCGCTGCCCAGCACGCGCGCGGCGCGCTGCACGAGTTCGGGGCTCGGAGAGTCGTATTCGCCATGCCAGACCCGAAGCATCCAGGGATCGCCGGCGCCCACCTCCGTTGATCCAACCGGTACGTCGAGGTGCTCGCCGCGCCACGCACGACGCAGCCGCGGGCGTTGCCGCGAAATCTCAACGCGATCGAGTCCGAACGCCAGCGCGCACCGATCGAGTCCGGTGCGCAGATCGTTCAGATCGCGCGCGGTCGCCAGCTCCCGCTCGGCGTCGCGCAGCCGGATCTCCTCGCGAATGAACTGCCGCCAGGACGACGGGGGACGGCGCACCGCGGACCGCGCGGCGGCGAACTCGTAATAGTCGAGGAGGCGGAGTCCGAGCACGGCGGCGGCGACGGTGACGGTCACACACAGCGCCACCATGCCGACGAAGACCACGGGCGTGGCGAACGACGTGGCCACGCCGGCAGCCGCGAACGCGGCGGCGACGACGACCAGCACGCCAACGCTCTGCGGTTTGCTCAGCCCCAGCGCCAGCACGCGATGGTGGATATGCCGGTGGTCGCCCTTCCAGACGGGCATGCGGCGCAGCCAGCGGCGCACGATCGCGATCGTGCCGTCGAGCAGCGGAAGCGCCAGCGCGAACACGGGCACGTACACCAGCGCAGCGCTCGTCGCCGACGTGGCGCCCACCAGGGACAGGGTCGCCAGCAGATACCCGATCAAAAGACTGCCGCAGTCGCCGAGGTAGATGCGCGCCGGCGCAAGGTTGTAGCGCAGAAAGCCCAGGAGCGCACCGATGAGCACCAGGCTCAGCATCATCACGTCCGAACGGCCGAGCAACGCGGCCGACACGAGCGTGGCGCCAAATCCAACGATCCCGATACTCGACGCCAGTCCGTCGAGGCCGTCGATGAAGTTGAAGGCGTTGGTGACGGCGATGATCCAGAACATGGTGAGCGGAATGCCCACCCAACCAAGCGACACCGTGGTGTGCGGGCCGAACTGCACAAGTTGCAGCGAGAGGCCGCCCGACACGGCGAACATCGCTGCCATCCCCTGCGCGATCAGCTTGACCGCGGGCGAAAGATCGAGGAAGTCATCGGCGAGGCCGATTGCGAGCAGCAGTGTGGCGCCGCCGAAGATGCCGCCGTAGAGCTCGGGCTGCTGCAGCACCATGTCCACACCGGCATCTCCCGTGACCGCCGCAATGCCGACCGCGACGAGCAACGCCAGATATACGGCGACGCCGCCTACCCGGGGAACCGGAGGGGCGGAACCCGGACGGTACGTAATCGGGACGACGCTGGGCTCCCGTTGCGCCGGCGCAACGCGCGCGAGCCAACTGGTGGCGAGAAGCGCAATGACCGCAGCGGCAAGGCTGATCACAAGGATCATCGACCAAACCAAATTGAGAAGTCTCGGCGCGCCGTCGCGCCGAACCGGGGCCAAAGCGAATCAAGCGTCAGCCACCCAGCTACAAACTGACGCTTGGCCAAATTGTAGGCAACGTTTAAAAACGCGACAGTCGATCCCAGTGCGTCCAGTCGGCTTGACTCACTCCGGCCGAACACCACGCAACTGGCCACGATTGTCGCAGTACCAGCGGTAGGTGGACTCCAATCCGTCTTCCAACCGGATCGCCGGCGTCCAACCGGTCGCCAGGAGTCGACTGACGTCGAGACGGCGCTCGGGGGCGCCGTCGGGCTTGGACGGGTCGAACGCCAGCTCCCCGCGAAACCCCACCACCCGTTGGATCAGACGCGCCAATTCACCGATCGCGATGTCCTGGCCGCACCCGATGTTTATGATCTCGGACGAGTCGTAGCGCTCCATCAGGTGAATGCACGCCGCCGCCATGTCGTCGACGTGCAGAAACTCACGCCTCGGGGTTCCGGTGCCCCAGACGGTGACGGAGGCTTCGCCGGCGCGTCGCGCGTCGTCGAGCCGCCGCATCAGCGCCGGGAGGACATGGCTGTTCCTAAGGTCGAACGAATCGCCCGGCCCGTACAGATTCGTGGGCATCACGCTGATGAAGTTCGTGCCGTACTGGCGATTGTACGATTGGCAGAGCGAAATGCCGGCGATCTTCGCGATCGCATACGGTGCATTCGTAGGCTCGAGCGGGCCCGTGAACAGATATTCCTCGCGAATGGGCTGTGGCGTGTGCTTGGGGTAGATGCACACACTTCCCAGGAAGAGCAGCTTCCGCACCCCATACCGGTACGCCGCGTCGATGACGTTGAGCTCGACCTCCAGGTTTTCCCGGATGAAATCGGCGGGATACGTGTTGTTGGCAAGAATTCCGCCCACCAGCGCTGCCGCCAGGAATACGTACTCGGGCCGCTCCGCCGCGAAGAACGCGTCGACGCCTGCACGGTCGCGCAAATCCAGTTCGGCGCGCGTGCGATGCACGAGGCTCCCGTAGCCGCGGGCGCGCAATCCGCGCTCGAGCGCCGAGCCTACCAATCCCTGATGCCCGGCCACGTAGATCTTGCTCGACTTCTCCATGCGTGAGTTCCCGCCCCGTTGGCGTTGCGCTCGTCCGTTCAGGGCACCCAATCAGCGATGAAGATGTCCGTCTCGCCCAGCTTCTCGCCATGGCGGTCCGACGCCCACACCAGTTGCTTGCCGTTGGGGCTGAACATCGGGAAGCCGTCGAACTCCGGGTGCGTGGTCACCTGTTCGAGACCCGTGCCGTCGAGGTTCACGAGATACAGATCGAAGTTGCGGCTGTGCGGATTCTTGAAGTTCGACGCGAAGATGATGCGCGTGCCGTCGGGCGTGAAGTACGGCGCGAAGTTGGCGCCGCCCAGCGAGGTCACCTGGTGCTGGTCGCTGCCGTCGGCGTTCATGACCCAGATCTCCATCCGGTTCGGACGCACCATCCCTTCGTGCAGCAGTTCCTGATAGTTGGCGAGCGCGGTGTCGGCGGGGTGCCAGGCGCGGTACACGATCTTCGTGCCGTCGGGGGAGAAGAACGCCCCGCCGTCGTAGCCCGGGGTATTCGTGAGGCGCTTCACGCCGCTGCCGTCGCTCTTCATGGTGTAGATGTCGAGATCGCCGTCCTTCAACGACGTGAACACGATCGTCTTGCCATCGGGCGAGAGCGTGCCCTCGGCGGTGTAGACGCCGTAGCTCGTGAGGCGCCGGAGGTTCGTACCGTCGGCGTTGGCGGTGTAGATGTCGAACGGGTCCAAGCGCCACACATAGCCCTTGGACGGATCGGGCCGTGGCGGACAGGTCGTATCCACGGCGTGCGTGGAGGCGAAGAAGATCTCCTGGTCGTCGCCGAAGAAATACCCGCAGGTCGTCTTGCCCGTGCCCGTGGAGACGCGGTGCACGTCCGAGCCGTCGAGGTTCATTACGAATTGCTGATCACACGTCCGACCGTCGCGGGTGGACTGGAAGATCAGACGGCGGCCGTCGTGGCTGAAATACGCTTCGGCATTCTCGCCGCCGAACGTGAGCTGGCGGATGTTGGCCAGGTGGCGCTCGCCCGGAAACGGGGCGACGACGATCGGGGACACCTGGCGCGCGCAGGCAACGACCGCCGCCGAGAGCACGGCGGCGGCCAGGTACGACGGGCGCATGCAGACCTCAGGGTTTCTTGGGGGAAGTCGTCGGCGCCGAAGCGTCGGCGACCCTGAACAGGTCCTGCTGGGTCTTCGCCTTCTCCATCAACTGGATGGCCTTCTCGAGCGGCGCGTCGAAGCGCAGCTCGCGCCGCTTGGCCGCGGAGTCGCCCTCGACGAACCGCACCACACGATCCTCGATCAGACGGTCGAGATACGCCGGCGCGTTTGCATACAGCTTCGGGTCCACCGTCACACCCTTGCCGTCGAGGCGCTTGATGAACTCGGCGCGCCAGGCGGGATCGTAGGCGAACCCGGGTCGCAAATGATGCGACAGATCGAGCGCGAACGCGTACAGCGTGACATAGACTTCCTGCGACTTCGGCGCCAACGCCTTGGCCAGCGCGAGCTCCGCGGTGGTCAGCGTATCATCGGGCACGATCACGTCAGGCGTGATCCCGCCCCCGCCATACACCACGCGCCCGTCGTCGGAGCGGAACGCCGGACGCTTCTTCTTGGACTCGTTGCTCTCGGCCGAATCCAGCGGCATCGGCACGAAGTGTCCGTCCACCACCTTCCGCTCGCGCTGAATGGAGCGGCCGCTCGGCGTGTACCACTTACCGGTGGTCAACTTGAGCGCGTAGCCGTCGTCCAGCGGGTACACCGACTGCACGAGTCCCTTGCCGAACGACGTCTGGCCCACGATGAGCGCGCGGTCGTGGTCCTGCAGGGCGCCGGCCACGATCTCGGCGGCCGAGGCCGTCGAGGGGTCGGTGAGCACGATGAGCGGAACTCCGCCGAATTCCGGCGAGCCGTCGGCGGAGTCCACCTCGGTCGGACCCGTGCGTGTGCGCACGGAGAGGATCTCCTGCCCCTTCTTCAGGAACAGGCCGGCCAGGGCCAGACTCTGATCCACGTATCCGCCGGGGTTGCCGCGCTCGTCCAGGATGATGCCGCGCGCGCCCTGCTTGCGCAGCGCGCGCGCGGCCACGGCCACGTCGCGCGCGGCCGTCTCGTTGAACTGCTGAAGCGGGATGTACCCGATGTTGCCGCTCAGCATCATCGAGTAGGGCACGGCGGGCACGTGAATCACCGCGCGCGTGAACTCGACCGAGATCGGCACCGCCACGCCGGGGCGCGCGAACCGCACCTTCACCTTCGTGCCTGGCGTGCCCGTGAGGTAGTCGGAGGTCTGCGTCAACGTCCAGCCGCGCGCGTTGAGCGTGTCGACGCCCACGATCTGGTCGCCCTCGAGCACGCCCGCCGCCTCGGCCGGCGTGTTGGGGAACACCTTGCTGACGGTGATGAGGCCGTTCTGGCTCTCGATCTGCATCCCAATACCGCCGTAATGGCCACTGGTATTGGTCGTGAAGTTCTTCAACTCCTCGGGCGTGAACAGCTGGCTGTACGGGTCGTTCAGCTCGCGCACGAGCCCGGTGGCCGCCTTTTCGTAGACGTCACCGGTGGGGAGCGAATCGACGTACCGGTCGGATACCAGCGACAACACCTGGTCGAGGAGCAGCGCGCCGCTTCGCGGGGCGTGCTCCTGCAGCACGAATCCACCCGCCAGCGCAGGAACGAGGAGCACGGCGGCGGCAACGGCGAATTTTCGGGAGCGGGTCATGAACGGCAATTTCCGGATGGGAACTCCCGAAAACTATACCGAAGCGGCGCCTCCCGGCACAGGAGACCCCGTGGGCCGGGATCCGTTGGCCATTTCGGCTCCCCCCTCACGCCAGAGCGCCTCCCAGGTGAGCTCGCGCCCCGAGCGGAACCGCTTGCGGGAGAGGCGCAAGCCGTGCGGCGAGATGATGACGGTGAACGGCTCGCCGTCGATGGTGATCTCGCGGCGGATCTCGTGGGTCAGTTTCGTAGACATGCCGTGTAGTACTCCGATCCGGCATTGGCGTTCACTCAGGAGCGTGCGCCGTCCGTTTGCGGGATTTCATCGGCCGGGAGGCGGCTGCCGAGCACGTAGTCCACATGCCAGCGGCGGCGGTCCTGGTGCACCGCCGCGCTGCGGAGAATCCCCGAGGCGATGAGCAACTCGTGCGCGGGTTGGAGCACCCGCTGCAGGTGCGAGGGGTAGCGCTGCGCGAGGGGCAGCATCTCCTTCAGACGATCGAGCGACACCCGCCACACGAGACGCCCCTCGGCGCGCGCCAGCTCGAGCAGCCGATAGAGGCGCCGCGCCACCGGCGATTCCAGCGCCAGGTACCGCCCTAGCGAGAGCGTGACCACGTGATGCGCCGCGATATTCGCGCGCAGCGGCGGCGACACAACGGCGCGTGCTTCGCCCGGTTCCGGCCCCGTGGCGGTGTCGAAGAGCGCGAGCTGATTCCGGTCGGCGGCTCGGCGCCGCTCGATCGACACCGCGCTCAGCAGCGTGAACTGCCCATCGAAGGGAGTGCCCGCATCGGCGCGGTGGTACGCCCCGGTCGATTCCAGCACGGTCCGCTCCAGCCGGAAGAGCGCCGCGCGCAGCTGCTCGTACGTGCGCCCGTCCACCCGCCGTCCCATCGAGTGCAGAAAGGCATGCAGCGTGAACGCAATCGCGCCGTCGGGTGGGCTGCCGGCCTCCTGGTAGCGGCGCATCAGCTCGACGTATACGTCCTGATCGAAGGTGCCGGGCAGCCGGTCGCCGGGCGTGGGCAGTACACGCCAGCGCCCGCCGCGATCGGTGGTGTACACCACCGGCGCGTCGTCCGGCGAATCGGCCAGGCGGAACAGCGGGAGCTCCTCGAGTGACCGGTCGAGCGTCACCCTGCGCGGCGCGATGCGGCGGCGGGGTGGGGCGTTCATCGGATAGTCCGGTGTGTGGACGTCGTGATGGCGCGTGCTCGGCGGTCAGGCCAGCCGCATGATCTGGCCCGTGACGGCGCGTGCCGCGTCGGAGCACAGGAACCACACCGCCTCCGCCACGTCCTCGCGCTCCACGTAGCGTGCCGACGCCCCCATGCTTTCAAGATTCGCGGCCGTGCGAATGGATGTGGGCGCCACCGCGTTCGCGCGCACGCCCGTGTCGCGTTCCTCCCGCGCCACGGCGCGCATCAACGTGAGCACCGCGCCCTTGGCGGCCGCGTAGGCCCACACGTTCGCCACCGGCGCGCCGGGCAGCGCGGCCTCCGAACCGAAGTACACGATGGCGCCGCGGCCCGCGCGCAGCGCGGGCAGGAAGGCACGCGTGGCGAGATACGCCGTGCGCACATTGATGCGGGTCAACCGCTCCCAGTCGTCGAGCCGGCTCTCCGCCACGGGGCCCGAGAGCGAGAAGCCGCCGGCCAGATTGACGAGCGCGTCGAGGCGCGGCCCGTGCTCGGCGGCCACGCGTTCGGCGAGCGCGACCACCTGCGCCTCGTCGGCGAGGTCGCATGCGTACGCGGACGTCTCGTATCCGGCCGCGCGCAGCGCAGCGGCGCGCGCCCCGACTTCATCGGCGGACCGGCTCACCAGCAGCACGTGGTCACCGCGTGCGGCGAACATCTGCGCCACCGTCTCGCCCACCTGTCCCTCGCGGCCGACACCGGTGATCAGCGTCAGGCGCCCGGGCATGTTACCGGAATTCCCCGCGCCCGAGGGCCGCGCGCACCGCTTCGCGCATCGCGACGAGCGCGTCGGCGTCGGCGGCCGGCGAGTCGCCGCGCACGTGCAGCTCGATGCCATCGCCCACGACGACGCGGTGCCACGCCGCGGCCGGCGCATCGTCGTGCGCTTGCGCGGCGCCGTCGGCGCCCACGGAGAGCGCGGGCGCGAGCGAGGACGCGACGCGGCGCTCGAGCGCATCGCCCGTGACGTCGCGCATTTCCTGTTTGATCACTTCGAGCGTCGCGCCCTCGCGCTGACGAATCTTGATCGCGAGCAACTGCAGCAGGTGCCGGTAGCTGTACGTGGCCGCCGTGCCCGCGCCCTGCGGGTGGTCCAGGAGGCCGCTGGCGACGTAGAAGCGAATGGCGCGCGCGCTCGGCGCCGCACGCGCCGACGCGTTCGTGGGACGCACGCCGGCTGCATCGACGAGCGCGGTGGCGTGCGCGGCCAGCCCCCGGGCATTCCATGGCGCGTGCCGGGCGTGTGCGCGGAGCAACGTCACCGGCGCGTCAGACACAGAAATCGCGTGAGCACGGGTGAGGGCGGGAGGTGAGCATGTGACAACAATAACGAGCGCCGGCGGAGGCGGTGAGGGGGACGCCCGCGGCCGGTGCTCGGGCACAGCGCGGGGACAAATGCGACGGAGCAGCAGGAATCGATCCGATTCCTGCTGCTCCGTGGACGAGGGAAACAGGCGAGGCGGAGTCTAGCGACGCTTCTTGCCCGCCTTCTTCGCGGGCTTCTTGGCCGCCTTCTTCTTGGCGGGCGCTTTTTTGGCAGCCTTCTTCGCCGGCTTCTTGGCGACCTTTTTCTTGGCCGCTTTCTTCGCGGGCTTCTTCACCGCCTTCTTCTTGGCGGGCGCTTTTTTGGCGGCCTTCTTGGCGGCCTTTTTGGGAGCCGCCTTCTTGGCTGCCGGCTTTTTCGTCTCCGGCTTCTTGGCCGCCGGCTTCACGGGGGCTTTGGCCTTGGGCGCGCTGGCCGTCTTGGCCGGCGCGGGCGCGGCGGGCTTCGGGGCCTCGGCGGCCGGGGCAGGCACCGGCTTGCTCACCGGAGCATGGGCGGACGGACGGCCGTCGAACAGGTCTTCTTCCTCCTCGCCCGACTCCGCGAACACCTCGGCTTCCTCTTCCTCTTCTTCGACGTCGTCGGTGCTGTCCCACAGGTCGTCGCTGTCATCCTTGTGGGTCATCCAGCCGCCGTCTTCTTCTTCCTCCTCGTCGTACGACGCTCCCCCGCTATAGCCCAGGTCCTCCGCGTCGTCGTCGCGGTCGGAAAACCCGAACTCATGGTGCAGCTCGTCACCCCGCGGCATTGCCCGCCTCCTCGTGTTGGTCTAAAAAGTTCCTGCGCGTGCGCAGTCGATGTCAGCGTGATCCGGCAGTCCGCGGCCGCTCGAGCGCGCCGGGTCTGCACCGCGTCGCACGGCACGCACTCCGGCGACAACTCCCTAGTACAATCCCGAATTGATTCCGTCAAGCGGCGGCATCATGGCCGTGCAAACACTGAACGGGCAACGCCTCGACGACGTTGCCCGTTCGTGCCATTGGCTCGGGATGCGACCTCAGTCCGCGACGAATTCCACCTGCACGCGATGCGGAATCACCCCGGCGTCGGCTCCGCGCTCGAGCAGGAGGCGCACCGCCTCGCGCCCGCGCTGACCGTAGTCCAGGGTCCAGTCGTTCACGTACATCCCCACGAAGGTGTCCGCCCGGGACCGGTCGAGCCCCCTGGCGAACTTCATCGCGTGGTCCAGGGCGCCAGCACGGTGATCTAAAGAGTACGCGATACTGGCTTTAAGGTGTCGCGAAATCGTCTTGATCAGATCTTCGCCGAGATCCTTCCGAACCACGTTTCCGCCAAGCGGAAGAGGAAGGCCGGTTTCCTGGAACCACCATTCGCCCAGGTCCTCGATCAGGTGCAACCCCTTGTCGCCGAAGGTGAGCTGGCCTTCGTGGATCAGCAGGCCGACGTCTGCCTTGCCCTCGACCACCACGTCTTCGATTTCATCAAACGGAGTAGGGACGGGTTCGAACTCTGGCTGGTACAGCCGGAGCGCCAGGTACGCCGTGGTCTTGAATCCGGGGATCGCGATGCGCTTGCCCTTGAGCTCGTCGCGCGTCATCGGCGTGCGCGCCACGAGGCGCGGCCCGTAGCGGTCGCCGATGGACGCGCCGTGGGGGAGCAGGGCGTAGCGGTCAGCGAGGTATGCGTACGCGTGAATGGAGACCGCCGTTACCTCGAGCTCGCCGCGCAGCGCGCGCTGATTGAGCGACTCGATATCCTGCAGTTCGTGGACGTACGACAGTCCTTCGGTGTCGATCTTCCCCTCGGCCAGCGCGTAAAACATGAACGCGTCGTCCGAGTCGGGGCTGTGGGCAACGTGGATTGTACGGGTCATCTGATTGGAGAGAGAATGCGGCGGCTCAGCGCTTGCGTGCCTGATCGAGCGCGGCCTTGATGTCGTTCTGGTGTTCCTGATACTCGGGGCGGTTCTTGGCCTGCTCGGCCGGCGCCGCCTTGACCAGGCGATCGAGGTATTTCTTCTCGCCTGCCGAGTCGTTGAGCGAGTGCGCGGCCTCGGCGGCGAGAATGAGGCCGAGCAGGTGGTTCGGACTCTTTTTAAGAATCGTATCGGCCTCGGCGGCGGCGAGCGTGTAGGCGCCCGAAATCTCGCCCAGGCGTCCCAGGTCGTAGCGCTCGTCCAGGGTCAGCGAATCGAGCATCTGGTATGCGGCAGTCGCCATGGGGGCGAACATCTGCACGGTATCCGTATGGCCCGCTTCATACGCGCTCATCATGCGATCGTAGAGGCGCGAGGCGCGCTCTTCGGGCGACATCTGGCTGATGTCCGGGGCGGGGCCGCCGGGCGCCATGCCGCCATCGGCCGACGCCACCGCGCCCATGCCGGCGTTCGACGCCGGTCCGCCGCGGGCGAAGCGCTGGCCCGCGAACATGGCGATGAGCGCCAGGAAGGCGATGCCGGCCACGGCCCATGGGAGCGCGTCGCCGCCGCCGCGGGACGCGGTCGCGCCGTCACCAGCAGGCGCGGCGGCAACCGGGGCCGGCGCGGCGCCCGGCAGGGCGATTGGCGTACCGCACTTGTGGCAGAACTTTGCGCCGGGGGCCAACTCGGCGCCGCAGGCACCGCAGGCGACCCCCGAGAGCGGCGTGCCGCAGCTCGAGCAGAACCGGCCGGTGGCCGGTTCGCCGCAGTTGGGGCAGGGGGCGGACTTGGAAGAGGTGGGCTCGTTCATGATCGGATAACTTAGCGATTCACCCGACGCCGGGGAGGGTCGGGATGCCGTGGGTCCCTTTGACAATCGGGGACCGCTTGGGGAGCTTGAACCCAGCGCCGCGGGCTGCGTGCCCGCCATCCCCCGATCCTCAGTTCCAGCCATGCCGTCTTCCCGATCGCTGACTCCGAATCTCGCGGGCGCCACCGCCAAGGACGTGCTCGGTCTCGCCGCGTCGATGAACGTGCGCTTCATGCGGCTGCAGTTCACCGACATCCTGGGCGTGAACAAGAACGTCGAGATCCCGGCGTCGCAGTTCGCCAAGGCGCTGGCGGGCGATATGATGTTCGACGGCTCGTCGATCGAGGGATTCGTGCGCGTCGAGGAGTCGGACATGCTGCTCTCGCCCGATCTCTCGACCTTCACCGTGTTTCCGTGGACCGATCCCGAGAGCCGCGTGTGCCGCGTGATCTGCGACATCAACCGGCCCGACGGGACGCCCTTTCCCGGCGATCCGCGCGGCATGCTCAAGCGGCAGCTCGCGCGCGCGGCGGCGATGGGGTTCTCGATGAACGCGGGGATGGAAGCCGAGTTCTTCATGTTCAAGCGCGGTCCCGACGGCGAGGCCACGACGCGCACGCACGACGTGGGCAGCTATTTCGATCTGGCGCCGGTCGATCTGGGCGAGGATGCCCGGCGCGCCATCGTGGATACGTTGGAGCGGATGGGGTTCGAGGTAGAGGCGGCGCACCACGAGGTGGCGCACGGCCAGCACGAGATCGACTTCCGGTATGCCGACGCGCTGACCACCGCCGACAACATCGCGACGTTCCGCTTCGTGGTGAAGTACGTGGCGCAGCAGTTCGGGCTGTTCGCGTCGTTCATGCCCAAGCCCATCTTCGGGCAGAACGGCAGCGGCATGCATACGCACCAGTCGCTGTTTCGCGGCGACGAGAACGCGTTCTACGACCCGACGGCCGAATGGCAGCTCTCGAAGACGGCGCTGCATTACATCGGCGGCCTGCTCAAGCACGCCCGCGGCTACTGCGCCATCACCAATCCGTTGGTGAATTCATATAAGCGCCTGGTGCCGGGATTCGAAGCGCCGGTGAACGTCGCGTGGTCGATGCGCAACCGGTCGCCCATGCTGCGGATCCCCGAGCGCCGCGCCTCGGGCACGCGGGTGGAGCATCGAGTGCCCGATCCGTCGGCCAATCCCTATCTCGCGCTGGCGGTGATGCTGGCCGCGGGGCTCGACGGCATCGAGCAGCAGGCCGACTGGCGCGAGCCGGTGAACGAGAACATCTGGGAGATGTCGCACCGCGAGAAGCGGCGCCTGCGCATCGATGACCTGCCGCACGATCTGAACGAAGCGTGCGACGAGCTGGAAAGGAACCCGGTGATTCGCGACGCGCTGGGCGAGCACGTCACCGAGCACTTCCTGGCTGCCAAGCGGCAGGAGTGGCGCCACTACATCTCCCAGGTGAGCCGCTGGGAGATCGACGAGTACCTGGCCAAGTACTGAACCGCCGGGGCGCCGCGGGGCGCCCCGGCGGTCGCGCCCTCAGCGGCCGCCGCCGCGCCGGCCGCGCCCGCCCATCGGCATGCCCATGGGCATCTGCATCTTCTGATAGCCGTCCGGCACGCGGAAGGTGGCGTCGTCGAGGGACTTCGCCTCGATCTTCGTGGCGAGCATCTCGACCTGGCCGTTGCGTGTGACCTTGAGCGGGAACGCCTGGCCGAGGTGTCCCTCCCAGCCGCCGCCCATGCCCCCGCGCATGCCGCGGCCGCGTCCGCCCATGCCGCCGTTCATGCGCATGAACGGGCCCATCCCCTTGGCGAGGCAGATATCGGAGGTCTGGCCCTCGCCGTCGGTGACGTTGGCGTGCTCGCACTCGCGGCCGGCGATGGTCTCCTTCTGTCCGGTCCACTCGATCTTGACCTTGGCGGCGGCCGAATCGGCCATGGCCTGGTCGTTGTCGATGGCGCGTTCCATATACATCTGACGCATCGGCATCACCATGTCCACGGTCTTCGTGGCGCCGTCGTACAGCGTGAACATCGACATGCCCCCGGCGCTCATGTCCATGCGCACCTTGTCGCCCTTCACCGAGTACTGCATGGTCTGCTGGCCGCCAGGGCCGGCGCTGACCTGAAAGGTGACCACGCCTTCGAAAGTGCCCTGCGCCGTGGCGGCGGCGGGAAGTGCAAGGGTCGCGACGGCGGCCGCGGCCGCCAGTGCACGGGAAATGCGCGCGTTCATCGGATCAAGCTCCGCGAATGGGGTGTGGGGAGCGCGTGGTCTCACGGGGGGATTCCGAAAATACGATGGCCCGGCCGTTCGCGACAGCCGGGCAATCTCCGTGACCGGGCGCGCCGGCTAGACGAACAGCTGGTCGATGGACGGCGCCTGCGCCGTAAAGAACTTGGGCCCCTGATCGGTGATGTGCAGGCAGTCCTCCAGCCGGATCCCGAACTCGCCGTAGATGGCGATAGTCGGCTCGTCGCTGAAGCACATGCCCGGCGCGATCGGGGTCTTGTTCCCCTTCACGAAATACGTCCACTCGTGGCCGTCGAGTCCGATGCCGTGCCCGGTGCGATGCGGGAGGCCCGGCACCTTGTACCCGGGTCCGAAGCCGGCGTCGGTGATCACCTTGCGCGCCGCGGCGTCCACGTCTTCACAGGGGACGCCGATCTGCGCGGTCTTGAACGCCGAGTCCTGCGCCTTGCGCTCCAGCTCCCATACGTCGCGCTGCCGCTGCGTGGGCTTGCCGAACACCCCGGTGCGGGTGATGTCGGCCGTGTACCCGTCCACCTTCACGCCGTCGTCGATCATCACCACGTCGCCCTCCTTGAGGTGCTGGGGCGTGGCGCTGCCGTGCGGATACGCGGTGTACTCGCCGAACTGCACGCTCACGTCGCCGTCGGCGCCGAGGCGGTGGAACGCCGCCGTGATGTTCCGCGCCAGCTCGCCCTGCGACATCCCCTCGCGCAGCGTCTGCCACGCCGCCTTGTATGCCGTGATGGTGATGTCGTTGGCGCGCTGCATGAGCGCGATCTCGGCGGGCGACTTGATCATGCGGCAGCCGGCGGTGACCGGCGTGGCGCTGACGATGTCCAGATGCGGCGCCGCCAGGTGCACGCCGTCGGCGATGAAGAAGCGCACGCGCTCCTCCATGCCCACGCGCCCCGTGGACACGCCGCGGTCGCGCAGAATTCCAGCAATCAACTCATATGGGCTGTCGTCTTCCTGCCAGATGCGGATGTCGGTGCCGAAGCGGATCAGCTCCTTGGCCCGCGCTTCTTCGAAGGCGGGGGTGATCCACGCGATGTCGCCCTTCCGGGGGATCACGATACCGAACGGCCGTTCGCTCAGTCCCCACCGAACGCCGGTGTAGTACAAGAGGCTGGTGCCGCTCTCCATGAAGATCGCGTCGAGGCGGTTCTGCGCCATGAGCTGCCGGGCCTTCTCGATGCGCGCCTGCCGCTCGTCGTCGGTGATGGGCACCGGCGGCGGCGTGAGCGGTTGCAGTGCCAGAATCGACGCGGGCACAGGGGGCAGCCCCTGCTCGGCGTCGCTCGGCGAGGCGGCGCCGCCGGGCACGGAGGGGCGGCAGCCGATCGCGAGCGCGCCCACGGCGCCCGCGGACGAGGCGAGGAAGTCACGGCGTTTCATGCGAACTCCTGAGGGGAGTGGCGGAGTCTGCGCGCCCCGAAGGGCGAAAACGCAAACGGGAGGCACACAAGAATGTGCCTCCCGTCGCGACATCGCCAGCCGGCGTCAGGCCGGGAAGAGCATCTCCCGATACTTGGGCAGCGGCCATTGCTGGTCGCCCACGGCCAGCTCCAGGGCGTCGCACGCGTCGCGGAGCGTGTGCATGGCGAACGCCACGGTGCCGGTGCAGAACTTGGCCTGCTCCTCGAGCGCGGCGTGCATCGATTCGGCCTTGTCGATCGCCTTGCCCAGCGCCGCGCGCTTGCTCTGCACCGCGGCGAGGAGTTTGGCGAGGTCGTTGCCCGCCTGCACCTGCGGCGCGGCCGTGATGCCGGCGGCCTTGGCGTCGGCCGCCGCTCTGGCCAGCGTGCCCGCGTAGGCATGGCCGGCGGGGAGCACCATCGTGTCGACCATCTCGCGCACCGTATGCGCCTCGATGAGCATGTCCTTCACGTAGCGCTCCATGCGCACATGGAAGCGGGAATCCAGCTCTTCCTTGGTGAAGACGCCGAGGCCGGTGAGCAGCTTGCGCGACTTGGTGGTCATGAGCTGCGCCAGCGCCTCGGGGGTGCGGCGCAGGTTGGGGAGCCCGCGGCGCTCGGCCTCCTTCACCCATTCGTCGGAGTAGTTGTTGCCCTCGAAGCGGATGTTGCGCGTGGCGCGGAACACCGGCCGCACCACCTTGAGCACGGCATCGTCCACCTTCTTCGTCTTCTTGAGTTCGGCGCGCAGCGCCTCGGTGAGCTCGGCGATCGACTCGGCCACGGCGGCGTTGAGCAGGCACACCGGGAAGGCGATGGACGCCGACGATCCCACGGCGCGGAATTCGAACTTGTTGCCGGTGAACGCGAACGGCGATGTACGGTTGCGGTCGGTGTTGTCCTTCTCGATGTCGGGCAGCTTGGCGACGCCGAGCTTGATCATCGCCTGCTCGGCGCTGCCGACCGTCTTGCCGCCGGCGATGCTCTCGATCACATGCGTGAGCGTGCGGCCCATGAAGATGCTAATGATGGCCGGCGGCGCCTCGTTGGCGCCGAGGCGGTGCTCGTTGCCCGACGACGCGATGCCGGCGCGGAGGAGGCCGGCGTGCCGGTGCACCCCCTGCAGCACGGCGGCGAGAAAGAGCAGGAAGCGGACGTTCTGGTGCGGCGTGTTCCCGGGCTTGAGGAGATTGAAGCCGTCCAGTTCCGGGCGGTCGGAGGTGATGGACATCGACCAGTTGCAGTGCTTGCCCGAGCCGTTGATCCCGGCGAAGGGCTTCTCGTGCAGCAGCGCCTGCAGGCCGTGCCGGAGCGCGACTTTGCGCAGCGTGGCCATGACGAGCTGGTTGTGATCAACGGCGATGTCGGTTTCCTCGAACATCGGCGCCATCTCGAACTGCGACGGTGCGACTTCGTTGTGCCGCGTGATGATCGGCACGCCGAGCTTGTAGAGTTCGTGCTCCACCTCGGCGATGCACGCCTGGATGCGCTCCGGGATGCCGGCGAAGTAGTGATCCTCGAGCTGCTGGCCGCGCGACGGCGCGGCGCCAAGCAGCGTGCGGCCCGACATCACGAGGTCGGGGCGCAGCGAGAACATGCCGCGGTCGATGAGGAAGTATTCCTGCTCGGGGCCGAGGGTGGTGTACACACGCTGCACGCCCTTGTCGCCGAGCAGTGAGAGAAGTTCGATGGCCTTCTCGGAGAGCACGTCGGAACTGCGCAGCAGCGGCGTCATCTCGTCGAGCGCTTCGCCGTTGTAGCCGATGAAGACCGAGGGAATGCAGAGCGTGCGCACGCCGCCCGACTCGACGATGAACACCGGGCTGGCCGGGTTCCACGCGGTGTAGCCGCGCGCTTCCCACGTGGCGCGGAGACCGCCCGAGGGGAAGCTCGACGCGTCGGGTTCGCTCTGGATGAGCTGCGCGCCGCTGAACGACTCCATGGGTTCGCGGTTGTCGTCGAACGTGAGGAACGCATCGTGCTTCTCGGCGGTGAGCCCCGTCTGCGGCTGGAACCAGTGCGTGAAGTGCGTCACGCCGCGCGAGATTGCCCAATCCTTGATGACCTGCGCGACCGTTGGCGCGATCTCGAGATCGAGCTTGTTCCCCAGGCGAATGGAGGCGACGAGTTTCTCGTACACCGCCTTGGGGAGCTTCTCGCGCATCTGCTTGGCGCCGAACGTGTTCGCGCCAAAGTAGGCGGAGGTCGGCGCGGGGTACGGCGCTTTGGGCAACAGCGGGGTGCGGCTCACGACGTCGCGAAGGGCGGCGGCGCGTCCGGAGGACGACGATGCGTTGGACATGTGTTGGAGGCTCGGGCGCGGATTGTGGAAGTGCAATCCCAGAATTGCAAAAAATGCAAGAATAGTCGATCAATTCGTCAAAAATGACCGCGAAATGTAGCGAATTGTTGGTCGAGATTGCAATATATGCACTATCGCGACGTTTGGGCGCAACAGTTCCACCGGGTCCCTCTACCCCTGAACGGGGCCGGTCACCAGCGGAAGAGCCACGGTCTCCTTGCTGGTTCTGAGCACGATTGTGGTCCTGATGCGGACCACCCCAGGGATGCCGCGGATGTCGTCGCCAACCACCCGTTCCAGGTCGGACGTGCTCCGACAGCGCACCTTCAGCAGGTAGTCATCCTCGCCTGAAACGTGATGGCATTCCTGGACTTCCGAGAGCGACAGCACGTGTTCCAGGAAGGCGTCGCGGTGCTTGGGGCGCTCCAGGCTGACGCCAACGAACGCGGTGAGATGGAGACCTACGGCATCGGGGTCGACGAGGGCCGCGTAGCCGTGCACCACCCCCTGCTGCTCCAGCCGGTGTACGCGGTCGGCGGCCGCCTGGGCCGTAATGCCGAGCAACTCGCCGAGGTTCTTCCAGCTGTCGCGTCCAAACTGTTGAAGGCGGGAAAGTGCCTTGAAATCAAGTGCGTCCATGGTTCTCTACTTTAAATGTCAAAGCAGACATACCAATTGTGCACATGAATCGCAAGCATTGTCGGCGAATTTCCCACGATGGCCGATCCCGCCTGGTGGGTCGGCCGGTGGCTACTCCAGGCGCTTCAGCTCGCGAAGCTCGGGCACGGCCTTGGTCACGATGCCCACGACGCCGAGGGATGCCAGCCCTCCAAGGATCACCGCGGGGACGGTGCCGAGCAGCCGCGCGGTCACGCCGGATTCGAACGCTCCAAGTTCGTTGGACGAACCGATGAAGATTGCGTTCACCGCCGACACTCGACCCAGCATCTCGGGGGGCGACATCAATTGAAGGAGCGTCCAGCGCACCACCACGCTGACGTTGTCGGCCATACCGCTCACGGCGAGCAGCACGAACGAGAGCACGACGCTGCGCGAGAGCCCGAAGCCGACGATCGCGATGGCGAAGGTGGCGACGGCGAGGAGCATCGCTCGGCCGGCGCGCTCCATGGGGCGCCGGTGCGCGAGATAGAGTGACATGAGCACGGCGCCAACGGCGGGCGCGGCGCGCAGCATGCCGAGTCCCTGCGGCCCCACGTGCAGGATGTCCGACGCGAACACGGGGAGGAGCGCCTCAGCGCCGCCGAGGAGCACGGAGAAGAGGTCGAGCGTGAGGGCGCCGAGGATGACCGGGCTGTGAAAGACGAAGCGGACGCCCGTGCGGAGGCTGTCGGCGAGCGC
>JAGWRB010000044.1 GCA_028876725.1 Gemmatimonadota bacterium
ACCGAAGTGCAAGGAAATTCTTCCTGGGCCCCGCCAGGCGGCACCCTGGGGACAATCGTCGAACAGACGATGGAACGGGTGATTACGTTGCGCATCCACCGGCGGCAGCTCGAGGCCGAGGCGGAGGCACAGGCCGGCGCGCCCCCGTTTGCCTCCGCGCTCCGCGGCGACACCGTCCGCGTGATTGCGGAGCTCAAGCGGCGCTCCCCGTCGAAGGGCGCGATCAACGAAGCGCTCAGCGCTCCGGACCAGGCAGCCGCCTACGCCGCGGGGCGCGCAGCGGCCATCTCCGTGCTCACGGAGCCCCTCCATTTCAACGGGAGCAACGCAGACCTCGAAAGCGTGCGAGGTCGCGTTCGTATTCCATTGTTGAAAAAGGACTTCCACGTCGACGACGTGCAGCTGTTCGAGGCGCGCGCCCTGGGGGCGTCCGCGGCGCTGCTCATTGCCAGAGCACTCGATCCTGCGACCCTGCCGCGCCTGGTCGCGCTTGCCCATCGCGTCGGACTGGAAACGCTGGTCGAAGTCCGCTCTGCCGACGAACTGGCCCGGGCCGTCGACGCCGGTGCATCGGTGATCGGCGTGAACTGCCGCAACCTCGAAACGCTCGAAGTCGACCCCCGCGTGGCCGAGTCGCTGGTGCCACGGGTTCCCGCAGGGATCGTGGCGGTATGGGAGAGCGCGATTGCGTCAGCGGCCGACGTCGAGCGCGCCGCACGCGCCGGTGCCGACGCCGTGCTCGTGGGCTCCGCGGTGTCCGCGGCGGCGAATCCCGAGCAGGCGGTTCGTGCGCTCACCCAGGTGCCTCGCCGGGCGGGCGTTCGTGGTTGAGATCAAGTTCTGCGGGGTGACGCGTGCCGCGGACGCGCGCACGGCCGCCGAACTCGGCGCCGACTACGTAGGCGTCGTGTTCGCCGGGGGGCCGCGCCGCCAGGACGCGGCGTCCGCATCGCCCATTTTCGCGGCACTCCCACCGTCCGTTCAGCGAGTGGGGGTCTTCGGCGTTGACGTCCTCGCGCAGAGCGCCGACCAGGCGAAACGCCTGGGGCTATCGGTGATCCAGTTGCATGGCGATCCAACGGCCGATCAGGTGGCCGCGCTCCGGGAGCAGTGGAGTGGAAAGATCTGGGCGTCGGTGCGTGTCGTGGGCGCGGAACTTCCGCGGCCCGCGGCGGAATTGTTCGCCGTTGCCGATGCGGTATTGTTGGAGGCCAAGGTCGAGGGTGCGCTCGGCGGAACCGGGGTCGCGCTCGACTGGCGGGCGGTGGCCGACGCCGTGGCGAGCCTCCGTCGCGGGGACCACGCGCGCCTGGTGCTCGCCGGCGGGTTGAAGCCCGAGAACGTGGCGGAGGCGGTGCGGGTGCTCCGCCCGGACGTCGTGGATGTGTCGTCCGGTATCGAGGCTCGCGTGGGAATCAAGGATCCGGCGCGCATGCGCGCGTTCCGGGATGCGGTTCGTTCTGGAGAGGACGCACGATGACGGTAGAGCAGGCAAACCACCGATTTGGGGCCTTCGGCGGGCGCTACGTGCCCGAGACGCTGATCCCGGCGCTCGACGAGCTGGAGGCTGCGTTCGACGAGGCGATGGCCGACGCCGAATTCCGGCGTGAGCTCGACACGATGCTGGCCGATTACGTCGGGCGCCCCTCGCCGCTGAGCGACGCGCCGCGATTCTCGCAGCGCGTGGGGGCGCGCGTGCTGCTCAAGCGCGAGGACCTGAATCACACGGGCGCGCACAAGATCAACAACACGGTCGGGCAGGCGCTGCTCGCCCGGCGCATGGGCAAGCAGCGCATCATCGCCGAAACGGGAGCGGGGCAGCACGGCGTGGCCACCGCCACCGTATGCGCGCGCTTTGGCCTCGAGTGCGTGGTGTACATGGGCGAGGAAGACATGCGGCGCCAGGCGCTGAACGTCTACCGCATGCGCCTCATGGGGGCCGAAGTCGTGCCCGTCTCGAGTGGCACGCGCACGCTCAAGGATGCAACCACGGAAGCGATTCGTGATTGGGTGACCACGGTGCGCACCAGCCATTACATCATCGGCTCGGTGGTGGGGCCGGCGCCGTATCCGCGGATGGTGCGCGATTTCCAGGCGGTGATCGGGCGCGAGGCGCGGGCCCAGATGCTGGAGCGGACGGGCGGGCTGCCGACCACGGTGGTGGCCTGCGTGGGCGGCGGATCCAACGCCATCGGCATCTTCCACGCGTTCGTGGGTGATGCCGCGGTCGAGCTGGTCGGTGTCGAAGCCGCCGGGGAAGGGCTCGAGACGGGTCGCCACTCGGCGTCGTTGGCGGCGGGCAAACCCGGGGTGTTGCATGGAACCCTGAGCTATCTCCTGCAGGACGCCTCGGGGCAGGTGCATCCGGCGCACTCGATTTCCGCCGGTTTGGACTATCCGGGGGTGGGGCCGGAGCACGCGCATCTCAAGGATTCCGGCCGGGCGACGTACGTTTCCGTGACCGACGATCAGGCCCTCCGAGGGTTCGAAACATTATCCCGGCTGGAGGGGATAATCCCGGCGCTGGAGTCGGCCCATGCGGTGGCGTGGGTCGAGTCCCAAGTGGGCCGTTGGTCGCGAGATGCGACCATTCTCCTGTGCGTCAGCGGCCGCGGCGACAAGGATGTGGCGCAAGTTATGGAAAAGGGTATCTTGGGGGCGTGACCGCACCGATCCAGCGATCCAGCAAAGAGCAGGCGGAGCTGCCTGAGCTTCCGTTCCCGAGCACGCCGGTTGAGGAACTGCTCCGGGCGTTCGTGAAGGCCCTCCGCGCGCACCAGCTGTATCTCCCCAACAATCCGATCTACAAGGCCGCCATCGACTCCGTGCGGAGCGCCTTCGTGCCGGTCTGGGACGAGACCGACGAGCTGGTGTTCACGTTCAGCGAAACGGCCGTGCTCTGGTACGGGTATCCGGTGCAGCAGGAGAGCACCAAATCCGCCGACAGCCTGCCCTGGCTGTTCTACAAAGACGGGGTGCGCGAGCTCACGATTCAGAAGGGGTTCGAGGACGAGGAACTCGTCCAGCTCCTGAGCATTCTGCAGCGCGCCCGGAAGGCGGCGGCCGACGACGACGACCTCCTGGCGATGCTCTGGGAAGCGGACTTCGTCAACCTCCGCTACCGCTACGTGGACCTCGGGCTGGAGCCCGCGGCCCCGCTGGAAGACGGCGGACTTCCCCCGCGCCCGCTGTCGCCCGACGAAGTGCGGACCGCGAACACGGGCAACGCCGAAGAGAGCACGGAGGAATCGCCGAGCGGTGTCGTGAACATGGCCGACTTCGACTCGACGCTGTACTTCCTGGACGAGCACGAAATCGAGTACCTGCAGGGGGAGATCGAGCGCGAGTACGCCACCGACCTTCGCCAGACGATCGCCGCGACGCTGCTCGACATCTACGAGGCGCAGACCGATGAAGCCGTGCGTGGCGAGGTGGCCGACCTCGTCGAGACGCTGATGCTGTACCTCCTGGCCGGCGGGCACCTGAGCACGGTGGCGTACTTGCTGCGCGAGGGACAGGTGGCTGCGACGCGCGGGCGCGAGGTGTCGCCCGAGCAGGCGGCGCGCGTGCGAGACATTCCCGCTCGGCTGAGCCACCCGGAACCGCTGGGCCAGTTGCTGCAGGCGCTCGATGAGAGCACCGAGCTGCCGCCGGTCAACGATCTCACCGAGCTGTTCGAGCAGCTTCGCCCCGAAGCGTTGGGAACGATTTTCGCCTGGCTTGGCCGTCTGCAGAATCAGCGCCTGCGCCCGATGCTCGAGCAGGCGGCGGCGCGGCTCACGGCGGCCAACACCGGCGAACTGGTGAAGCTCATTCAGTCGGAAGACCGCAGCGTGGCGCTCGAGGCGGTGCGCCGCTGCGGCGCGCTCAAGATCCAGGCCGGCGTGTCGGCCATCGGACGCGCGATGACGGCGGCCGATCCCGAAATGCGGCTCGCCTGTGTCCAGGCGCTGGGAGAGATCGGCTCGGCGGGCGCGTTGCAGACGCTGGAACCGTGGGTGGCCGACGGCGACCGCGACACGCGGGTGACGGCGGTGCGGCTGCTGGCCACGCGCGGGTACCGCCCCGTGCTGAGTCGCGTGGACGCGGCGGTGAAGGGGAAGGCGCTGCGCGAGGCGGATCTCACCGAGAAGGTCGCGTTCTTCGAAGCGTTCGGCATGCTGGCGGGAGACACCGGCGTGTCGTATCTCGACGGGATTCTGAACGGCAAGGGATTCCTGGGGCGGCGCGAGGATCCCGAAGTGCGGGCGTGCGCGGCGATGGCGCTGGGGAGAATCAACACGGCGTCGGCGCACGAGAGCCTGCGCAAGGCGCAATCGGAGAAGGACGTCGTGGTGCGGAACGCGGTGAACAAGGCGATGCGCGGGGGGGCGGGATGACGCCGGACGAACCGACGACCGAGAGCGGCCGGCCCACGCCCACGGCGACGCGCGCCACGCAGGCGCTGTCGCGGGCGACGATGCAGATGTCCGCGCAGGGGAGCGAGGCCGACCGGAGCGACGACTCGTTCGTCCGCCGCGCGGGACGCGATCTGATTCGCGACTTCTACGCCGCGCTGCGGGCGATCAAGCTGTACCCGGTGGAGAACGCGGCGGTGCAGAAGGCGCTGACCGAACTCGCCTCGACGGCCCAGCAGATTCTGACCGAGGAGCAGGAACTGCAGCTCCGGGCGTCGGGCGAGTTCATCTTCGTGAACGCGATCCGCCTGCGCATCGATCTCGACAACTACGCCAGCTTCAGCCACATCATTTCGATGTTCCGCGGCAACGGCGCGGGATCGCTCCAGGTGCACGAGGGCGCGACGCCCAGGGACTGGATGATCCTGCTGTCGGTGCTGCAGACGCTAACCCAGGAGCCGCCGGAACAGCGGCTCCTGACGGTGTCCGGCAAGCTCGAGAGCGCCGGCGTGACGGCGTTCACCCTCGGACCGCCGACGGATCAGGCGTCGGGTGACACCGAAAAGGCCAAGGAGCGCGCCAAGCGCACCTATTCGCAGTCGGTGGTCGTGGCCAAGGACCTGATGACGTCCGTGCGTCTGGGCAAGAGCCCGAACATCAAGAAGATCAAGCGCGTCGTGCAGGGGATCGTGGATCAGATCCTGAACGAGGAGACCTCGCTCATCGGGCTGACGTCCATTCGGGACTACGACGAGTACACGTTCACGCACAGCGTCAACGTCTGCATCTTCTCGGTGGCGATCGGCAAACGCCTCGGCCTCACCAAGATCCAGCTCTACGATCTCGGCCTGGCCGCGCTCTTTCACGACATCGGCAAGCAGCGCGTACCGTCGGAAGTGCTGAACAAGTCGGGCGGTCTCACCGACGACGAGTGGCGGCTCATCGCCGCGCATCCCTGGCTGGGCGTGCTGGCGCTGTTCCAGGTGCGGGGCCAGCAGGAATTTCCGTACCGGGCCATGGTGGTCGCCATGGAGCACCACATGAAGACCGACCTGACCGGCTATCCGCGCCCCATCAGGCCGCGGAAGATGAGCATGTACAGCAAGATCGTGGCCGTGGCCGATGGCTTCGACGCGGCCACGTCGCGGCGTTCGTACCAGACCACGCCCCTCAATCCGGCGATGGTCATGCAGGAAATGCGCGACAATCCGCGCCGCGGCATGGACCCGGTGCTCGTCAAAGCGTTCGTGAATCTCACGGGCATCTATCCGGTGGGCACACTGGTGGTGCTCGACACCTTCGAGCTGGGCATCGTGCACGCGGTGAATCCGCTGGCGGAGATGCTCTCGCGCCCCATCGTCCGCGTGATCAGCGACCCCATGGGGAATTTGGTGCACCCGGGCGAGATCATCGACCTCGCGGATCGCGACGCCGAGGGCAACTTCCGGCGCACGATCATCAAGACTGAAAACCCGGAGCGGTACGGCATTCGTGTCGGCGACTATTTCATCTGAAGCCATCGGGGCGCGGTTTGCCGCGCTCAGAGCCAAGGGACGCAGGGCCCTGGTTCCGTACGTCACCGCGGGGCACCCCGACCGCGCCGCGTCGGTGGCGCTGCTGCAGGGGCTGGCGTCGGCGGGCGCCGACGTGATCGAGGTGGGCGTTCCGTTTTCCGATCCGCTGGCCGACGGGCCCGTGATCCAGGCGAGCTCACAGCGCGCCCTCGCGCTCGGGACGACCTTCGACACGGTGCTGGAGATCATCGCCGAGGCGGCGGTGCCGGTGCCCATCGTGCTGTTCAGCTATCTGAACCCGCTCCTTGCGGCCGGATCCGATGCGCTGTCGCGCGCGGCCGAAGCGGGCGCGCACGGGGTGCTGGTCACGGATCTTCCGGTGGGCGCCGACCCCGAACGCGAGCGCTGGTTGGGCGAGAGTGCGCTGGCCTTCATCCGGCTCGTGGCCCCGACCACGCCGCGGGAGCGGATGCGCGAGATCGCGACGCACGGAAGCGGGTTCGTGTATCTGATCAGCCGCCTCGGCGTCACGGGCGTGCGCGACGAGCTCCCGCCGGAGCTGCCGGAGACGGTGGCGCGGCTGCGCGAGGTGACCACGCTGCCCATTGCGGTCGGATTCGGTGTCGCGACACCGGAGCAGGCCGCGAGCGTCGCGCGCCTGGCCGACGGCGTCGTGGTGGGCAGCGCCATCGTCCGCGCCGCCGAGCAGGGCGTGGACGCGGCCGTGCGATTCGCCGCCTCGCTGCGGGCGTCTATCGACGCGGCGTAGCGTGTCGTTTTTCCTGCGGATCTACGCGCGGACGCTCGGCACGCTGGGCATGCTGGCGCTGGCGGCCGCGCTGGCGCACGATCCGCGGTGGCTGACCGAGGGCTACGGCATCGCCGTCGTCTTCGCCGCGGGCGTGGTGCTCCGGGTCTATCAGATCCCGCTCACGAAGTACGGCGCGCTGAATCTGCTCGCGGTGCCGGCGGTGGCGGGCGCCGTCGTGATCGGCGGGCCGGCGACGGCGGCGGCGCTCTACGCGAGCCTCGTGCTGGCCGACCGTGTGATCCTGCGCAAGCCGCTCGAATCGGCGTGGATCAACGGCGGGCGCGAGGTGCTGGCCCTGCTGTCGGCGATGGGCTTCTACGCCTGGTCCACGCGCTTGATCGGCGCCGGCGGCACCACGCTCACCGCCGACAACATTCCGGCGCTCACGCTGCTGTTGTTTGCGTATTTCCTGATCAGCCGCGCGCTCCTGTACTTCACGCTCATCTTCCGCGACAAGCTGCTGGAAGAGGAGAAGTCGCTGATCCTGCGGTACGAGGTGATCGGCTTCGGCGCAGGCGCCATTGCCGTCGCCGTCATCATCGTGACCGTCACCGAGCTGGGGCCGGCGGGCTGGGTCGTGATCGCCATGGTGCTGGGGCTCGGGGGGCTGCTGCTCAAGCGGATCCTGGAAGAAGCGGTCGCCGCGGAAGAGTTGAACAAGATTCTCGCGATGGAGCAGGTCGTGTCGTCCGACGTCGCGCTGTCCGACGCGTTCCGCCGCATCGAGGCGCTGGCGCACCGGCTGGTGGACTGGCGGTCGTTCAGCATCTACCGCCTGCAGGGCGATCAGCTGTCGCTCGTCTGGAACCAGGCCGCCGGCGCGGTCGACGGCGCGGAGCCGGTGTCGGTGCTCGACCATTCGCTCCGTCGGACGGCGCTGGCCGAGGGGCAGCCGGTGATCGTGGGCGATGCGCACCGCGATCCACGGGTGGATCGCGCCCGCGGCAACGTGGAGAGCATGGCGGTGATTCCGCTGCGCTTCGGCGACCGGAACGTGGGGCTGCTGGAGCTCGAGCACCACAAGCGGAACGCGTACTCGCTGAAGGAGGTCGGCCTCATTCGCCGCTTCGCGAACCAGCTCGCCACCACGCTGCACATTCACGACCTGCGGCAGCCGCTGCTGGAAGCGATGACGCGCGTCAGCTCGCAGCTCGACACGCTCACGGAGTCGGCCCGGGCGCTGCGCACGGGCGGCGAGAGCGTGGCGCGAACGATCACCGACATCGGGCGCGGCGTCGTGGAGGAGAACGAGCAGGTCGACCGGAGCCTGGAGGCGACCACGGCGCTGCACGAAGCCACGGCCGAGGTCGCCCGCGACGGAAACGCCGCGGCGCAGGCCAGCCAGCAGGCCACCGAGATCGCCGCCGAGCACCGGCTGACCATCGCCACGGCCATCGAGCGCCTCATCAATGCCAAGGGGTTCGTGGGCGAGAGCGCGGAGCAGGTGGAGGCGCTGGCGCAGGCCACGCGGCGTATTACGGAATTCATCAGCGTCATTCGGGCGCTCGCCGACCAGACCAACCTCCTGGCGCTGAACGCCGCCATCGAGGCGGCGCGCGCGGGCGAGCAGGGGCAGGGTTTCGCGGTGGTGGCCGACGAGGTCCGGAAACTCGCCGAGCAGAGTGCGGGTGCCGCCGACGACGCCAGCGACGTGCTGCTGGGGTTCGAGGAGCAGATGCGCCGCGTGGCGCTGCAGATGGGGCGCGGCCAGGCCATCGTGAGCGACGCGGAGTCACTCTCGGAGTCGGCGCGCGCGGCGCTCGACCTCATCGTCGACGCGACGGCCGCGGCGGCGGCCGGGGCCCAGCGCATCGCGCGCACCTCGCGCGACCAGGAGCTGGAGTTCGGACGGCTGCGCGAGCGCGTGGCCCGCATCGCCGTCATTTCGCAGCACAACCGGGCCGGCGCGCAAACCGTCACGGCGTCGGCCAAGGATCAGGCCGCGGCGCTGCGGGAACTCGAGGGCGCCACGCAGGAGCTCCGCGCCGTCGCGGTGTACCTCAGCGAGCTCACGCACCGCATTACGAGCGTTTCCTGATGCCCCACCGCCCGCTCGACGCCATCACCCTGCGCGGCATGCGCTTCCACGTGCTCGTGGGCATTCTGCCCCACGAACGCGAACACCCGCAGCCGCTCGAGGTCGATCTCGTCTCGTGGATCGCGCCGGGGCACGCGGGGATCGTCGACTATCGCGGCCTCCATGCCGCGGCGCGCGACGCCGTCATGGCGTCGCCTCGCGAATATCTCGAGGAGATCGCCGAGCGCGTGGCCGCTGCCGCGCTGGGGGTCGACGGCGTACGCCGCGTCGACGTGCGCGTGCGCAAACCGAACGTGCCCCTCGGCGCGCCGTTGGACTATGTGGAGGTGGCGATCCACCGGCCCGTCGATGGGTGAGGTGGCGTACATCGCGCTGGGCTCGAACCTCGGCGATCGCGAGGCGACGCTCGCCGGCGCCCGCGCCGCGCTCCGGGCCCTTCCCCAAACGCGCGTGATCGCCGAGACTGCGGTGGAAGAAACCGCGCCGTTTGGCCCGCCGGGCCAACCCCCGTATCTCAACCAGATGATCGCGCTCGAGACCTCGCTGTCGCCGCACGCCTTGCTGGACGCGCTCCAACGCATCGAACACGACGCGGGGCGGGTTCGCCGCGAGCGCTGGGGGCCGCGCACGCTCGATCTCGACATTGTGCGCTACGGTGACCGCACGCTGGCCGACGAACGCCTCACCGTGCCGCACCCCGGCCTGGCGACGCGGGAGTTCTGGCAGCGCGAAGCGGCCGCGCTCGGCCGGGCGCTCGATGGCTGACCCGCAGCCCGAACTGGCGCTCCCGCGCTGGGCGCAGGTGGGCGAGCGGCGCCGAGGCCACATCGCGCGGGTGACGGCGCTGCTCGAACGGTGGGCCGCCGCGCTTGGCGTCGCCGCCGACGAGGCCGCGGCATGGCGCGATGCCGGGCTCTGGCACGACGCGCTGCGAGACGCGCCCGAGGCGGAGCTCCGCGCACTGGCCGGCGATGCGAGCGGACCGGTGGACGTCCTGCATGGCCCCGCGGCGGCGCGCCGCCTCGAGGAAGAGGGCGAGACGCGGCCCGACGTCCTCGCGGCCATTCGGTTTCACACCATCGGCCAGGTGGGGTGGGCCCGCACCGGACGCGCGCTCTATATGGCCGACTTCCTCGAACCGGGACGTCCGTTCGCTCGCGCCGATCGGGCCTTCCTCGCGGCGCAGGTGCCGCGTGATTTCGACGGCGCGTTCCGACAGGTGGTGCGCGTGCGCATCGAGTGGGCGCTGCGCGAGGGACACCGGGTGTTCGAGCCCACGATCGCGCTCTGGAATTCGCTGCAATGAGACGCGCCTGGGTCATCGCCGGCGCGGCGATCGTGCTGGCCGTCGCCGCAGGCGCCCTCTGGTGGAGTCGAGCGCGCGCGGCGCACGCGGCCGGCGCCGCGCCAATCCCCGACGCCACCGCGCCGGCGGACACGCGGATCCGGGTCGAGGTACTCAACGCGACGCGAATTCGCGGGCTGGCGCGCGAGGGAACCTTTCTCCTGCGCGATCGCGGATTCGACGTCGTGGCCATCGGCACCAGCGCGCAACAGAGCGACAGCACGGTGGTGCTGGATCGCTCGAATCATCCCGAGTGGGCGCGGCGCGTGGCCGACGCGCTGGGTGGCGCGCGCGTGGAAGCGCGCCCGGACTCAACGCTTTACGTCGACGTCACCGTGCTGCTGGGTCGCGCGTGGCGTCCGCCGCCCCAGCCGCTCCACCCGTAGCTGGCCGCACGCCGCGGCGATGTCCACGCCGCGGCTCTTGCGCACGGCGACCTCCACGTTCTGCGCCCGCAGTTCACGGGCGAACGCCGCGATGCGGTGGCCCGGCGTGGGGGTGAATCCGCGGGCGCCCCCGGGATGCAGCGGGATGAGGTTCACGAAGGCCCGGCACTCGCGCGCCAGGGCGGCGAGGTTGAGCGCGTGCTCCTCGCCGTCGTTCACGCCGCCCAGCATGACATACTCGAACGTCACCCGCCGATCGAACACCTTGGCCGCTTCAATCACCTGCGCCAGCGGATACTTGGTGTTGATCGGCATCAGCTCCTGCCGCAGCGAGTCGCTCGGCGCGTGAATCGAGATCGCCAGCCGGAACTGCTCGGGACGCTTGCCCAGGGCCACGATGCCCGGCAGCACGCCCACCGTGGACACGGTGATGTGCCGCGCGCCGATCCCGAGGCCGTTGGGATCGTTGAGGATGGTGAGGGCCGGATCCACGGCCTTCCAGTTCATGAGCGGCTCGCCCATGCCCATGAACACCACGTTGGTGACCGGGATCGGGGGATCGAGCAGGCGCATCTCGCGCACCTGCCCGGCGATCTCGTGCACCGCCAGGTTGCGCGAGAACCCCATGGCCCCGGTGGCGCAGAACGCGCACTGCAGCGCGCACCCGGCCTGCGACGAAATGCAGAGCGTGACGCGGTTCCCCTCGGGAATCGCCACCGTTTCGATCGCCTCCCCGTCGGCCAGCCGGAAGAGAAACTTCTCGGTGCCGTCGGCCGACTTCTCGCGCGCCACCACGGTGAGCCGGGGGAGGGTGAATCGCGCCTCGAGGCGCTCGCGCAGCGCGACCGGCAGATCCGTCATGCCCGCGAATTCGCGCGCCGGCGCGACCCACAAATGGCGGACGACCTGGCGCGCGCGGTAGACGGGAAGTCCTTCATCGCGCATGAACGCGGTCAGGCGTTCCAGCGCCTGGGCGGGGGTGAGATCGAGGAGATTCTCGCGGTCGTTCACGGAAACACCGAGGTGAGCATGAATTGATAGGTGGCGCCAAGCCCCGCGCCCTCTTCCTCGCGCGAGATGCCCACCGCGTAGCGCCCGTAATGCAAATCGACGCCCAGACGCAGGTGATCGGACGTCGTGCCGAACTCATGCGTCTGCGCGAGGCCGCCGCGCGCTTCGACGCCTGCGTACCGCACGGCGCCGAACAGATACGTCTCGCTCCCCCGCGAGTCGGTCACCGATCCCGCGACGCCGACGCGCACGTCCAGCGGGGCCGAGGTGTGGTACACCGGGAGATCGGCGGCGCCGAGCAGGGTGGGCCGCTCGCGCGCGCGGGAGGGGCCAAACAAGAACGTGGAGGCCGCGAGGCGCAACGGCGTTCCCAGCACCCGGTCGGCGACCACGCCGCCGTCCACCGACAGCGACGTGCGCTGGATGTAGTCCGCGGTGCCGGTGCGGATGCGCGTCGCGACGCCGGCGGTCAGATGCGCGAAGTGCCGCGAGACGCCGAGCGAGAAGATGCTGGTGCCATACGGAATCTCCGCTCCCACGCTCTGCGGATCGGTCTGCGTGCGGACGAGATCGGTGACGGTCGCGCGCGCGAGCGAGGCCGTGACCACGGTGGCCGGCGCAAGGCCGACGGAAACCGCCGCCACCTGCGCCGACACGCCCTGCTCGATCGGGGAGTTCAGGGCCCCGATGCCGAGCTGCACCCGTTCCGCCGACGGGACGGCGACGGCGGCGGGATTCCAGAGTCCGCTCGAGAGCTCGGTTGCGAGCGCGGCGGGCTCGGCGATGGTGCCGATGGGAAAGTCGAGGAGATCTCGCGCCGGAACCTGCTGGGCGATCGATGGCGTTGCCGCGGCGCTGCAGACGGCCGCGGCAAAGAGCAAGCGGCGCATACAGTTAAGCTAGCCGGGCCGTCGATCGAGAGTCAAGCGTCCAACTACCGTAAGTCGCGCTCCGGCATTATGATACAGGGTTCGATGAGTCGCTTTCCGGCTTCCCCGACATTTCGCCGACCCGGCCCAACATCGCCCGGGTCGGTTTGCGCGTTCGGTATCGCCTGCGCCGGGCGCGCCAGCGCGCCGGCCTCCCGGGGGTGTCCCCGGGCTGCAGGACCGCGCTGAGTGCGGTCCCCTTCTTCCTCCGCCATGCACACCGATTTCTCGACCACTCTTCGGACCCACCGCTGCGGCGCGCTCCGTGCCGAGCACGCCGGCCAGCGTGTGCGCCTTGGCGGCTGGGTCCATCGTGCCCGCAACCTTGGCGGCCTTCTGTTCGTGGATCTGCGCGACCTGAGCGGGCTCGTGCAGGTGTCGTTCGATCCGCAGCGCACCCCGCGCGAGCTGTGCGACCTGGCGGCGTCCCTGGGCAACGAGACGGTGGTGCTCGTGGAGGGGACGGTGGTCCTGCGCCCCGACGCGATGCAGAACGCCGAGTTGGGCACCGGGCAGGTGGAGGTGCACGCGTCGGGACTGCGCATCGTGAGTCCGGCAGCGGTGCCGGCCATTCCCGTCGCGCGAGCGAAGGGCGAGAACCTGCCGGCCGAGGATCTGCGCCTGCGGCACCGGTATCTGGACCTGCGGCGCACCGAGCTGCAGGCGAACCTGGTGCTGCGGCACCGGCTGATGCAGGTGACCCGCCGGCATCTGAGCGAACGCGGGTTTCTGGAGATCGAGACGCCGATTCTCACCAAGCCCACGCCCGAGGGGGCGCGGGACTATCTGGTGCCCAGCCGCGTGCACGAGGGGGAATTCTACGCGCTGCCGCAGTCCCCGCAGCTCTATAAGCAATTGCTAATGGTTGCCGGACTCGACCGGTATTTCCAGATCGCCCGCTGCTTCCGCGACGAGGATCTGCGCGCCGACCGGCAGCCGGAATTCACGCAGATCGACATCGAGGCCTCGTTCATCGGCGTGGAGGACGTAATCGCGCTCACCGAGGGCCTCGTGGGCGCGCTCTGGCGCGAGGCGGGCTTCACCACGCCGGCGCAGTTCCCGCGCATGACGTACGCCGACGCCATGGAGCGCTACGGCTGCGATCGCCCGGACCTGCGCTACGGGCTGGAGATCCGCGAAGTGAGCGACGTGTTCCGCGACACCGAGTTCGGCATCGCGCGCACCGTGCTCGCGCAGGGCGGGCGGGTGCGCGGCATCGCCATTCCCGGCGGCGCGGCGCTCTCGCGCAAGCAGGTGGACGAGATCGAGGCCGCCGCCAAATCGGCCGGGGCCGCCGGGCTGGTGCGGCTCAAGAACAACGGCGGTCAACTGGAAGGACCGGCGGCGAAGTTCCTGGGCGAGGGCACGGCGGCGCGCCTGGGGCTGGAAGACGGCGCGCTCGGGCTGTACGTGGCGGCGGGCGATCGCGTGGCCAACCCCGCGCTCGACCGGGTGCGCCAGGACGTGGCGCGCCGCCTGGGGCTCGTTTCCGAGTCCGACCACGCCTTTCTGTGGGTGACCGATTTCCCCCTGTTCGACCGGGATCCGGAAACGGGGGCGCTGGCCTCCGTGCACCATCCGTTCACCTCTCCGCGCGCCGACGATATCCCGCTGCTCGACACGGCACCCGAGCGCGTGCGCGCCAACGCGTACGACGTGGTGTTCAACGGGACGGAGCTTGGCGGCGGCAGCATTCGTATCGCCGATCCGGCGCTGCAGAGCCGCATGTTCGGGCTGCTCGGCATCGACGAGGCGACGGCGCAGGCGCGGTTTGGGTTCCTGCTCGAGGGGCTGCGCGCGGGTGCGCCGCCGCACGGCGGCATCGCGCTCGGGTTCGACCGCATCGCGATGATGCTCGCGGGCGCCGATTCGCTGCGCGACGTGATCGCGTTCCCCAAGACCACGGCCGCGCGCGCGCTGTTCGAGGGGGCGCCGTCGCCGGTGCCGCCCGATGACCTGCGCGATCTGCACATCACCGTGACGAGGCCCAGCGCGTGACCGATCCGGGCGCGGCCACGCGCCGCATCTCCACCGAGGGCGCCGACCTGCTCACGCTGGCCGGCGTCAACGACGCGAATCTCGTCGAGCTCGCGCGGCTGTTTGGCGTGCGGGTGGCGCTCCGCGGTGACGCGCTCACCATCTCGGGGCCGGAAGAGCTGGCCACGCGAGCGGCCGCGGTGGGGCAGCGGATGGTGGACGTCGCGCGGCAGCAGCTGACCCTGTCGGCCGACGACGTGCTCCGGCTCAGCGAGTTGCGCCCCGAAGAGACGGGCGATGGCGCCGAAGCCGCCGAGGGCGGCGCGGCGCCTGGCGCTCCGCACATCGCGTTGCCGGGCGTGCGGCGGATCGTGCAGGCCAAGACGCCGGGCCAGGCTGAGTACCTGCGCAAGATCGCCGAGCAGGACATCGTGGTGGGCATCGGGCCCGCGGGCACGGGCAAGACGTATCTCGCCGTGGCCGCCGCCGTCGACGCGCTGATTCGGAAACGCGTGCGGCGCATCGTGCTGGCGCGGCCGGCGGTGGAGGCCGGCGAGTCGCTGGGGTTCCTGCCGGGCGATATGCAGGCCAAGGTCGATCCGTATTTGCGCCCGCTGTACGACGCGCTCGACGAGATGATGCCGTTCGAACGCGTGCAGAAGGCGCTCGAGACGCGGATCATCGAGATCGCGCCGCTCGCGTTCATGCGGGGGCGCACGCTGGCCGACGCGTTCGTGATTCTCGACGAAGCGCAGAACGCAACGTCGATGCAGATGAAGATGTTCCTCACCCGCCTGGGCGTGAATTCCAAGGTGGTGATCACCGGCGACAAGACGCAGGTGGATCTGCCGAAGCGCGAGGAATCCGGGCTGCTGCAGGTGGAACGCATCCTGACGGGGATCGAGGGCATCGGCTTCCAGTATTTCGACGAGAGCGACGTGGTGCGCCACCGGCTCGTGCGGCAGATCATCCGCGCCTACGCCGCGGACGCGGGGACGTGAGGCCCCGGTGACCGTTCCCGACCGACCAGGCCGCGTGAGCGGCGAGGGCGCGGGCCAACGGTCCGCGCCGCGCCGCCACCGCCCGCGTCTCGCGCTGGCGGCGGCGCTCACGCTGCTCACGTACGCGCTGTTCCCGGCGGTGCCCGCCGCCAACGTGCCGGTGTACGACACCGGCGCCGTGGCCGGCGAGAATGTGATCGCGCCGTTCGCGTTCCGCGTGCTCAAGAGCGACGCCGAGCTCTCGCGCGAGCGCGAGGCGATGGCGCGCACCGTGGAGCCGGTCTACGTCGCGGTGCCGGCGGCCCTCGACAGCACGCGGCGCGCCATCGCCGGATTCGGGGCGGCGCTCGACGCGGCCTACGGGTCGTCGCGCGGCGACACCCTGCCGGTGCAGCGGGCGGCGCTCGCGTTTCAGGTGCTGCTGTCCGGTGCCGACGTTCGGTATCTGGCCGACGCCGGAGGCCGGGCGCGTCTCCTCGAAGCGATCACCGAAGCCTATCGCCGGTGGGGATCGGCCGGCGTGGCCGCGCGCGGCGCGCTGGACGGCGTGAGCGGAGAGATCACGCTCCGGCGCGGCGACCATGAGGAAAGCATGCCGGCCGACAGCGTGCGCACCTATCCCGAATTCGCGGCCCAGGCGCGGATGCTCGAGGCGAGCGCGCGCGCCAACGTCCGTTCCCTGTTCGATCGGCTGCTCGCGGCCTTCTTCCGCGCCACCGTGGTGCCCGACGGGGCCACGACGGCGGCGCGGCGCGAGCAGTTGCGGGCATCGGTGCCCGTGGCCCGGTTCGAGGTGCGCGCCGGCGAAAAGATCGTGGGCGCCAACGAGGTCGTGCGGTCGGATCAGCACGACAAGCTTGCGGCCCTCCACGACGCGATGGAGCAGCGGCGCGGAGCCGTGCCGGGCATCCGGCGCGCCGTTGGGGCGCTCCTCTTCGACGCGCTGCTCATCGTCCTGCTCGGGCTCACCGTGCTCATCTTCCGGCCGCACGTGTACGACTCCATGCGCTCGCTGGCGGTGATCGCGGGCGTCACGGCGCTCGTCCTCATCGGCGGCGCGGTCGTGTCGCGCGTGCAGCCCCTGCGCCCCGAACTCCTTCCAGTGGGCATCGCCGCCATCGTCGTGGCCGCGCTGTTCGACCAGCGCATCGCGATGATCGTGGCGGTGCTGCTGGCGGCCCTGCTCGGCGGGCAGGCGGTGTTCCGCGGCACCAACGCGCTGTACGTGAACGTGATCGGCGGCGCCGCGGCGGCCTACAGCGTGCGCGCCGTGCGAAGCCGCCAGCAGACGTACACCTGGATCCTCGCGATCGCCGTCGCGTACCTCGCGGCCGCCGCGGCCGTGGGACTCACGCTCGATCTGCCGACGGGCGCGATCCTTCGTTCCGCGGGCTACGGCACGATCAACGCCGTCGCAAGCGTGCTCATCGCGCTCCTCGTGCTGCCGCTCGCCGAGCGGTACACGGGCGTGGAAACGGATCTCACGCTGCTCGAATGGTCGGACCTGAACCGGCCGCTGATGCAGCGGCTGAGTCTCGAAGCGCCGGGAACGTTTGCGCACTCGATGCAGATCGCCAATCTGGCCGAAGCGGGATCCCGCGTGGTGGGCGCCAACGCGCTGCTCGCGCGCGTCGGCGCGTATTATCATGATATTGGAAAGCTGGCCAATCCGACGTTCTTCGTGGAAAACCAGGCCAAGGGCGCGAATCCGCATGACGGGCTCACGCCGCTGCAAAGCGCCCAGATCATTCGCAACCACGTGCGCGAAGGGCTGCAACTCGCCGAAGCGGCCGGTGTCCCGCGCGTGCTGCGGACATTCATCGCGGAGCACCACGGCACGGGCACCATCACGTATTTCCTGGAGCGGGCGAGGGCGGGCGATCGCCGGATGCCGGAGCTGGGCGACTACCGGTACCCCGGACCGATTCCGCAGACGGCGGAAACGGCGATCGTGATGCTGGCCGACGGCACCGAGGCGTCGGTGCGCGTGCTCAGCGACCCCACGCCCGATCGCATTCGCGAGGTCGTGGAGCACATCGTGAAGCTGCGACTCGATCAGGGACAGCTCCGCGACGCGCCGCTCACCTTGCGGCAGCTCGAGCTCGTGAAGGAAGAGTTCACCCGCGTGCTGTCGGGGATGCATCACGCACGCATCGAATATCCGGCGTCGGGCGGGGGCGTGTCGGCGGGGTTCGCGGCGCCGTGAGCCTCACCGTTCATGTCGCCGCGCCGCAGGGACGCCTGGCCGCGCCGCGGGCGCTCCTGGTGCGCGCCGCGCAAACGGTGCTCCGGGCCGAGGGCATCCGGTCCGCGGAACTGTCGGTCACGTTTCTCGGCGATCGCGCCATCGCCGCGATGAACCGGCGCCACCTCGGGCACCGCGGAGCCACCGACGTCATCTCGTTCGGCCTGAGCCGCCCCACGCCCGACGCGCCCGTGATGGGCGACGTCTATGTCGGCGTCGACGTGGCCCGGCGGGCGGCGCGCGAACGGCGGATCACACTCCGCGAGGAACTCGTGCGTCTCGTCGTCCACGGCACCCTCCACGTGCTGGGTTACGATCATCCTGAAGGGGAGTCGCGTCTGGAATCCGAGATGTGGGCGCGCCAGGAGCGCCTGGTGGCGCGCGTGCTGCGGAGCGCCCGCTCGTGACCTACCTGGCGTGGACGAGCGCCCTCGTGGGAGGCGTGCTCGCCGTGGTCACCGGGGCCGCCGCCGGCGCGCTCGCGTCGCCGGATGGCCGGCGAGAGCCGGGCGCGATGGAAGCGCATCGCGCGCTGGGTATCGTGCGCGTGGCCGCCTACCTGGCGCTCGGCGCCGGTCTCGCGCGCGGCATGGCGCGCGCGGTGTCCGCTCCCGGCATCGTGCAGGCGGCGGCGGTGGCCGTCCTGATCGCGGCCGTGCTCGTGCTCGACGCCGCGGCGCGCGAACGCGCTTCGGCCCGCGGGGGAGAACCTTCGGCGCGCACGCGCGGGTTCGCCCGCGGCGCCTCGGTGCTGCTGCGCCCCCTCGTCACCCTGGGCACCACCATCGAGCGGGCGCTCTACCGCGTGCTCCCGCCGCGGACGGACCTGGACGCGGAGCGTGAGGCAACCGCGGACGAACTGCGGGCCGTGCTCGCGCCCCGCCACGAGGCCGCCGCCAGCGAGGCCACGCAGCTCCACCGCGCGTTCGCGCTCGCCACGACGCGCGTGGACGAGATCATGATGCCCCGTGTCGACATCATCGGCGTCGAGGTGGAGACGCCCTGGTCCGAGGTGCTCGATCGCGTACGCAGCTCCGAACACGCGCGGCTTCCCGTCTATCGGGAGACGCTGGACGATGTGGTGGGAATTCTGTACGCCAAGGACATGCTGGCGTGGTCGGTGCAGGGCGACGAGCCGCCGGGCGGCTGGGTGACGCTCGTGCGCCCGGCACTCTTCATTCCGGCATCGAAGACCATCGACCGGCAGCTGCGCGAATTCCGGAAGAGCGGTTCCCACATGGCCATCGTGGTCGACGAGTTCGGGGGGACGGCCGGGCTGGTGACGATCGAGGACGTGCTCGAAGAGATCGTCGGCGAAATTCGCGATGAGCGTGACGTCGAGCAGCCCGACGTCGAACGCGAAGGCAACGACCGCTTCTGGGTGTCGGGACGCGTGCCGCTCGGCGATCTGTCCGATCTGCTGGGCACGTCGATGGAGCGCGAGGACGTGTCCACCGTGGGCGGTCTGGCCTACGAGGAATTCGGCCGCGTGCCGCGTCCCGGTGACAGCAAGACCATCGGCGAATTTCGCGTGGTGGTGGAGCGCGTGCGGCGGCGGCGCGTGGAGCGGGTGTACTTCGAGCGGCTGCCGCAGCACTCGGCGGCCGCACAGGAGGCCGAGTGACCGGGGCCGCCACCGTCATCGTATGGGCGGCGCTCCTGGTGGCATGGCTCGTGGCCGGTGTCACCGCCGTCCGGCTGGCCAGCCGGATGTGGCTGCGCCAGTGGGCCGAACACGGGCTGCGAGGCGCGCCTGTGCCGTTGGAGTCGGTGACCGGGCCGCAGCGTCTGATTGCGTCGGGATCCGTGGCGATCGGGTTCGTACTCGCCACGGCGGGGGCGCTCCTGGCGGCACGAATGTCGGTGCGAGCGCCCGCGCTGGTTGGCGAGCTGGCGATCGGCGCCGCGGTGGTGGTGTTCGTCGCGCAGCTCACGGCGCGCGCACTGGCGCGCCACTCCACGGCCGCGCTGGCGGCGATCACGCTTCCCGTGCTGCGAACGGCGGCCCTGTTCGCCGCGCCGGCCCTTGCGGTGGCTCGACGCGTCGGGGGCCGCCCCGCGAGTCCGGGACCCGCCACCGAGCGCCGCGCCGTGGAACGGCTGCTCCGCGAGGGCGAGCTGGAAGGCGTGAGCGACCGCGACGATGCGCTGATCATCAGCGGCGTGGCCGAGTTCGGCGACAAGGTCGTGGGCAGCGTCATGACGCCGCGCGATCAGGTGTTCGCGATTTCCGACGCGACGCCGGCGCAGGAGGCCGCGGAGCACGTGGCGCGCTCGGCGTACAGCCGGGTGCCCGTGTTCCATGGGACCCTGGATCACGTGACCGGAATGATCCACGCGTTCGACCTGCTGCGGGGCCCCGAGGAGGCGCTGGCCGCCCCGCGCCCGGTCGCCCGCGCCGCGAGCACTGCGCCTTGCAGCGCGCTACTCTTCCAGATGCTCCGAGACCATCAGCACCTCGCCATCGTCCATGACCAGACCCATCGCACGCTCGGCATCGTGACGCTCGAAGATCTGCTTGAAGAGCTCGTCGGCGACATCCGCGACGAGCATGACGAACCGGCTCCTCCCACCGCATGACGACGACTGCTTCAGCATACGATCAGCTCATGCGCGACTTCGCCGACGGGAAGCGGGCGGCCCTGGCGCGCGCGGTGAGCGTGGTCGAGAACCACCGGGCGGGATTCGACCGGCTGCTCGCCACGTGGCAGCCGCGCCTGGGGCGCGCGCGGCGCCTCGGACTCACCGGTCCGCCGGGGGCGGGGAAGAGCACGCTCACGGCGTTGCTCGTGAAGGCGTACCGCGACGCGGGTCTGTCGGTGGGGGTCATCGCCGTGGACCCGACGTCGCCGTTCACGGGGGGCGCGCTGCTGGGCGACCGCATCCGGATGGAATCGGTAGCGCTTGATGAAGGGGTGTTCATCCGGTCGATGGCGACGCGCGGATCCCTTGGAGGCCTCGCGGCGACCACGAGCGAGGTGGCCGACGTGCTCGACGCCTTCGGCATGGACCGCATCCTCATCGAGACCGTGGGCGTGGGCCAGAGCGAGCTGGACATTTCCCGGATCGCCGATTCGAGCGCCGTGGTGCTCGTGCCCGAATCTGGGGATTCGATCCAGACGTTGAAGGCGGGCCTCATGGAGATCGCCGACCTGTTCGTGGTGAACAAGGCCGACCGTCCCGGCGCCGATCGGCTGCGCAACGAACTCGAGTTGATGCTCGGGCTGCGTGCCGGCAGCGCCCTCCGCGACGTTCCGGCGCACCACGGCGTGGACCTCTCGCGCAAGAACCCGGCGCGCGTGGCGCGCGAGGCGGCGAAGCAGACCGACGCCGAGCACTGGACGCCGCCGGTGCTGCGCACGGTGGCCACGAACGCCGAGGGAACCCCTGAGGTCGTCGCGGCGCTTGACCGCCATTTTCATTATCTTGAGCGCAGCGGCGAGCTGCGGCGGCGTCGCCGTCGGCGCTTGCGCGACCGGGTCATGCACGTGGTCGAAGACCGGGTGCGCGACCGCCTGTGGCGGGACGCCGGCACGAACGCGTGGCTCGACGACCAGCTCGCGGCGCTCGAGACTGGCGCGTCCAATCCGTTCGCCGTGGCCGACGCGCTGCTCGCGCGCAGTGGAACCCTACTCACGCAGGTAACGCCATGACGTCTACCCGGGACATGTCCGACACCGTCGCCGAGCAGCGGGCCGAACTCGAGCGGTTGCGCGCCGAAGTCGAAGCCTGGCGCGCGCGCTTTGCCAGGGGCGAGACGCGCGACCTCGCCTTCGTGAATTCCGAAGGCGACGTATCGCCGCTGTACACCGCGCTCGACGTGCCGGGCGACGCGACGAGCGCGCTGGGGGTTCCGGGTGCGTACCCGTACACGCGCGGCATCCACCCCACCGGATATCGCGGCAAGCTCTGGACGATGCGCCAGTTCGCGGGCTTCGGCAGCGCCGAAGACACGAACCGCCGCTTCAAGTTCCTGCTCGAGCAGGGACAGACCGGGCTGTCCACGGCGTTCGACTTCCCGACGCTCATGGGCTACGACTCCGATCATCCGCGGTCGCTGGGCGAGGTGGGGAAGACGGGCGTCGCGGTGTCGAGCCTGGCCGACATGGAAGTGCTATTCGACGGCATTCCGCTCGACCAGGTGTCGACGTCGATGACCATCAACGGCCCGGCGATCATCCTCTGGGCGTTCTACATCGCCGCCGCCGAGAAGCAGGGCGTATCGAGCGACAAGCTGCGCGGCACGATCCAGAACGACATCCTCAAGGAGTACATGGCGCAGCACGCCTGGTGCTTCCCCATCGAACCGGCGCTGCGGCTCATCGTCGACTGCTTCGAGTGGGGGGCGCGCCACGCGCCGCTCTGGAATACGGTTTCGATTTCGGGGTACCACATTCGCGAGGCCGGGTCGACGGCGGCGCAGGAGCTGGCGTTCACCCTGGCCGACGGGTTCACGTACGTGGAACGCGGCATGGCCCGCGGCCTCGATGTCGACGAGTTCGCCAAGCGCCTCTCGTTCTTCTGGGACATCCACAACGACTTCTTCGAGGAGATCGCCAAGCTGCGCGCGGCACGCCGCATCTGGGCGCGCCACATGAAGGAGCGGTACGGGGCCAAGGATCCGCGATCGTGGATGATGCGGTTCCACTCGCAGACGGCGGGCGTGACGCTCACGGCGCAGCAGCCCATGAACAACGTCGTGCGCGTGGCCTACCAGGCGCTGGCCGCGGTGTTGGGCGGCACGCAGTCGCTGCACACGAACTCCATGGACGAAACGCTGGCGCTGCCCACCGAAGAAGCGGTGCAGGTGGCCCTGCGCACGCAGCAGATCCTGGCCTACGAGAGCGGCGTGCCCAACGTGATGGATCCGCTGGGCGGGTCGTACTACCTGGAAGCGCTGACCGACAAGCTCGAACGGGAGGCGGAGGAGATCTTCGCCGAGATCGAGCGCGTGGGCGGCGTGGTGCGCGGCCTCGAAACGGGGTGGTTCCAGCGCAAGATCGCCGAGTCGGCGGCGCGCCAGCAGTGGGAAATCGAGCAGCACCGCCGCGTGGTGGTCGGGGTCAACGAGTTCGTGACGAGCGAAGACGAGCTCACGATCCCCGTGCTGAAAGTTGGCGAGGAGGCAACCCGCCGGCAGGACGAGCGCATGCGCAAGCTTCGCGCGGAGCGCGACGCCACGCGGGTGACGACCGCGCTCGACGCGCTGCGCGAGGCGGCCCGCGGCAGCGCCAACCTGATGCCGTTCATCCTCGACTGCGCCCGGAGCTACTGCACGCTGTACGAGATTCGCGCGGCCATGGAAGACGTGTTCGGCGCGTACCGGGAGCCGGTGTTCTTCTGAGCGCGCGCCGCACATCCGCCGAGTGGTGGCGCGATTACTTCGACGCCCAGTACCTGCTCGAGTACGAACCGATCTTCACGCACGAGCGCGCGCGGCGCGATGTCACGCGCGTCCTCGAGCTGCTGGAGCTGCCCGTCGGCGCCCGGGTGCTCGACGTCCCCTGCGGCCAGGGGCGCCACGCGCACCTCCTGGCCGAGGCCGGGTTTCGCGTGGACGGGCTCGACTACTCCCGCACGTTGCTGGCGCGGGCGCGCGTTCGGGGCACCGGCCCCACGCTGCGCTACCGCCGCGGCGACATGCGCGCGCTTCCCGCGAACTGGACGGCACGGTTCGACGGCTTGGTGAACCTGTTCACCTCGTTCGGCTTCTTCACAGAGCCGGCCGACGACGCGCAGGTCGTCGCCGAGTTCGCCCGCGTGCTGAAGCCGGGCGGCACGCTCATCTGGCACGGCGGCAATCGCGACGGGGTCATGGCGCGATTCCTCTCCCGCGACTGGTGGCGCACGGCCGACGGCACGCTCATCGGCCAGGAGCGCGAGTTCGACCCGCTGTCGGGCGTGCTGACGGTCGTGTCCAACTGGCACGGTCCGCACGGGTCGGGCGAGCGAGAGCACCGGATCCGGCTGTATACGGCCACGGCGCTCGCCGAGCTGATGGCCCGGCAGGGGCTCATCGTGGAGGCCGCGTACGACGGGTGGCGCGACCGCCCGCTCACCCGGCGCTCGGGCGAGATGCTGCTGGTGGCCCGCAAGCACGAGTTGCCCCGGCGGCAACGCGCCCGCTAGCTTGCCTGCGGGTGCCGGATCTCCCTGCCGGCACCGATAACCTCTGACCCACGCAGTGCATGCGCCCCATCCGAGTGCTGGTTGCCAAACCCGGTCTGGACGGACATGACCGCGGCGCCAAAGTCGTGGCCGCGGCTCTCCGGGACGCGGGCATGGAAGTCATCTACACCGGCTTGCATCAGACGCCGGAAATGATCGCCAACGCCGCGATTCAGGAAGACGTGGACGTGGTCGGCCTCTCCATTCTGAGCGGCGCGCACATGACGCTCTTCCCCAAGGTGGTGGAGTTGCTCCGCGCCCAGGGGCGCGACGACATCCTGGTCACCGGCGGCGGGATCATCCCCAAGGAAGACATGGACGCGCTTCGCGCCCAGGGGGTGGGCGAGCTGTTCGGCCCCGGCACTCCCACGTCCGACCTGGTGGACTACATCCGGACGTGGTTCCAAGAGCGGTCGCGGCAGGAAGCGTGACGTCGCGGCTGCGGGCGCTGAGCGACGCGCTGCGCGAGCTCGAAGACCGGCTGCGCCAGGGGGGCGGGCCCGACAAGATCGCGCGGCAGCACAAGCAGGGGAAACTCACGGCGCGCGAGCGCATCGCGAAGCTGTGCGATCCCGGGACGCCGTTCGTGGAGATCGGCCTTCTCGTGGCCTACGACCAGTACGAGGGGCAGGCCCCCGGCGCGGGCGTGGTCACGGGGCTCGGCGTCGTCCACGGGCGCGAGGTCGTGATCGTGGCCAACGACGCCACGGTGAAGGCCGGCTCGTGGTGGCCCGAGACCATCCGCAAGATGCTCCGCGCCCAGGAAGTCGCGATGCGGTGCCGCGTCCCCATCATCTACCTCGTGGACTCGGCGGGAGTGAATCTGCCCTACCAGGGCGGGGTCTTTCCGGGCCAGTACGGGGCCAGCCGCATCTTTTATTATAATTCCATTATGCGGCGCTACCTGCACGTGCCGCAGCTCGCGGCCGTGATGGGCCCGTGCATCGCCGGGGGCGCGTATCTGCCCGCGCTCTCCGACGTGATCGTGATGATCAAGGGAACGTCGTTCATGGGGCTCGGCGGTCCGAACCTCGTGAAGGGCGCCACCGGCCAGACGATCGACGCCGAAACGCTGGGCGGCGCCGATACGCACACGCGCATCAGCGGCGTCGCGCACTACGAGGCCGACCACGATCCCGCCGGCCTCGCCAAACTGCGCGATCTGGTGGCCATGCTGCCCCGGCCGGCCGACCCGGCGTGGGATGCGCCGGAGCCGCCGGCCGTCGATCCCGTCTCGCTCTACGACCTGCTGCCGGCCGACCACCGCATGTCCTACGACATGCACGAGCTGCTGCGGGCGGTGCTCGACGGCGGCCGCCTCGACGAATTCCAGCAGGATCTCGCCCGCGAGATCATCTGCGGCGACGCGCGCATCGAGGGCATTCCGGTGGGCGTCATCGCCAACCAGCGCGGCCTCATCAAGGGGCGCGCCGGCGAGCGTCCGCGCTTCGGCGGCATCGTGTACGCCGAGAGCGCGGAGAAGGTGGCCTACTTCATCGAGCGGTGCGACCGCCAGCGCATTCCCATTCTCTTCGTGCAGGACGTCTCCGGGTTCATGGTCGGGCCCGACGCGGAGCACGAGGGGATCATCCGCGCCGGCGCGCGGTTCGTCGAAGCCATGGCCACGGCGCGCGTTCCCAAGCTGGTGCTCACGGTGAACCACGCCTCGGGCGCCGGCTACTACGCGATGGCGGGGCAGGGGTTCGATCCGGATTTCATCTTCAGTTGGCCCACGGGCCGCATGGCGGTGATGGAAGGGGAGGCCGCCGTCCAGGCGGTGCACGGCCCGGCCATCGAAGCCGCGCGCGCCGGGGGCAAGGACGTACCGGCCGGCGTCGCGGAGTCGGTGGAAGAGATGCGCGCCGATTACGAGCACCAGCTCGACGCCAAGTACGCGGGCGCCCGCGGGTACGTGGACGCCATCGTCTATCCCGAAAACACCCGGGAAACGCTCGCCCTCGCGCTGCGCGCGGCGGCCCGAAATCCGGGCCCGCACCTCGGGGCGTTCGTGCTCCCGGCCCACATCGACAATTCATGAAAGACATCGTCCGCGTCGCATCGGGGCAGGGATTCTGGGGCGATTGGCTCGAAGCTCCGCGCCGCCAGGTCGAGGGCGGTCCCGTGGACTACCTGATGCTCGATTACCTGGCCGAGGTCACGATGTCCATTCTGCAGAAGCAGAAGGAACGGGACCCGAAGATGGGCTACGCCCGCGACTTCATCGGCGCCGTGGAGAGCGTGCTGCCGGCGGTGGTCGAGCGGGGGGTGCGTGTCATCGCGAACGCCGGTGGCGTGAATCCGGTGGCCTGCGCCGAGGCGGTGCGCGCCGTGGCCGCGAAGACCGGCGTCGAGGATCGCCTGAAGATCGGCGTCGTCACCGGCGACGACCTGCTCCCTGCGCTCGATGCGCTCATCGCCGGCGGGCACGCGCTGGCCAACATGGAAACCGGCGAGCCGCTGAGCACGGTGCGCGACCGCGTGCTCTCCGCCAACGCCTACATCGGTTCGGTGCCGATCGTCGAAGCCCTGGGCAGGGGCGCCAACATCGTCATCACGGGTCGCTCCACCGACACGGCGCTCACCATGGCGCCGCTGCGCTACGAATTCGGGTGGAAGAGCGACGACTGGAACCGCCTCGCCGCCGGCATCATCGCCGGCCACATCATCGAGTGCGGGGCGCAGTGTTCGGGCGGCAACTGCCTGTACGACTGGCGCTCGATCCCCGATCTCGCCAACGTCGGCTATCCGATCGTCGAGGCGCGCGCCGACGGCACGTTCGTCGTCACGAAACACGCGGGCACGGGCGGGCGCATCGACGTGCATTCGGTGACGGAGCAGCTCGTCTACGAGATGGGCGATCCGCATTCTTATATCACCCCCGACGTGGTCGCCGACTTCTCCAGCATCCACCTGGAGCAGGCCGGGGAGAATCGCGTCCGCGTGTTCGGCATTCAGGGGCGCGAGGCCACCGACAAGCTCAAGGTGTCCATCGCCTACCGCGACGGATACAAGGCGGTGGGGTCGCTGGTGTACGCGTGGCCCGACGCACTCGAGAAGGCCCAGCTTGCCGACCGGGTGCTGCGCGAGCGGCTCGACCGGCTCGGCCTGCGGTTCGACCACATCCTCACCGAGTTCGTAGGCGCCTCGGCCACTCACGGGCCGCTGGCCGGTGACGCGGGGCGTGACGCCCCCGAGGTGCAGTTCCGCATCGGCGTGCGGTCGCACGACCGGGCCATGGTGGAACGCTTCACGCGGGAGATTGTGCCCCTCGTGTTGAACGGCCCGCCGAGCGTTACCGGCTTTGCCGCCGGCCGCCCCAAGGTGGAGGAGATCGTGGCCTACTGGCCCGCGCTCATCGACAAGACCGTGGTACAGACCAAGGTGGAGATTCTCTGATGCGCGTCCGACTCCTCGACATCGCGCACGCCCGCTCCGGCGACAAGGGCGACACCGCCAACGTGGGCGTGATCGCGCTCCGGCCGGAGTGGTATCCGGTGCTCGTGTCGCACCTCACTCGCGAACGCGTGGCCGAACACTTTCACGGCGTCATCGGCGGCCCGGTGGAGCGGTTCGAGCTGCCGAACCTCGGGGCGCTGAACTTCCTGCTGCACGGCGCGCTCGACGGCGGGGGCACCCTCTCGCTCAAGACCGACGCGCAGGGAAAGGTCTATTCCACGGCGCTGCTGCGCCTCGTGCTCGACGTCCCCGACGCCGAGGCCCGGGCCGTGGGACTGCCGGCGGCGGCGTGAACCGGCTGGCGCTCGTCAAACTCGGGCTCGGCGCCATTGGCGTCGTGGTGTGGGGGTACGGCGCCCGCACCGATGATCCGCGCGTGCGCCTGGCGGGTATGATCGTGCTGGGAATCGCCGTGGCGTTGCGGCTGCTGCCGCGCGCCGTGCGCGATCGCCTCGAAGGGCGGCACCGCGCACCGGCGGATACACAATCCTGACAACTCCGGCGGTAGCCGCGCGATGCGCAGCCGCCTATGGTCATCACGCAACAGCCACGTCCTGGAGGAACGCCTGATGAAACGGATCGCACTCGGCGCGCTCGCCGCCGCCATCGCCGCCCTGCCGCTCACCGCACGCGCGCAGGGGATGGGCGAAGCCAATCGCAAGATCGAGAACGGCGGCATCTTCGCACCCGGCTGGCAGGGCAAGATCGACCCGTCGGCGGCACGCCGCGGGAGCACCCTCAACGACGCGCGCTTCGCGAAAGAAGGAAACGCATATCACGTGACGACCGGCCCGGCCACCACCTACTGGAATCCGGCGAACGTGGCCTCGGGCGAGTACACCGTGAAGGCGACCTTCACCGAGCCCAAGTTCATGAACCGGAACGACCACGCGCATCCGTACGGCATCGTGATCGCCGGAAATGCCATGGGGACCGACAAGGCCTCGTACCTCTACTGCGCGGCGTACGGCACCGGGTACTTCATCGTGCGCGGGTTCGGCCCGAATCCGTTCCAGATGAACGGTCGCGAGGGCGAGATGAACGCCGCCGTGCACAAGGCCGCCGGCCCCGACCAGCCGGTCACGCAGGACATCGCCATGACCGTGACCAAGGACAAGGTCGAGTGCGCCATCAACGGCACCGTCGTGGCCAGCTATCCCAAGTCGGCGCTCGTGACCGCGGGGAAGCTCGCGTCCACCGACGGGGTGTATGGCATTCGCTTCGCGCACAACACCGACGGCGTCGTCACCAACCTGACGATGACCAAACACTAGACGCGAACGTCAGGATCGCCGTTTTGCGCCGGGCCGGGGACTCCCCGGCCCGGCGTGTTTTGCGGCGGACGTAGAAGCGGCGCCCCGGAGCCGCTAACTTGCGCGCATGCCCGCGCACTCCGTTCCCGAGCTGCTCGCGCCCGCCGGTTCCCTCGACGCGGTGCGGGCGGCCCTCGCCAATGGCGCCGACGCCGTCTACCTCGGCGCTGAGCGCTGGAACGCGCGCGACGAGGGCGCGCAGCTCTCCCTGGACGACGTGGAGCAGGCCTGCCGGCTGGCGCACGAGCGCGGGCGGCGCATCTACCTCACGTTCAACATCCTCTTCAAGCCGCGCGAATTGGCGGACGCGCTGGCCTTTCTGGGCGAGGCCGTGGACCGCGGCATCGATGCGGCCATCGTGCAGGACATCGGCGCGATTCGCCTCATCCAGCGCGTGTACCCGCAACTCGAAATTCACGGCTCCACGCAGATGACCGTGCACGACGCCGCGGGCGCCGCGGTGCTGCGCGACCTCGGCGTGCACCGCGTGGTGCTGGCCCGTGAGAACACGCTCGACGACATCCGGAGCATCCGCGCCGCGGTGCCCGATCTGGGCCTCGAGACCTTCGTCCACGGTGCGCTCTGCATTTCATACTCCGGGCAGTGCTACATGTCCGGCATGATTTCCGAGCGGAGCGCGAACCGCGGATCGTGCGCGCAGTCGTGCCGCAAGGACTACGTGCTCACCGATCTCCGCGACGGCGCCGAGCTGGACCGCGGGTACCTGATTTCGGCGCGCGACCTTGCGGCGCACGAGCATCTGCCCGCCATCGCCGATGCGGGCATCGTCTGTCTCAAGGTGGAAGGGCGCAAGAAGAAGCCCGAGTACGTGGCCACCGTCACCAGCACCTACCGCGGCCTGCTCGATCGCGTGGGGCGCGGGGACCGCGCCCCGCTGGAGCCCGCGGACGTCCAGCCGCTGGTGCAGATCTTCAGCCGCGGATTCACGGGCGGCATGTACGGCGGCCGGGCGGGGCGCGACTACGTCACCCGGACGCAACCCGACAACAAGGGCGCGCTGCTGGGCGCCGTGGTGGCGCTGGAGCGGGGCGAGATCGTCGTGGACGTGTCGTCGCCAATCGAGGTGGGAGACGGCATCGGCTTCGAAGCGCCCGAGGGCCTGGGCGGCGCCTCGGTGGGTGGCACGGTGAGCGCCGTGCGCACGCTCGCATCGCGGAACACCATTCGCCAGGCGGTCACCGTGCCGGCGCGCCCCAAGGTGGGCTGGAAGGTGCTGCGCACCTCCCAGGCCGCGCTGCTGCAGCGGGCGCGCGACTCGTACGCGGCGCTGCCGGCGCACGTGCGGGCGCACAAGTCGCGGCTCGACGCGCGCATCTTCGGCGCCGCGGGGTCCCCGCTCAAGGTGACCTTTACCGCGGACGGGGAATCGGTCACCGCGCAGAGCGAGGCCACGCTCGCGCCGGCGAGCAAGCGACCGCTCGACCGCGCGCTGCTGCGTGAGCAGCTCGGACGCCTGGGCGAATCGCCGTTCGCGCTCGCCGCCCTCGACGATGCGGGCCTCGCGCCCGGCCTTTTCATTCCGGTGAGCGAGCTGAATCACCTGCGCCAGCACGCCGTGGACACGCTGATGCAGCGGCGCGACTGGGCGCGGCAGGCGGCGGAGGCCGAGCGGCGCGCACGCATTGAGGAAGCCGTCGGCGGCCTCGATCGTCCCACCGTGGCCGCGGAACCCGCGTCCTTCCGCCTCGTCGCCGAGGTGTACGACCTCGACGATGCCAACGCCGCGGCAGACGCCGGCGCCAACACGATTGTCTTCGATCCGTTCCTGCGCCATCCCGCGCCGCCCAAGTCGCGTGTGCGGGCGCTGCACGGCGAGTTGGCCGGCCGCGGCATCGAACTGCGGCTCCGCACGCCCACCATCGTGCGTCCCGAGGAGCGCGCAACGGTGCAGAAGTGGCTCGACCTCGGACTCCCGGTGCAGACCGGACATCTCGGCCTCGTGGCCGAACTCGGCCGGGCGGGCGTGGACGTCACCGCCGATTATGCCGTGAACGCGATGAACCAGCACACGGCCGCCGAGATCTTCCGCCTCGGCGCACGCCGGATCACCGCGTCGGTGGAACTGACCGTGGACGAGATCGCGGACCTCGTCGCACCATGGGAGGGCGCCGCGTTTGAAGTATTCCTGTATGGCCGTCCCGAAGGAATGACCATCGAGCACTGCGTGCTCTCGGCGGCGTTCGACCGCGTGCCCACGACCTGCCGCGACCTGTGCGTGCAGAAGCACACCAACGTCCAGCTCACCGATCCGGCGGGTTACCAGTTCCCGGTGGCCACCGACTCGGCGTGTCGCAACCGCCTGCTGCATTCGCGGCCCGTCGAGGGATCCGAGTTCCTGCCGCGACTCTGGACCGCAGGGGTGCGCTCGTACCGCGCCGTGTTCAACGTGCCCGGTGAGCCGGTGGCCGACGTGGTGCGCGGTTATCGCGCGTCGCTCGATGCGCTGGCCGCCAACTCCGAACCGCCCCGGTCGGCCGTGCGCGACGTGGTGGGCTCGGCGTTCACGCGCGGACACTTCGCGCGTGCGGTTTAAGGGCGCCGCGCGCCCTGATCTGGTAACGCCGCGGCGCTCGCGGCACGCTACGCTCGTCGCATGACCGCCCCCACGCTGGATCAGGCCCGCGCCGTGCTGAATGAGCGCTTCGGCTATTCCGCGTTCCGCGCGGGGCAGGCGGAGGCCGTGGCCAGTGTGCTGGCCGGCAAGGCGACCGTGGTCATCCTTCCCACCGGGGGCGGCAAGTCACTCTGCTATCAGGTGCCCGCGCTCGTGCTGCCGGGACTCACGCTCGTGGTGTCGCCGCTCATCTCGCTCATGAAGGACCAGGTCGACGCGCTCGAACGGCGCGGAATCCCGGCCGCGTTCATCAACAGCTCGCTGACGCCGGGGCAGGTGAGCGACCGGCTGGTGGCGGCCTGCCGCGGCGACCTGAAGCTGCTGTACGTCGCGCCCGAGCGTTTTGACGCCGGGAACACGCTCGATCGCCTGCGCGAGGCGAGCGTGTCACTGCTCGCCGTGGACGAGGCGCACTGCATCAGCGAGTGGGGGCATGATTTCCGCCCCAGCTACCTGCGGCTGGCCAGCGTCCATGAGGCGCTCGGCCGTCCCACCCTCGTCGCGCTCACCGCCACCGCCACGCCGCACGTGCGCGAGGACATCGTGCGCCAGCTCGACATGGGGCGCCCGAAGGTCATCGTCACCGGGTTTGACCGCACGAATCTCACCTACCACGTGCGCTCGGTGCGCACCGACGCCGACAAGGACGCCGCGCTCATCGAAGAACTGCGCGCCCGTGCGGGGCTCGCCATTGTGTACGCCTCCACGCGCAAGGCCGTGGAACGCATCGCGGCGCTGCTCAACCGGCGGCGCATCCGCGCCCTTCCGTACCATGCGGGACTCGACGACGACCACCGGCGCGAAGTGCAGGACGCCTTCATGGGCGAGCAGGCGCGCGTCATCGTGGCCACCAATGCGTTCGGCATGGGGATCGACAAGCCGAACGTTCGCCTCGTGGTGCACCACGCCATGCCGGGCACCCTCGAGGCGTACTACCAGGAGGCCGGCCGCGCCGGTCGCGACGGAGAGCCCGCCGAGTGCGTGCTGCTGCACGCCTTCCGCGACCGGTTCACGCACGAATACTTCATTCGCGTGGCGCATCCGCGCCGCGACGTGGTGGAGCGTCTGTACGACCTGATGCGGCGCGGCGGCCCGGTGGTTGCCGCGCTCGACGCCGAGCACCTCGCGCGCAAGCTCGGCCGCAAGACCAACGCCCGCGACGTGGAGGCTGCACAGCGATTGCTGGAACGAGTCGGGGCGTGGCGCACCGGCGCCGCCATCGGACGACGGGCGCACGTGCGCCTCCTGGCAACCCCGGAGCGCATCCGCGGCGAACTGGGCGAATCGCGGGCCCTCGAGCTTGGACTCCTGCGCGCCCTCTGGCGCCTGGGGCGCGACGGGCTGTACGACGGGCTCGAGGTGGACCTCGACGGTCTCCCGCCCGCTCTCGGCGGCCCCGCGCTCACCCTGCTCGATACCCTGCAGCGCGACCAGTTCGTCGAATGGGCGCGAATCGAATCGTCGGCCGGCCCGGTGAACGCCGCCGCGCCCCTGGAGCGCTTCCGCATCGACTGGGACGCGCTGGAACGGCGGCGGCGCGCTGACCTGGACAAGCTCGAAGCCATGCAGCGATACGCCTACACCGAGCGTTGCCGCCGCGCGTACGTGCTTCGATATTTCGGAGACCCCGCGGCGCGGCCGGAATGCGGTGCGTGCGACAACTGTCTGCGCCACCCGGCCGGACATTCCGCCCGGCGCCCGGGCGCCGGCCGCCGGACCAAGCATACGTACATCAGCACCGACGACGTGCTGGTGGCCGTGCCTCAGCCCCCAGAACCCCAGCGCGCGCGGCGCCGCCGTCGAGACGCCGACGCTTCCTGATTGCCATGGACGACGCCCTCTATTTCTCCGAACAGCATCTGGCCGTGCGCGAGATGGTCCGCGAATTCGCGCGCGATGAAGTGGCCCCCGTAGCCGCGCGCTGCGACGCCGACGCGACGTTTCCGTGGGCCAACATCAAGCGCATGGGAGAGCTGGGCCTGCTCGGCGTCCCGTGGCCCGAAGATCTCGGTGGTGCCGGCCTCGATCTGCTGAGCTACATGATCGTCATCGAGGAGCTGGCCAAGGTCGACGCCTCGCACGGCCTCACGGTCTCGGCCCACACCACCCTCGGGACGTCGCCCATCGTCCACTTCGGCAACGACGAGCAGAAGCGCCGCTACGTGCCGATCCTCGCCTCCGGGCGGGTCATGGGCGGCTTCGGCCTCACCGAACCGGACGCCGGCAGCGACGCCGGTGGGACGCGCACCACCGCCGTGAAGAAGGGCGACCGCTACATCCTGAACGGCGTGAAGCGCTTCATCACGCACGGACACGTGGGTGAGATCTTCGTGGTCACGGCAGTCACGAATCCGGGGCAGGGCACCAAGGGCATCAGTTCGTTCATCCTCACCAAGCCCACCGGCGATCCGCAGGGCGCCGCTGCAGCGGGCGTTGGCCACGAACCCTCGCTGCCCGCGATGCGCGGCTTTCGCGCGGGCAAGAAGGAAGACAAGCTCGGCTGGCGCGCGTCCGACACCGCCGAGTTGATCATGGAAGACGTGGAAGTGCCGGCGGAGAATCGTTTGGGCGAGGAGGGGCTGGGGTTCAAGAATTTCATGCGCACCCTCGACGCAGGGCGCATCGGGATTGCCGCGCTGTCGCTGGGCATCGCCGAGGGCGCGTTCGAGGAGGCGCGGAAGTACACCGCCGTCCGGAAGCAGTTCGGCCAGCCCATTGCCCGGTTCCAGGGCGTGCACTTTCAGCTCTCCGACATGGCCACCGAAATCGAGGCGGGGCGTCACCTGATGTTCCACGCCGCGTGGCTCGCCCAGCATGGCAAGCCCTTCGGCAAGGAGGCGGCAATGGCCAAGCTGTTCTGCTCGGAATTGGCCATGCGCACCACCATCAAAGCGCTGCAGCTCCACGGCGGCTACGGCTACACCAAGGATTATCCGGTGGAGCGCATGATGCGCGACGCAAAGATTTGTGAGATCGGGGAGGGCACCTCGGAAATTCAGCGCATCGTGATCGCCCGGCACCTCCTCAAGGAAGTCCTGGACTGACCGCCCGTAAGTCCTTGCGAATCTTGCGGAAACCGTGATCGCGCCTTAGTAATTCTGGCAGTGACACTCTCCCTTGCATTCCCCGCCTTGGCACGGCCGCGCGACTCGCGGCGTGGTCGAGGCTCTCGCTTCACTGCGGCGGCCGAAGCAGCATCGGCCGCCGTCTGTGCAGCCATCCCCGTCGCGGCGTACGGCTTCATTTTCGAAGTCGATCGCATGCCGGCCCGTGGGAAGTTGCCGTTCTCCACGCTCGTGGAGGCGCTGACGCGGTTCATGCGCGGCGTGTTGCGGCAGCCGGGCCCGGCGTGGTCGATCCCGCTCGAGCGGTGGATCCCCAGCCACATTTCGGCCGCCGGACGCCTCCAGGCGTTCGCGCGTGCCGCCACCCTGCATCCCCGTAACCGCTTCACCCCGCGTGCCGAGTCGCCGCGCGGAGGTGCGCCGGCGGTTCCCCATGAAACGCGAAATTCTGATCAATGCAACGCCGCGCGAAACGCGGGTTGCGATCCTGGAAGACGAGCAACTCGTTGAGCTCCTCGTCGACCGCCCGGAAGCCCGGCGCATGGTCGGCGACATCTACTTTGGCCGGGTCGAGGCGGTCCTCCCCGGCATCCAGGCCGCCTTCGTAGACATCGGCACCGAAAAGAGTGCCTTCCTGCACGCGTCCGATCTCGTCTATCCGGAGCACGACGCCGACGAAGACGACGAGGACCACGACGCCGAGCACGAGGCCGGCGAGGGGCCAGACGCCGACGAAGCCGACGACGCCGACGGTGAAGCGCACGGCAACGGACGCCGCCGCCGTGGACGCGGCCAGCGCGCGCGCGCCAAGGCGCCGCCCATTCAGGACGTGCTCAAGCGCGGCCAGGACATCATCGTCCAGGTCTCCAAGGAGCCCATCTCCACCAAGGGGCCGCGCGTTACGGCGCAGATCTCGCTCGCCGGCCGGTTCCTGGTGTTCATGCCCTTCGCCTCGCGCGTGGGGGTGAGCCGCAAGATCGGCGAACGTGCCGAGCGTTCTCGGCTGCGCGAGATGGTCGAGGCCGTCCTGCCGAAGAATTCCGGCGGCGTGATCGCTCGCACGGTGGGTGAGGACGCCACGCAGGAAACGTTCAAGCGTGAGCTCGACACGCTCATCAATCAGTGGAAGCGTATCAAGCGCAAGACGCACTTCGTGCGCGCGCCCGCGCTCATCCACCGCGAGACGAACCTCACGCGCGGGCTGGTGCGCGACCTGTTCAGCGAGAAGGTGGAGTCGGTGACGGTCGACTCCAAGCAGGTGTACAACGAGATCCTCGAGTATCTCAAGGGCGTGGCGCCCGATCTCGTCGACCGGGTCAAGCTCTGGGAAGACACGGCCAACATCTTCGACAAGGCCGGCATCGAACCGGAGATCCGCGACCTGTTCAAGCGCCGCTGCGATCTTCCGGCGGGCGGCTATTTGATCATCGAGCCCACCGAGGCCCTCGTGTCGGTGGACGTGAACTCGGGGCGCTACACGGGCAAGAAGGACCCCGAGAAGACGATTTTGCGCACGAACCTCGAGGCGGCGCGCGAGGTGGCCCGCCAGATCCGCCTGCGCGACATCGGCGGCATCATCGTGTGCGACTTCATCGACATGGAAACCAAGGCCAACCGCGACCGGGTGCTGCAGGAGCTGCGCAATCACCTGAGCCGCGACCGCGCCCGCACGAAGGCGTTCGCCGTGAGCGATCTGGGGCTCATCGAGATGACGCGCCAGCGGGTGCGCCAGAGCCACCTGCAGAACATGACCGAGCCGTGCCCCACCTGCGCCGGCACCGGCCGCGTGTTCACCGCCGAGACGATCGTGCGGCGCGTGGAGCGCTCGGTGCGCCGGATGGGGGTGGAGGGGAAGAAGGACCCGCTCGTGGTCAAGCTGCACCCCGACGTGGCCATGTACGTGTTGGAGGAGGAGAAGGACCTCCTCAAGAAGCTGGAAAAGGCGGTGGGGTTCGGCCTCGAAATCCGAGACGACCCGCTGCTGCGCCCCGACGAGTTCAAGCTCGTGGTCAAGAGCGCGGGGCGGGACGTGACCCAGCAGTACGCCGTGGCCTGAGGCGGGCGCTGCCGGTTGCCGTAGGCCCGTCGTTGACAACGAGATAGCGGCTATCTACCTTTCAAGGCTCGCACGTATAAACCCCGATTTGCCCCATGTCCTACGCAATCATTCGCACCGGCGGCAAGCAGTTCCGAGTCGAAACCGGTCGCTACTACAAGATTCCCTCGCTGCCGGGTGAGCCCGGCGGCACGGTGGAGTTCAACGAGGTCCTCCTCGGCTCCGACGGCAAGACCGTCAAGACCGGGGTGCCCACGCTCACCGGGGCCAAGGTCACCGGCGAGATCCTGCGTCAGGGCCGCGGCGACAAGATCGTCGTGTTCAAGATGAAGCGTCGCAAGAACTACGCGAAAAAGCAGGGGCACCGGCAGGGCTTCACCGAAGTGATGATCAACGACATCAAGCTCGGCTGAGAGATTCGTCATGGCACATAAAAAGGGCGTCGGCTCCTCCCGCAACGGCCGCGACAGCAATCCAAAGTTCCGCGGCATCAAGAAGTACGGCGGCGAACCCGTGGCGGCCGGCAACATCATCGTTCGCCAGTGCGGCACCAAGTGGCACCCCGGCCGCAACGTCGGCATGGGCACCGACTACACGATCTACTCGCTCATCGACGGGGTCGTGAAGTTCGAGCACCACTCCAAGGCGCGCTACCGCGTGAGCGTGTACCCCGCGTCCGCCGAGTCCGAGACGACCTCGGCCGCGTAAGCGCCAGTCGCCACGTGTTTCCGCGCCCCCGGCCCAAACGGCCGGGGGCGCTTTGCGTTCCCCCCTCGCTCGCAACTTTCGCCGCCTTCCCAGCGTAGGTTCCAGTGTCACCAGCGGCGGAGGAACCCGTGCCCATCTGGAACCGGATCCGCGACGAAGTGGAGCGCGCCACACGCGCCGCCCACAGCGCCATCGACGAAGGCAAGCTGCGCCTCGACCTCATGCGGGCCCGTCAGACCGCCGACCGCGCGGCGCAACGGCTGGGCTACGCCGTGTTCAAGGCCAGGAAGGACGGCGGCGAGATCGCGCCCGACGTCTACAACCGGCATGCGTCGGAACTGGCGTCGTCGCAGGCGGAAATCGCGCGACTCGAGACGCTGCTGAAGGAGGCGGCCGCCCGCCGATCGCCGTCTACGCCCGGCCAGGAACCTCCGGCCGAGCCGGCGGCAGCCGAACCTGCACCCGCTCCGCCGGAGGAGCACGCGGCCGGCGCCTGACCCGCCTCAGGCGGGTGGGCGATCCAGAATTCGCACGTCGTCGGTGCAGAGGCCGTCCACGCCCAGCGCCGTGAGCCGCTCGGCGAGGTCGGCGTCGTTCACCGTCCACACGATCACGCGTTTCTCAGCGGCGCGCGCGGCTGCCATGAATTCGGCGTCCACCAGCGACCAGTGCGGCCACAGGTCGCGCACCGGAATTCGCGACACGGCGGCCGTCGCCTGGCGTGTTCCCCGGTCGAGCAGCATGCCGTATGCCAGTTCGGGATGGCGAGCGCGAAGTTGCAGCACGGCGTCGTGGTCGAAGCTGTGAAACGCGCAGCGGTGCCCATACGCACGCGCGATCTCCGCCGATGGCTCGCCCGTACCCGCGCCCTTGAGCTCCACGTAGATCGTGGCCCGGCCGCCGATGGCATCGAACACGGCGTTGAGCGTGGGGATCGAGCCGCCCCGCGCGAGCCGGCAGGCGGCGACTTCGGCCAGCATCAATTCGGCAATGGCGGCCCGGGATCCATTGGGCAAACGCACGTCGGGATCGTGATGCACGACGACGGCGCCGTCGCGCGTACGGTGCACGTCCAGCTCCACGGCGTCGGCGCCGCGCTCCACGGCGCGCACGAATCCCTCGATCGTGTTCTCGTCGAATTCGCGCGGGGCGCCGCGGTGCCCGATGCGTTCGGGGCGGGCGTGGGGGTGGGGGTCGCGATCGGCCATGGCGGTGTATAATTGCCGCACCCGCCATTGGGCAAGTTCTTAACGCCGCGGGGGCGCCGACGTCCGACCATCGGGACCCACATGACCGACGCGATCCGGAGCAGGGATGAACGGGGGGACCTCGAGCTCATCGACGCATGGCGGGCAGGGGATGAAAGGGCAGCGACGCTGCTCGTGTCCCGGCACGCCCCGGCGGTGGCGCGCTTCGTGGTCAGTTGTGGGGAGCGCGAGGAGGTGGACGAGCTGGTGCAGGACACCTTCGTGCGGGCCTTCGGCGCGCTCGACGGGTTCCGGGCCGACAGCTCCCTCCGAACATGGCTGTTCACCATCGCCCGGCGGCTGTTGCTCGATCGCCGGCGGGCCGATCGCCGACGGCGCGACCGCGTGCAGATCGACGAGGCCGACGCCGTCACCGAGGTGGACGCGCTCGACGGGGTGGTGGCGGGGGAAACGGAGCGGCGCATCGGTCAGGCGATGGCGCGGTTGTCGCCCAAGCAGCGCGAGGTCTTCACATTGCGCGTCACCGAAGGTCTAACGTACAAGGACATCGCCGACGTGGTCGGCACGACGGAGGGCGCGGCGCGGGTGCACTATCACAACGCCGTGCAGACGATCAAGGAGTTTCTCGATGACTGAATGCCCCAACCGAGAGATCCGGGACCTGTTGCCGGAGCTGCTGCACGGCGCGCTCGACGGGGCGACGCGGTCCCGCGTAGAGGCGCATGTCGCCGAGTGCGTGAGCTGCCGCGAGGAGCTGGCGCTGCTGCGGCAGGTGCAGGCGCTGGCGCCGCGCGTCCGCGTGGACGTGGCGCGCATCGTGTCGGCGCTGCCCGCGCCGGAGCTGGCGCGGTGGCGCGCGTGGAGTTCACACGCGTGGCAGATCGCCGCCGCCGTGGTGTTCATGGCCGCCGGCGGGACGCTCGTGGCGCGCCAGATGCGTCGGGCGCCGGATGCCGACCGCACGCGGCCCGCCGTGGTGGCCTCCACGTACGATTCCGCCGTCGGCGGCACGGCCACCGGCGACGTGGAGCTCTCAGTGGGATATGACTACTCTGAACTCACCGATGCGCAGCTTCAGGCCCTGCTCAAGGACGTGGAGCACATGAGCGCGGTGCCGATGGCCGAGCCCGACGCGTCGGTCCCGGCCGTCACGGTGACCAACGGAGGGGTGTGATGCGAAACGCGCGACGGACTTGGCTGGCCCTCGCGGCACTGCTCGTGGCGGCGCCCGTAACGGCGCGGGCGCAGGGGGACACGGGGCGCCGGGGTGACGGGCCGCCGCCGATGATGCGCGGGCGCGGCGCGGAGCGGATGCGCATTCAGCGTGAGATCCGCCAGGCGTTCACGCGCGCCGTGCGCAACCAGGTGGGGCTCGACGACGAGCAGATGCGCAAGCTGGCCCCGATCAATCGCTCGTACGCGCAGCAGCGGCAGGCCCTGGCGCGCGAGGAGCGGGGGATCCGCATGGCGCTGCGCGACGAGCTGTCGAAGGCCCAGCCCGATCAGGACAGCGTGGCGAAACTGTCCGATCGGCTGCAGGCGCTCCCGCGGCGCCGGCTCGACCTGACCGACGCCGAGGACAGGGAGCTGAGCGGGATCATGACGCCGGTGCAGCTCGCGAAATACCGGGCCCTGGTAGAGCGCGTGCAGCGTCAACTCAACATGATGCGGCCGCCGATGATGGGCGGGGACCGGCCGCCGCCGGATTCGACGGGGCGGTGAACGGGTGAGGGCGTGAGGCGGTGAGGCGCTGAAGCGGAAAAACGGCGGGACGGCGTTGAGGCGCCGTCCCGCCGTGGCTATGTTCCGGCGCAGCGCCCGGGTGGCGGAATTGGTAGACGCAGGGGACTCAAAATCCCCCACCGGCAACGGCGTGCGGGTTCGACTCCCGCCTCGGGCACTCGATTCTCATAGGGAAAATGGACGCAGCCATCACAAACGTGCTCTCGGCCTCGGGAGCACGTTTGGCGTTGGTGGTAAAAAGGGTGGTAACTTGATGACGGGGGATTGCGGCGAATTGCGCGGTCTGAAGGAGTGCACGCCCGAAACCCGAGCTTGTCTTGATGGAAGACCCGGACCAACCGGCGTTGACGAACCCGCGACCCGGGCCGGCGGCCAAGGCCCCTTCGGAAGTCCACGGGGGCGCCGCTGCCGTGGGAGCCCGCGCTCAACGAACCCCGCGCTGATCCATCACGCCCTTCAACGACGCACCGATCAGCGTCACCATTCCGACCACGATGAGGACGTCGGCCGGACGGCCGGTGCCGCGGACGATGTGCGGCAGCAGGACCCCAGCCCACGCGAGCGTGCCCCCGACGATGCCGGCCCAGAAGACGGCGTAGCGGGATGCCCGGCCGGCGAGCGCGCGCCCCTGAACCGCGAGATTCCACCCGATCCAGAGCACCGAGAGCGTCATGAGCGGCCCCAGGACGTACACGTTCATCGCGTGCCGCACGGCCCCCAACCCCACCACCGAGGCTGCCGCGATGACGATGGGGGCAGCGCCCAAGCAGCACGCGCTGACGAACAGCGTGCCGATGAGACCGACGGACTGACGACCCAAAGCGGAACGCATCCTCACCTCCTATGACGAGCGATCTGCGCCGATGCCGGGACCGTGAGAGACGCGGGGCCGCTTCCGGGACCGATCGGTTATGCCGCGCAACATGAGAGCTTCGCGACATCCTTGTTGAAAGTTTGCGCGGCGAGCTTGATCCCTTCAGACAGCGTGAGATACGGATGGAACGCCGCGCTCAGATCTTCGATCGTCAGCCCGTACCTGATGGCCAGCGAGGCCTCGGTAATCATCTCCCCCGCTTCGGCGGCCAGAATGTGCGCGCCGATGATCCGGCGCGTCGCCCCATCTGCTACCAGGTTCACGAACCCCCGGGTGTCGCGTGCCGCCAGGGCGCGCGGAACGTGTTCCAAGGGGAGCGTCGACACTAACGGTTCAATCCCATCGGCCCGGGCCTGGTCGCCGGTCACCCCCACCGACGCGACGGCGGGATCCGTGAACGTGACCCTGGGCAACGCCGTGAGGTCGTAGCGCCGCCCATGTCCCATCAGCGCGTTTTCGGCCGCCACGGTCCCGCCGTAGGCGGACACGTACACGAACATCGGGTCTCCGATGACGTCGCCGGCTGCATAGACGTCGGGGTTCGCCGTTTGCAGATACTCGTTCACCGTGATCGAGCCCCTGGCGCCGAGCGAGACTCCCGCCGATTCGAGGCCGAAGCCGGACGTATTCGGCCGACGTCCCGTGGCGACCAGCAGCCGCTCGGCACTCACCGTCCGCGCGTGCCCGTCGTCGTGGAGCGTGACGGCGTAGCCGTGGACGGTCCGGTCTACCCGCTCGATGCGGACCCCGGTACATACCTCAAGCCCTTCCGCCATGAGGTAGCCGGCCAGCGCGGCACCCACTGCCGGATCCTCGGCGGGCACCACGTGGGGAAGCGCTTCCAGTACCGTAACCGCAACGCCGAGCCGCGCGAACATCTGCGCCAACTCCAGTCCCAAGGTGCTCGCCCCGACCACGATCAGCGAGGCAGGCAGATGCTGAAGCGCCATTGCCGACGCGTTGTCCAGGAACCCGGCCTCGGCCAGCCCGGGGATCGGCGCAGGCCATGGAGACGCCCCCGTGGCGACGATGATCTTGCCGGCGGTGAGCGTCCTGCCGTCGGCGAGCCGAACGTCGTGGCCGGACGCGAGCTCCGCCCGCGTTTCGAACAGCGTGACCGACGGGTACGACGCCAGAACGTCCCAGTACTTGGCTTGCCGAAGGTGCGCCACGAGGGCGTCTTTCTCGGCGCGCACGGCCGGCCAGTCCGCGCGCCCGTCGGTAGCGGGGATGCCACGAAAACCGTGGTGCACGCGGCAGTGTTGGGCCTCGGCGGCCCGGATCAACGTCTTCGAGGGCACGCATCCTACATTGACGCACGTGCCCCCGAGCGTGGCCCCCTCGACCATGGCCACCCTGGCGCCCAACTCGGCCGCCTTGATCGCGGCGGCGAATCCGGCCGAGCCCCCGCCGACGATCGCGAGGTCGTAGTCGTGGCCCGCGCGCGCCGGGCTTGCGGAGGCGGGATTCGCTCGCGGTTCGGGTCGCACGCGCGCCTCGTAGCCGGCCTTCGCGACGGCGCCTTCGATGCTGGCCGCGGTCGCCTCGGGGCCGGCCGTGATGCGCGCGCGACTGCCCGTCTGGCTGACCTCGATCACCTGCTGCACCCCCGGGCCGCCCCGGAGCGCGGCGGCGACCGTCCGCTCGCAGTGCTCGCAGGTCATCCCGTTCACCTCGATGGTCACCTCGCGCCATGGGCCGCTCATAGCCCCCCCGCGCGCTCGCGTGGCGCCGATCTGGCGGCGGTGGAAAGCATCCGCGCTCCGAAGCCCGTGAGCCGGGTCAATTCTCCGGCAATGCGCGCCGGGGTCACCTTGCGCGGATCATAACGCACCACGGCGAGGCTGTCGCCGAGGATCACCGTGGCCGAGTAGACCCCCGGAACACGGCGCAACACGAGCCGAGCCGTGACGGGACACGAGCCGCACGTCATCCCGGACACATGCAAGCGGGCGGTCGCGGTATCGGGTGGGACCAGCGAGCGCGTCGTCACGGCCGCGCTCGCGGTGGCCGCGTGCGGGACGCACACCGGGCAAAGCACGGCGCCGCCGGCAAGCGCGACGAGTAGGGCGGTTGTCATAACCTTCATTGCGGCGTTCCTCCAGGAAAGTGCCGTGTGCTCACGACAGGACCCACGCTGACCAGGCGGGAAAGGTCGCGAAAAGGATGGCCACGCCCGTGGCCACATCGAGGATGATGCGCATGCGGCGCCGCGCCGCCGGGCTGGCGCACAGTCGGCCGGGTTCGCAGGCGCGCGATTCCTCGCGGCGCAGCACCCAGAACCCGGCGCCGAGAAGCAGGGCGGTCGCGATCAGAAAGTAGGGGCGAAGCGGCTCGAACCGCGCCGCCAAGCCGGCCCCCGAGACGCCGAGGGCGACGGCGGCCAGGGGGCCCGCGCAACAGAGCGCGGACGCAATGGCCGCGATCACCCCGCCCCCGGCCGCCAGGGCCGATTTCGTCGTCGCTCCGGTCTCGTCAGGCATCTTCGTCCAGTGCCTCCAGTATGGGACATTCCACGGTTGGCGTCCCCGTGGCGCAAGATGCTCGCAGGCGCTTCAGAGTTCTCAACATCGACCGCATTTCGCGCATCCGCTGCTCCACCCCCTGAATCTTTACGTCCACCCGCCGGGAAACGGCACCACAAGACCGAGGATCGTGGACGCGCAGAGCAAGCAGCTCGCGAATCTCGGCGAGAGAAAAACCCAGCGCCTTGGCTCGTCGGATGAACCGGAGCCGGCGCAATTCCGACGGCCCGTACTGCCGGTAGCCGCCGGCGGTCCGTTCCGGGGCGCGGAGCAGCTCCATCCGCTCGTAGTAGCGGATGGTCTCCGCGTTGACCGCGCCGGCCTCCGCCAGTTGTCCAATGGTCAGCGTCATGGACCTCCATTCCAGGCTCTCATCATGATACACCTTGTAGTCAGGTACAGGGCAAGGGCCGCCAGGCCCGCGAAGATCCGCCCGCGCGTGGCAGTGGGAAGAACCGTGGCGACCTCGAACATCCCGTTCGATGGCAGCCGCGCGGAGTTGAGCTTTGACGCGCACGCGGAATGGGAGACAACCGCTCAGCCGGGTCATGTCACTTGGCTCCGGTGCTGTGCGATCGACGTCGTCTCCTGGACGGCGACGACGGTCAACGGCCGGCGTCATCGTGAAGTTGCGTCCAGGCTCGCAGGATTTCTCCCACCGACCAGGCCTGCGCAATGCACCCGCGCGGCCAGTGAGGCGGGGCGCCATCGAAGATCTCGGCGATCGAACCGAGGCCGTGGGAGTGCAGATGGTCGAGCAGCGGATCGAGCAACGCACGCGCCGTGTCCATCTCGTGATACACCCGGAAGTGCGCCAGTGCGAAGGGCCCGAGCAGCCACGCCCACACGGTGCCCTGGTGGTACGCGCCGTCGCGCGATGCGACGTCGCCCTCGTAATGCGGCCGGTAGCCCTCCTGGTCCGGGGCCAGGCTTCGGAGGCCGTGCGACGTCAGGAGCGCGCGCGCACACGCATCGACCGCCGCACGTTGCTCCCGGTCGCCGAACGCGCTGAACGCCAGCGCGACGGCGAGGATCTGGTTTGGCCGCAGGCACTCATCGTTTCCCGACGGGCCGTCGAGCACATCGATCAGGTATCCCCGGTGTTCACTCCAGAATCGCTGCATCCCCGAGCGGGTGCGTTCCACGCGCTCGGTCCAAGTGGCAGCGTCGTGACCCAGCCGAACGGCCAGATCGGCCATCGCGGCCAGACCGTTGTACCAGAGCGCATTGACCTCGACGCACTTGCCCTCCCGCGGGGTGACGACCCAATCACCGAGCTTCGCGTCCATCCACGTCAACTGCACGCCCGTTTGGCCGGATCGCAACAAGCCGTCGCGCGGATCCATGCGAATCCCGTAGCGCGTGCCCCGCTCGTGGGCTGCGATGATCCCCTCGAGGACGGGCCACAGGGTCCGCGCGACCCCCAGGTCGCCGGTAGTCACGGTGTATGCGCGAATCGCCTCCAGGTACCACAAGGTCGCGTCGACCGTGTTGTACTCCGGTGGACTGCCGCCATCCGGCAATCGATTGGGCAGCATCCCGCCATCGACAAATCCGGCGTAGGTCTGCAGGACGTGCCGTGCCACGTCGGAGCGCCCCGTGACCAGCGCAAGGCCGGGGAGCGCGATCATCGTGTCGCGCCCCCACTCCCCGAACCAGTGGTATCCAGCGATGATGCTCCACGCCTCATCGCCACCGTGTCCGCGCCGCACGAGGAATTGATCGGCCGCGAGCGCGAGCCGGGCACCGATCGGGTCGGCGCGCACCCCCTGGCGCGCATGATAACGTGCGACAACGTCGGCTTCGTGGCGCCGGACTTCGGCGAATACTTCCTCCGGGTCGAAGTCGCCCGATTCTGCCGCAAGCACGAGTCCGGCGTCCGCGCCCGGGCGCAGATCGACGGTCGCCGTAGCGACGTGCAGCGCATCGTCGAGGGGATCCAGTCCCCGCTCGCGCTCGCGGTCGAACAGGAAGCCTTCGTACCAGACGTGGGTCGGGGCTACCACCATGGACGGGCTCCGGATGTACAGCGGGCGGCCGCCGGCACGCGGGGCCACCACGATGCCGTCGCCCGTGTCTTCCACGCTCATCGGCGAAGCGCCCGCCCGCGTATTCCCGTGAAAGTCGCGGTGCACGGCCAGGACCTTCACGGCAAGATGCACCGGGGCCGACGCGCGCACGAGGCGATAGGCCACCACGGTGGCGTTCCGTCCCCGCGCCATCGTGACCCGCTTCTCCAGACACACATGGCCGACGCAGAACCGCCAGACGGGGACGCCGCCCTCGAGCCAGAACGCTTCGATATGCTCGAAACCTCGCGGGCTCACGCTCCCGTCCCGCCATCGAGATGCGTGCAGTGGCGTCGGGCCGTCGCCACAGTCCAGGGCTTCATGGACTTCGGCCGCGAGGACCACGCGTTCCCCGGGTGGGTCGAGCGCTGCGACCAGCAGCGCGTGGTACCGGCGTGTCCGCACGCCGGCCACCGTTCCCGACGCGTAGCCGCCGATGCCGTTGGTGACGAGCCATTCGAGCCGCTGCGACTGGTCGAGCGCTCCGCACGCCTCGCGGCCCAGGCGGATGGCACGTGGCGACAGTTCCGTCATCGCGGGCGCACGATCCGGCCTGCCGTGGCCATGCGTTGGACGAGCACGGCGAGCAACGACGCGAAGGATCGGCTGAACGACGCCACCCCTTCCCGTGCGAGTTGCTCGAGTACGGCCTCAAAGTCGATGGCGACGGCCGCCAGCGCGCCGATCGTCTCGGCCGCAGCGTCCAGCCCTTCGGCGACGCGAAGCGCCGGCGCGCCGTGGTCCCGATAGGCGGCGATCGTGGCCGGCGGCATGGTGTTCACGGTATCGACCCCGATCAACGCCTCCACGTAGTAGGTGTCGGCATACGTCGGATTCTTCGATGATGTGCTCGCCCACAGTGGGCGCTGGCGCCGCGCGCCCAGCGCCGCCAGGTCCGAGAACTCGGGCCCGGAGAATACGCGCTGACAGGCGGCGTACGCCAGCTTGGCGTTGGCGATGGCAGCCTTGCCGCGCAGCTCCGCGAACATCGGGGCCGCATCGGGAGCGGCGGCGATCCGCTGGTCGAGTAGCCGGTCGACCACCGTGTCCACGCGGCTGACGAAGAAACTCGCGACCGAAAAGACCGCATCGACGCGGAGGCCGGCGTTGGCGCGTGCTCGCAACCCGGCAATGTACGCCGCCATTACGGCCGCGTACCGCTCGAGCGAAAAGATGAGCGTGACGTTGACGTTGATGCCGTCGGCGGTCGCCGCTTGGATGGCGCCAAGCCCGGCCGCTGTGGCCGGGATCTTGACGAGTAGGTTCTTACGGTCCACGGCACGCCAGAGACGACGGGCTTCGGCGAGCGTGCCCGCGGTGTCCTGCGCCAGCGTCGGCGCCACTTCGATGCTCACGTAGCCGTCGCTCCCCCCGGTGCGCTCGAAAACCGGCCGGAACAGGTCGGCGGCGTCGCGTATGTCGGCGATGGCCAGAGCGTCGAAGATCTGTTCCGCGCTCCTGCCCTCCGCTGCAAAACCGCGGATGGCGGCGTCGTACGCGGTGCCGCCGGCAATGGCCTGCTCAAAGATCGTCGGGTTCGACGTGAGGCCGGTAATGTCGCCTTCGGCGATCATCCGGGCGAGTTGTCCGCTCGTGATGAGATCACGGTGGATGTTGTCGTGCCAGGGCGACTGGCCCAGGCGCTGGAGCGTGATAAGGGGATTCGGCATGGATAGTCCGCGGTGAGAGGAGGCCGACCCGGGGCTGCGGTGGCCGTGGGTCAGCGAATCTGCGGCAGCGAATACCGCGCCACCGCGGGGCCGCCGGGTGTGCGCAGCACCCGACCGTTTGCGGCCAGATGTTCGAGCACCTTATGGATGACCTCCGCCTGATCGGCCGCATGCGTCGCCGTTGCCCACTCGTCCGCGGTGCGCGCTACGCCGGGCGCACGCCGAAGGGCGTCCAACACGGCGCGCTGCAGCGCGATGACCGCGCTCGCGGCTGCCTTCCCGGCCTCCACGCCCGGTTGATGGTAGGCGTTGATGCCGATCAGCGACGCGTAGAAGCCGACGGCGCGCTCATAGAGGGCGATGAGCCCCCCGAGCGTTCGGCCGCTGACGTCGGGCACGGTGATGGTCATGGACTCTCGGTCGTTCTGGAACAGGGCGTCGCGCGTGCCGAGCAGGAACCCCAGCAGGTAGTCACCAGAGGTGATGTCAGGCTCGACTTCCAGTGGACTGCCGGTCTGGTCCTGCAGCACCTGGATGAATGTCACGAAGAAGTTGGCGACGCCGTCGCGCAGCTGCTGCACATACGCGTGCTGGTCGGTAGACCCCTTGTTGCCGTAGACGGCAATGCCCTGGTGAACGGTCGCCCCGCTGAGATCGCGTTCCTTGCCGAGCGATTCCATGACCAATTGCTGCAGGTACCGCGAGAACAGGAGCAGGCGATCACGATAAGGCAGTATCACCATGTCCTTGAGTCCGCGGCCGCCCCCGGCGTGGTACCACATGAGCGCGAGCAGCGCCGCCGGATTGTCACGCACTGTGCGGCGGCGCGTGGCCACGTCCATGTCGCGCGCGCCGCCCAGGATCTCGTCGATGCCGAAGCCCTGCAGCGCCGCGGGCAGCAGCCCCACCACCGACAGCACGGATGTGCGGCCTCCCACCCAATCCCACATCGGGAACCGCGCCAGCCAGCCGTCAGTCCGCGCCGTCCGGTCGAGGGCGCTGTCGGCGCCCGTGATGGCGACGGCGTGGCGCGCGAACGGAAGCCCGATATCCTGGTACGCCTTGGCGGCGATCCGCATGCCGTTGCGGGTCTCCGTGGTGCCGCCCGACTTGGAAATCACCAGCGTGAGCGTGGAGGCCAGTCCGCCGGCCAAGCGCGCCAGCGTGCGTGCCATGCCGTCGGGGTCGGTGTTGTCGAAGAAGTGCACGGCGAGCGGGTCGTTGACGCCGCCGAGCGCGTCGGCGACGAGCTGTGGCCCGAGGGCGGAGCCGCCGATGCCGATCACGAGGACGTGGCGGAAGTGCTTTTCACGAACGGGTCGCAGGCGCCCCGTGTGCACTTCCGCCGCGAACGCGCGGATCTGCTCCTGGACGACGAGGATCGCGCGGGTGATACCGGGCTCGGGCGCGAGTTCGGGCGCGCGTAGCCAATAGTGTCCCACGCGGCGCTGTTCGTCGGGGTTGGCGATGCCGCCCTGTTCCAGCGCATCCATCGCCTGAAAGGCCCGCTCCATGGGCTCGGCCATCCGCCGGAAGAAGCCGTCGTCGCATCGCATACGGGAGATGTCCAGGGACAGGCCCAGGGCCTCTACGCCGCACAGCGAGTCCTGATAGTGGTGCCACAAGTGACGCGAGTTCACAGCATCTCCTTGGCGGCGGTCACTACCGCGTCAACGGTGAACCCGAACCTCGTGAGCAACGCCTTGAGTGGGGCGGAGGCTCCGAACGAACGCATGCCGATGACGCGGCCCGACGTGCCGGCATAGCGCTCCCAGCCGAACGTGGCTGCCTGTTCGACGGCGACGCGCGCCGTTATCTCGGGCGGAAGGACAGAATCCCGGTACTCCTGGTCCTGCTCCTCGAACAACTCCCAGCACGGCATGCTGACCACCCGGCTCCGAATCCCCTCGGCGAGGAGGCGCTCATGAGCGGCGAGGCACAACGGCACCTCACTTCCCGTGCCGAGGAGCAGCACCTGGGGTGGGTGGCCCGTCGATTCGGCCAGAACGTACGCCCCGCGGGCCACGCCGTCGGCCGAGCCATATCGCGACCGGTCGAGCGTCGGCAACGCCTGCCGGGACAGCACGAGCGCCACGGGTACGTGTCGGAGCGGGACGATGGAGCGCCACGCGGCGGCCACTTCATTGGCGTCGGCGGGACGGAACACACGCAGGCCGGGAATGGCGCGGAGCGACGCGAGGTGTTCCACCGGCTGATGCGTGGGCCCGTCCTCGCCGACGCCGATCGAGTCGTGCGTGTAGATATAGATCACCGGCAATTCCATCAGCGCTGAGAGGCGAAGCGTCGGGCGCGAGTAGTCGCTGAAGATCAGGAACTGCGAGCCGAACGCCCGCAGTTTGGAGAGCGCGAGTCCATTGAGAACGGAGCCCATGGCGTGCTCGCGCACCCCGAAGTGGATATTCCGGCCGCCCGGGTCGGCGGCCGAAAGATCGTCGGCGCCGTCAAAGGTCAAGCGGGTCTTGGTGGACGGGGCGAGGTCCGCCGAGCCCCCCACCAACCAGGGGAAGTTGGGGGCGATCGCGTTCAGCACGCGCGCCGACGCGTCGCGCCCCGAGATCCCGGTCGCATCCGCCGCGAAGGCCGGGATGTCGCGATCCCAGCCCTGAGGCAGCAGCCGGCGCTGCATGCGATCGAACTGATCGGCGAGATCGGGATATTGCGCGCGGTACCGCGTGAACTGGGCGGTCCATTCGGCGTGCTGACGGGCTCCGCGGGCCCCGATAGAGCGCGCGAAGTGAGCGCGCACTTCGTCGGGCACCAGGAAGCGGGCGTCCTCCGGCCATCCGTAGGCGCGCTTGGTGAGGCGAACCTCATCCGGTCCCAGCGGCTCGCCGTGGGCTGCGTGCGAATCCTGCTTGTTGGGGGATCCGAAGCCGATATGGCTATCGACGATGATGAGCGTGGGCCGCCCGGTGGTACGTCTGAACGTGACCAGGGCGCGCGACAACATCTCCAGGTCGTTCGCGTCCCCGACGCGGGTGACGTTCCATCCGTACGCGATGAAGCGCGTGGCGACGTCCTCCGAGAAGGCGAGGGACGTGCGGCCTTCGATGGTGATCCGGTTGTTGTCGTAGATCCAACAGAGGTTGGCGAGGGCGAGATGCCCGGCGAGGGATGCCGCCTCACCGGACACGCCTTCCATCATGCACCCGTCGCCGGCCATCGCATACACGTCGTAGTCGATGAGGTCGAATCCGGGCCGGTTGAACCTGGCCGCCATCCAGCGGGCGCCGATGGCCATGCCGACGCTGGTCGCAACGCCCTGGCCGAGCGGCCCGGTCGTCGTCTCGACGCCCGACGTCCAACGATATTCGGGATGCCCGGGACACCGACTGTCGAGCTGTCGGAACCGCTCGAGATCCTCGAGCGATACAGCGACGCGGCCCAGTCGCTCGTAGTCGCTGTTGACGGCTTTGGTACCCGTCAGGTGGAGCAAGCTGTAGAGCAGGGTGGACGCATGGCCCATCGACAGCACGAAGCGGTCGCGGTTGGGCCAGATCGGATCGTCGGGGTCGAATCGCAACACGTGCTGCCAGAGCGCGTAAGCCGCCGGCGCCATGGCCATCGGCGTTCCCGGGTGGCCGGAGTTCGCCTGCTGGACGGCATCGATGCAGAGCGTTCGAATCGTGGCGATGGACAGTTGGTCGATATCGGTCGGAAGCGGCATAGAGCCCCGTCAGTGTGAGAGTGACGCCAGGTCGACGGCCGCGTCGTTGAGAATCGTGGCGTCGTGGCGGCGGATGCGCCCCGCCGGGATCCCCCGGTCGGCGCGGCGCAAGCGCGCCAACGCGGCCCCCTTCGCCGCGCCGGTTACGACCCAGAGGATGGCTCGCGCGCGATTGATCATCGGTACCGTGAGCGTCAGGCGCCGACGGCCCGCATAGGAAGCCGTGGCCGCGACATCGGCACGCGCGGTCGCAGCCGCGGCGTCGCCGGGGAGGAGAGACGCCGTGTGCCCGTCCTCGCCAAGCCCGAGGTGCACGAGGTCGAGCACCGGTGGATCGCCCCCCATGTCCCGCAGGACCGCGCCGTATTCGGCCGCGGCCCGCTCCAGGTCCGGCGCGTCTACGGGCATCGTGTGGATGCCGGCCGGCGGGACCGGCAGATGTACCAACAGAGATTCGTGCAGGTGGGTCAGATTCCGATCGGGGTGGCCGTCGGGCGCCACGCGCTCGTCGACCTGGAACAGGTGGACCCGCGGCCACGGTACGTCCTCCTCGGCCAGCAGACGCAGCATGCGCCACGGCGTGGTGCCGCCGCTGGTGGCGAGCAGGAACCGGCCGCGCCCTTCCACGGCACGTCGCGCGTGCTCGGCGACCAGCTGGGCGGCCCGGCGGCCCACCGCGTCGGTGTCGGCCAGTGTTTCCTCGTGCATCATGCCTCCGGGAGGTGGCAGATCTCGTTCCAGTGGTGGACGACACGCTGCTCCCGCTCGTACCCCAGCACGCTGAGCGACGCCGTATCGAGCGCGAACAGGGCGCCGGCGGAGGGCCGCAGTCCGAGCCAGCGGGCGGCGAGCACCCGGAGCAGGTGGCCGTGGGCAAACAGCGCGACATCGCCATCGATTGCCTGCAGGCGGGCAAGCACGCGGTCGGCGCGCCGCCCGACTTCGGTGGGGCTCTCGCCGAGCGGCGCGCCGTCGGTCCAAATCGTCCACGCCGGGTGCTCGATCCGGATCTCCCTGGTGGTCATTCCCTCATAGGCGCCGTAGTCCCATTCCTGCAAATCGACGTCGCCCTGCGCCGCGCTTTCGTAGCCCGCGAGCTGACACGTCGTCCGCGCGCGCGCGAGAGGACTGGTGAGCACGAGGGAGAAGGGTCAGCAGGCGAGACGCTGCCCGAGCGCCTCCGCCTGCCGCTGCCCCTGTGCCGTCAGCGGAACGTCGGTCCGACCCGTGTGCCGGCCGAGCACCGTCCACGGCGTCTCCCCGTGGCGACACAGCCAGACCGTGTGATGCGGGCTGGGCATGGCTTACGGTTGCCTCGCGCGGTCGGCCCACCCGCCCGGCACCAGCGCCCGGGCCTCGGGGGGGCCCCACGATCCGGGCTCGTAGACGATCGGCGGTGCCGCGGGAACCAGGATCGGATCGACGATGCGCCACGCCTCTTCGACATAGTCCTGGCGGGCGAAACGGAACGTCTCGCCGCGCATCGCATCACCCAGCAACTCGGCGTACGGGTCGGTTTCCGCGCCTTCGTGATCGTGCTTGGCGAGCAGCTCGAGCGGATGACCCTGCGGAAGCCCCGGCTCTCGAACCGTTGCACCGAGTCCGATCTGGAAATCCGGACCGAGTCGAAAGCGCACGTAATTCGGTGCCAGGGGCACCCCCGCGACCGGCGGAGGGCGGCGCAGCTTGACCACGACCTCCGTGCAGGCTTCGGGCAGGCTCTTGCCGGTGCGGACGAAGAATGGCACCCCCTCCCATCGCCACGACTCGATGCGAAGAGTGAGGGCGACGAACGTCTCGGTGCGGGACCGCGGTGCCACCCCGGGTTCGTCAAGATACCCGCGAACCTGCCCGCGCACGACGTGGCGCGGGTCCAGGGGCGCGATGGCTTTGAGCACCTTCACCTTTTCGTCGCGGAGGGTCTCGGCGTCGTGGCTTCTCGGCGGCGGTTCCATGGCGATGTTCGAGAGGACCTGAAGCAGATGGTTCTGCACGACGTCCCGGATCGCGCCCGTCTGATCGTAAAACGCGCCGCGCCCTTTGATGCCGAAGGGCTCGGCCATGGTGATCTGCACGTTCTCGACGTACCGTCGGTTCCAGATGGGTTCGAGAAACGCGTTGGCAAATCGAAAGAAGACCAGGTTCTGCACCGCCTCCTTGCCGAGGTAGTGATCGATGCGAAAGATCGCCGTCTCGTCGAAGCATCGGTGCAGGACGCCATTGAGGTGCCGGGCCGAGGCGAGGTCGGTGCCGAACGGCTTCTCGAGCACGAGACGCGCGCTCTGGTCGCAGCCGGTGCGGGTGAGTTGGCCAATCACCGTTTCGAACAGGGATTGTGGAATGGCCAGGTAGTGCAGGGCATGCGTGGCGCCGCCGAGCTCCCGCTGCAATTGGTCGAACGTGGCGGGGGCCGCGTAATCGCCCTCGACATAGCGGAGCAACCGCATCAGCGCGGGAAATGCGATGGGATCCACGCCGCCCCCGTGCTGTGCGATGCTCTCGCGGGCCCGGCCCTGGAGCTGTTCGAGCGACCACCCTTGCCGTGCCACGCCGATTACCGGCACGTTCAGCACTCCCGCCTTCACCATGCGGTGGAGTGCCGGGAAGATCTTCTTGTAGGCGAGATCGCCGGTCGCGCCATAGAAGACCAGCGCGCCTGACTGCGGCGCCCTCATGGCTTCTCCCGGTGGCCGCCAAACGCGGCCCGCATGGCGGATAGCAACCTATGGGCGTAGTCGGCCTCGCCCCGCGACGAGAACCGTTCGTAAAGGGCTGTGGTGAGCACGGGTGTCGGAACCGCCTCGTCGATCGCGGCCTTGACGGTCCAACGCCCCTCACCGGAATCGGACACCCGACCCGCGAATTCTGTGAGGTCGGGGGAATCGAGCAGCGCTTCGGCCGTCAAGTCAAGGAGCCAGGACGACACGACACTTCCGCGGCGCCAGAGCTCGGCGATCTCGCCGAGGTCGAAGTCGTACTGGTAGTGCTCGGGATGGCGGAGGGGCGTGGTCTCGGCGTCGTGTTCCTGTGACGCGCGTCCGACGTTGGCATGTCGCAGAACGTTCAACCCTTCGGCGTAGGCCGCCATGAGGCCGTACTCGATGCCGTTGTGCACCATCTTGACGAAATGCCCGGCGCCGGGCGGCCCACAGTGCAGGTAGCCGAGGTCGGCGGTGCCGGCTCGTGCGCCGCGGCGCGGTATCGGCGGTACAGAATCCTTTGGCGGCGCCAGCGCTGCGAAAATGGGATCCAGATACTGCACGGCGTCGATCTCACCGCCGATCATCTGACAGAAGCCGCGTTCCAGCCCGAACACGCCACCGCTCGTCCCGACGTCCACGTAGTGAATGCCACGGGCGGTCAGGTCGTGCGCACGCCGCCGGTCGTCCACGTAGTACGAATTCCCGCCGTCCACGATGATGTCGCCAGGTGCCAATTCGGGGGCCAGGTCGGCGATAGTCCCGTCGACAACCGCCGCAGGCACCATCAGCCACACCACCCGGGGAGCCTCGAGCCGCTGCGCCAGGTCAGCGAGGGACGTCGCGCCCTCGGCGCCCTCCCGGACCAGGCGCTCGACCGCCGGTTGGGCGCGGTCGAACACCACCGCCTCGTGTCCGCGCCGCCGCATCCGGCGCACCATATTCGCGCCCATGCGGCCGAGACCGACCATTCCAATCTTCATGTCCGTAGGTTCCTTGCGTGCCTAGGGTGGAGGCCTCAGCGGCCGATTGCTGAGTGCGCGAAATGGGCCGCGCCCAGCAGCGGCGCCTCCTCGCACGTGATTACATGCACTGCCACGGTCTCGAGCAGAGCGCTCAGCCGCCCCTTGGCGCGAAACCGAGCCAGAAAGGCGTCGCGCGCCCGCTCCCGCCAGCTATCGGACGTGCCGGGTGGCCCCACGAGGAGCTTGTGAGCCACGCCGCCGCCCAACCACACGCCGCCGGTCGCCATCGTCCGCAACGCCCAATTCCCCGCCTCCGCGCCGTACGCGCCGAGGAAGTACAGCACGGCACGCTGTGCCAGCCCGCTATTTCCGTCCATGGCCGCGTGGGCCACCGCCGCGGCCGGATCGCCATCGGCAACCGCCCCCGCCAGCCATGCCGGTTCGTCGGCGCGGTCCCGGTCGCGAAAGAACTCGTAGACATTCCACAGCCCCCGGCCCGAGACCACGCGTTCCGCGCTCACGTGAGCGAACCGTTGCCGCAGGTGCCGCACGAGCGCCAGATCCGTCTCATCGTTGGACGCGAAGTCGGCGTGGCCGCCCTCACTGGCGAGCGACCGGATGACGCCGTCACCGCGCACGAGGGCCGACATCCCGAGGCCGGTGCCGGCCGCGATCACGGCAAAATTGCCGGCCCCGCGCGGGCCGGTCTGCAGCGTGACTTGGTCGCCCGCGCCCAGCGCGAGCAGCGACCAGGCCTGGAGCTCCACGTCATTGACCAACGACACTCGGCGAAGCCCCGTCGTCCGGGCAAGGCGGTTCGCGTCCACCGTCCACGGCAGGTTCGTCGTGTCCACCCGGTCTCCCGACACGGGACCGGCGACGCCGAAGCACGCCGCGTCCAGCCGGGAGGGGTGCTCGGCGAGGAACGCCGAGATGATCTCGTGGAGCGACGCGTGCTCGCGGCTGGGGTACGATGCCCGTCGCCGCATATGCCAGGTGCCGTCGGCATGCTCGAGGAGCGCCACGTTGGTTTTGGTGCCGCCCACATCGCAGGCGAGAATCATGCGCTTCCCCGCCCGCGCCCGGGGCCGTCCACCAACAGGGTGGCGATCAGCCCGGACCAACCGGTCTGGTGCGAGGCGCCCGCACCACGTCCGTTGTCGCCATGGAAGTACTCGTAAAAGAGGCACAAATCCCGAAATTCCGGATCGCGCCGCAACGTCGGGTGATCGCCCAAGCTCGGCCGTCGGCCGTCGGCATCGGCCGCGAAGAGTCGTATCACACGCGACGACAACTCGTCCGCCACCGCGGCCAGACTGACCAGGGTGCCCGAACCCGTCGGGCATTCGACGCGAAAGTCGTCACCGTAGTAGGCGTGGAACTTCCGCAACGACTCGATCAGCAGGTAGTTCACGGGCATCCAGACCGGCCCGCGCCAGTTGGAATTTCCGCCGAACAGACCGCTGTCCGACTCTGCCGGTTGGTACCCGACCGTGTGCGTCACCCCGCCCAGATCGAGGCGATACGGGTGCTCGAGGTGGTACTTGGACAGGGCGCGCACGCCGAACGCCGAGAGGAACTCGGTCTCGTCGAGCATCCGCCGCAGGATGCGCTTCATGCGGTGACCACGGAGCAGCGACAGGAGGTGCCGGCTCCCCGCGCCGGGTTCCTGCCACCGGGAGATGAGCGCCGCCAGGTCGGGGCGGTGTCGGAGAAACCACTCCATGCGCCGGCGGAAGCCTGGCACCCGGTCGAGCAGCTCCGGCTCGAGGGTCTCCACGGCGAACAGCGGAATCAGGCCCACCAGCGACCGGATCTTCAGCTGCTGCGACTCGCAGCGGTTACGGCCTGGATCGTCGTGGTGGAGTACGTCGTAGAAGAACCCATCGTCGTCGTCCCACAGATCGATGCCGTGGCCCCCGACGTCGCGCATCGCGCCGGCGATGGAAAGAAAATGCTCGAAGAACTTGGTGGCGATGTCCTCGTACACGGGGCGGTGCTGGGCGAGTTCAAGCGAGATGCGCAGCAGATTCAACGCATACATCGCCATCCACCCGGTACCGTCCGCCTGCTCCACATGGCCGTCGACAGGGAGCGGCGAGCTGCGATCGAAGACGCCGATGTTGTCGAGTCCGAGGAATCCTCCCTGAAACAGGTTGAGGCCGTGGGGGTCCTTGCGGTTCACCCACCAGGTGAAGTTCAGGAGCAGCTTGTGGAGAATGCGCTCCAGAAACTCGAGGTCGCCGTCATCCGCTCGCCGGGCGCGGTCCATCTCGAACACGCGCCAGGCCGCCCATGCGTGCACCGGCGGATTGACGTCGCCGAGCGCCCACTCGTAGGCCGGGAGTTGCCCGTTGGGGTGCATGTACCACTCGCGCGTGAGCAGGAGCAGCTGGTCCTTCGCGAAATCGGGATCGACCTGGGCAAGCGGCACGCAGTGGAACGCCAAATCCCAGGCCGCGTACCAGGGGTACTCCCACTTGTCCGGCATGGAGATGACGTCGGCGTTATTGAGGTGCGTCCAATCATGGTTGCGACCGGCGAGCCGCTCGCGCGGCGGATCCGGCTGACCGGGATCGCCCTCGAGCCACTGCGGAACGTCGAAGTAGTAGACCTGCTTGCTCCACAGCATACCGGCGAGGGCCTGACGCTGCACGCGACGGAGGTCCGGATCCGTGAGGCCGCGCTGGATCGCGTCGTAGAAATCGTCCGCCTCGCGCTGTCGGCGGGCGAAGACGTCGTCGAACTCGGCGAAGGGAGTCGTCGTTGCCCCGGGCCGGGTCATCCGGAGGCGGAACTCTGCGGTACCGCCCGCCGGTATCCTGCGATTCCAGATGAGGCCCGCCTTGGTTCCGGTTTCGGCCGGATTCACCGCCTGCTCGCACCCGTGCACGACGAGGTCGTGAAGGGCATCCTTGAAGAAGCCGGGTGCTTCCTGGAGCCCGTACAGTCGGCGGTAATTGGTGTCGTTGTCGCAGAAGGCCACGCGGTCGGGGCGGTCGGCATACAGGACGAATGCCCCCAGCCGAGGATGGGTCAGATCGACCGCATCGGGACCCGCGCGGCGCATCGTCGGGCGTTCGGGCCACCGGCCCCAGGACCATGTGTTGCGAAACCAGGCTTGGGGGATAACGACGATGGGAGCGCCTGCCGGCCCGCGATTGCAGACGCGCACCCGCATCAGAATATCCTCGGGCGTGGCCTTGGCATATTCGACAAAGACGTCGAAATAGCGGCCGTCGTCGAACACGCCGGTGTCCAGGATCTCGAACTCAGGTTCCGCCTTGGTGCGCTCGCGATTCTCCGCGACCAGCGACGCATATGGATACGCCGCCTGCGGATACTTGTAGAGCATGCGCATGTACGCATGCGACGGCGTGGCATCGAGGTAGTAGTAGAGCTCCTTGACGTCCTCGCCGTGGTTGCCCTCGGGGCCGGTGAGCCCGAAGAGCCGCTCCTTGAGAATCGGATCCTGTTTGTTCCATAGCGCCAGCCCGAGGCACAGTCGCTGTTGATCGTCGCAGAAGCCGGCGAGCCCGTCCTCGCCCCACCGATATGCGCGGCTCCTCGCATGGTCGTGCGGAAAGTAGTCCCAGGCGGTCCCGTGCGGACTGTAGTCCTCCCGCACCGTGCCCCATTGACGCTCGCTGACATAGGGGCCGAATCGCCGCCAGGCCGCCTTCCCATCGTGCGTGTCGCGCATGCGCCGGTGCTCGGCGGTGTCTGGTCGCTGCCTCATGTGAACCACAACAGACGATGCGGGGCAATGGTTCCATTCGGTAACGAACGGAACCAAACGGCGCGGACGGCGGTTGGCATGCCATCTTGGGGTGCCGAAACGCGGCGCTCCGCTCTCGCGGTTCATGACGGCGGCAACTCCGTGATACGAGTTCTCATGTTCGGCTGGGAATTTCCACCGCACCTCAGCGGCGGGCTGGCCACGGCGACGCTCGGACTGGTCAAAGGGCTGGCCCGCCGCGGCGTGGCGGTGACCCTGGTTGTGCCGTTCCCGGTCGGCGAACCCGCGATTCCGGGTCTCCGGCTGGTAAGCGGAACGTGGCGGCGCGATCGGGTGCGGAGCATCCGGATTGCCACGCCGGCGCAGCCCTACGGCGGAACGAGCGCGTATCTGGCGTCCCGCACCTACGCGGCCGGAACGGAAGGGACCGCGGTCTACGGCGCGAATCTGTTCGCGGAAGTCGACCGCCTAGCGGGCATCGCCGGAGAGATTGCGCTGGACGAGCCGCACGACGTCATCCACACGCACGACTGGATCACCTACGCTGCCGGGATGGCAGCGCGTGCGGTGTCCGGCAGGCCGATCGTGGCCCATCTCCACGCAACCGAGTTCGATCGGGCCGGCGACGGGGCGAACCCGTGGATCGCGGCCCGCGAGCGCGACGGCCTGCGGGGCGCCGATCACGTGATCACCAATAGCCGGGCCGTCAAGCGGCAGGCCCAGGACCGATACGGTGTCCCGGAGGGGCGGGTCACCGCGGTCCACTGGGGTATCGACGACGTGTACGAACAATGGACCGGCGGGGGGGCGAGTCCCCTGCCGGCGGACGCGGCGATCGTGCTGTTTCTCGGGCGCGTCACGCGCCAGAAGGGTCCCGACTACTTCCTCGACGTCGCGGGACGAGTGGCGGCCCTCGTTCCCGAGGCGCACTTCGTGATGGCCGGCACCGGGGATCTGCTGCCGCGCGCGATCATGCGCGCCGCGGAATCGGGCATCGCAGACCGGGTGCACTTCGCGGGCCCCGTCGGCGGTGCCGAAGTCGATCGGGCGTTCCGGATGGCTGCCGTCTGCCTGATGCCCTCGGTGAGCGAACCATTCGGTCTGGTCGCTCTGGAGAGTCTGCGAGCCGGCACACCGTGCATCGTGCCGCCCGCGGCCGGCGTCGCCGAAGTCGCGTCGAACGCGATCAAGATCGACTTCTGGGATGTCGACAAGATGACGCGCACCGTGGTCGACCTGCTGCGCGATCGAGACCGGCGAGAACAGATCGGCGCCAGGGGGCGGGAGGAGGTGGCCAGCCCGCGATTCTCCCTCGATGAACCGGCGCGCCAGATTGAGGCTGTCTACCGGCAGGCCATCGCCGCGCACCCCGGGGTAGGGCATGCGTGATGTCTGCCTGTACGCGCAGGTGCACCAGCCGTACCGTCTGCGGCGCTTCCGCTTCTTCGACATCGGAACCGGCCAGACGTACTTTGACGAGCGGCAAAATCGCGAACTCCTGCTGCGGATCGCGCACAAGTGCTATCTGCCCACCAATCAGCTGGTCGAGCGGCTGATTCGGGACAGCGACGGAGAATTCCGCATGGCGTTGAGCCTGAGCGGTACAGTCGTCGAGCAGCTGTCCGCGACGGCGCCGCACGTGCTGGAGAGCTTCCAGCGTGTCGTCGGCACCGGCGGTGTGGAGCTGCTGTCGGAGACCTTCCACCACAGCCTGGCCAGCCTCGGGCAGACGGCTGAGTTTCGCGAGCAGGTCGAGCTGCACCGGCGCACCATCGCGCGCCACTTTCATCAGCGGCCCCGGGTATTCCGCAATACGGAACTCATCTACTTCGACGACCTGGCCCCGACGATCGAGGCTCTCGCGTACGCGGGCATGCTGGTGGAGGGCGCCGATGGCGTGCTCGGGTGGCGATCGCCAAACCACGTGTACGCGGCCACCGCCGCTCCCGGATTGCGGTTGTTGCCGCGGAACCATCGTCTGAGCGATGACGTCGGCTTCCGATTCGCCGATCGGCGGTGGGCCCGCTGGCCGTTGACGGCCGACACCTACGCCGAGTGGTTGGCGGCCTCACCCGGCGACAGCATCCATCTCTTTCTGGACTACGAGACGTTCGGCGAGCACCTGTGGGCCGAGACCGGGATCTTTGAATTCCTGAGGCATCTCCCCGGGGCCTGCCGGCGCCGGGGGCTCCGGTTCGTGCACCCTTCCACGCTCGCCGAGCGCACGCCCGTGGGCGCGCTGTCATTTCCCCGGCCCACGTCGTGGGCGGACGAGGACCGTGGAGTCACTGCGTGGCTTGGAAATCCGATGCAGGCAGCGGCGAGGGCCCGCCTGCATCAGGTCGGCGCGGCGGTCGCTGCCACGGGAAATGCTCAACTACTGTCGGAGTGGCGCCGTCTGACCACGAGCGATCACCTCTACTACATCTGCACCAAGTGGTCGAATGACGGCGACGTCCACCAGCACTTCAGTCCGTACGATACACCGTACGACGCATTCGTCACGTTCATGAATGTGCTTCAGGATCTCGAACTGACTGCCGGCGAGGCCGGCGGTCGTGCGTCTCGCCGATCGCGACTGGACACAGGCGAGCGGGCCGTCCCCGACCGGCATTCCCAATCGGCGCGTGTCTAGGGCCTTGGGTGGCGTCGGGACCCCATGAGGGACGCCCGACCGGGAACCCGCGCACAGGGATCGTCCGCGCCGAAGCATCGTGGCGGCTCACCCCGCTTCGGTGAACCACCTCCGCCCCCGGCAACACCTAGATCTCGACCATCCCTTCTGCGCGCAGGGCCCCCGCGACGCGGTCGCGCAGCCCTGCCGGATCGGAGTGTTCCTGCTGCGCGCGGTCAAGAGCGGTGAGAAACGACCGCTCGAACTCGTACTGCGGGTAGCAACGGGCGCACATCGCGAGATGGCTCTGAATCGCGGCCATACGGTCGGGACTGAGCTCTTCGTCGAGGTAGTCCCAGAGCTGCTGCATGACGGCCTCGCAGTCCAGCATCTCCGGCCCGTGGGGGTGCTTGTGGCGGCGGAACAGCTTCATCGGTCGGATCCTCGGTCGGCTTGCGTGTCGGACGGGGCGTATCCCGCATCCTGTGCGTATGTGAGCAGCGCTTCCTGGAGCAGGCGGCGCCCCCGAAACAGCCGGGAGCGCACGGTCCCGACCGGGACCTCCAGGACGCGCGCGGCTTCATCGTATTTCATGTCCTGCATGTCGACCAGGATCACGGCACTCCTCAGCACCTCCGGCAGCTCCCCCAGCGCCCGCTGGATGGCCGGCGCGAGGTCGGCCCTCAGCCACGTTTCTTCCAACGGACTGTTCCGAACGGTATCGTGCACCATCGCCGCCTGACGGGCCTCCAATTCGGGCGCCTCCAGCGCCACCTCGCGCTGGGCCCTGGCCCTGGAGTTCAGGAATTGGTTTCGGCAGATCGTGAACAACCACCCGCGACACTCCGTGCCCGGCTCGTATCGATCCCAACTGCGGTATGCCCGCAGGAAGGTTTCCTGCACCAAGTCGTCAGCGTCCGCCTCGTTCCGGGTCAGCGCCAGCGCATACCGCGTTACGTCAGCCAGGCACACCAGCGCTTCGCGCTGGAATGCCCGGTCTCGGTCGCGCTTCGCATCGGTTTCGTCGTTCATTATAGACGTCAACAGTTGAATCGCCCGAATGGTTCCCTCGTCGCCCGGGAGAAACAAGTCGGGGGGCGGCTGACGGAACCAAAGCCGCGGGCTCGCTGTTGCCGCACCGGGGTGGGCGGCGACGGTCCGCCGGCCCCAATTCCGACGGCCTTTCCGGGGTTTCTCAGTGCAATTCGAACGACTTTCGCCCAGCGGCGACATCAGTCAACTGGACGGGC